>JBHYDF010000140.1:0-23163 GCA_051861145.1 Nostocaceae cyanobacterium
ACGATTTTGGGTAATAAATATGATTAATTAAAAACTTTTCAGACATCCTCTAAGACACCAACCACAATACCAGTTCCAGAGCCTGCAATTCTTTCTCTATCTCTAACTTCAGGATCTGTACTTTTCATTTCGATATCCTTACTATTTAATATAAACCCTTTCGTAGTGCTTTTTAGCCTTATTTTTACTACTTTTGTTTTTAGCTTAGAGTCTTTCAGTTCAAAAGCCTCTATCTCAAGTGAGAATAAAATGCTGTTTAAAGTAACTGTTAAGGTGGGGTGCAAAAGTTGATCTAACTCCCCTTGGTCAGTTACCGGAATTTAAGAAATAATTTATTCATGCTATCAGGGGATGAACATGACAAGTAATTTAAAGTCCTACTTGCCTGCACCGACTAAACAACAATTTGCAGCTACTTTTCGCGTAGTCAGACCGATTAGCTTCTGGGTACAGTTAGCACTAGGCGCTGTTTCTTTTTTGGCTTTGTTGTTGGCAATATTTAGCCGTAGTTCCACTTTCCAAACAATGACAAATCCGGTCATGGGGTTTGGAGTCTTTTTAGGTATTATTGGAATTTTAGTGCTGTTTTTCAGGCTTTATTGGGTTTTCCGCTATAGACGTTTAGACAAACTTTTACAGTCGCCTAATCGTGAATTACATCCAAGGAAAGAAGACGTAATTCAAGTATTACGCATTGGATTAATCGTCAGTTTGATCGGGCTATTGTTAGGTTTTTTAGCATCTGAAGTGACCGTTACTGCCGTAGTAGCGAAATCTCTAGCTCTGCCTCAAGGAGTGGCAGTCTATAGACCTGAAAATGTCATTCGTTCCCTGGATCTTTTTGTAGTTTTGGCAAACGTCAATCTGATGGGCGCTCACTTTGTAGGAAGTATAACTTCACTTGGGCTGCTGAACTGGTTAGATCAATAGTAGACTTCTTGCAAAAGTGTGTTTTAAGAAAATTAAACCACAGATGAACAAGTTCATCTGTGGTTGCAATCAGATTGGGCAGATGCAAGCATTTACCCCGGTGATCCTTAACCATTACTGCTACTGTTAACCAATTTCTCGCCTTTAAGCATTCGTGATGCCGCTTCTAACAAAGCTTCTTCCAAATAAGGTTTGGTGAAGTAACCACTCGCACCCAAACTAACAGCCATTTGCCGGTGCTTATCTGCACCCCGCGAAGTGAGCATAGCAATAGGCAGATGGTTAAGATTCGGGTCTTTTTGAATACGAGAAAGCAATTCTAGACCATCGCAGCGAGGCATTTCAATATCACAGAATACAAGGTCACAAGGCAAGCCGGAACGCAGTTTATCCCAAGCTTCCTGACCATCACGCGCTTGTTCGACTCGATAACCCGCCTTATTAAAGGTCAAGGACAACAATTCTCTAACTGTAATTGAGTCATCGACAATTAATACTGTTGGGTCAATCTTAGGCGCGGGGGCTTCTGGTACATTAGCACCAGCTTTCTGATTCAAAATGCTGACAGCGCTTTGTTTGGAAGTCCGTCCTTGGAAGATATCAATGATTTCCAATACGTCAGCAATAGGCATAATTCGACCATCACCCAAGACTGTAGCACCAGCTACCCCAACGGGTTTGGGTGCTGGCCCTTCAAATTGCTTAATGACTATTTCTTGTTCGCTGAGTACTTGGTCAATCTGTAAAGCAACTAATGTACTTGTCGATCGCACTACAACTACGGAAATCATATCGTCATCTCGATTACCACCGTAGACGTTACCGCGACTCAGTTGCCGGTTAAAGGTTAAAAGTTCCTTTAAAGGTTTAAATGGCAACGTTCTATCCCGCCAAGTAATAAATTTTTCACCATCCGCACCTTGCTGAATATTTTTTACAGGTATATCGAGAGTATCTTCCACGCCGTCCATCGGGAAGGCGATTCTCGCTTTATCAGAGACGCAGCACAAAGCTTTACAAATACTGAGTGTTAGCGGCAGACGAATGGTAAAGGTAGTTCCTCTGCCTAAAGCAGAATCAATCGTGATTGTCCCTCGGATTTCACTGATTTTTGTTTTTACTACGTCTAAACCGACACCACGCCCCGCCAAATCATCAGCTTGGTCTTTAGTGGTGAAACCAGGCTGGAACAGTAGGTCATAAATATCGATAGGAGATAGGTTTTTGGCTTGTGCTGGGGTAATTAAACCCACTTTGATAGCTTTTGCCTTAACTCCTTCTGTGTCGATACCTGCGCCGTTATCACTAACGGAAATCACGGTTTGGTTCCCTTGGTGGAAGGCGCAAACGGTGATGGTTCCCACGGGTGCTTTCCCTTTTGCTTGTCGTTCCTCTGGTGTTTCGATACCGTGAGCGATCGCGTTATTGAGCAAATGCGTGAGCGGTGTCTTTAGATGTTCCAAAATCATCTTGTCAATCAAGGTATCCCGACCTTGAATGACCAATTCGACTTGCTTACCATATTTAATAGAATTATCGCGCACACCTCGCGGCAACAAATCGGTTGCTTGGGAAAAAGGCTCCATTCGCGATCTTGTCAGTCCCTCTTGCAACTGCGTTGTTACCTGGCGGAATTGCCGCGCTACTCGTTCAGTTTCTTCGGTAACAAAGTCAATATCACTCGCCGACTCGCGTACCCTGACAATAAGTTCAATCATTTCTTGGGACAGGCTGTGGAAAGGAGTAAAGCGATCCATTTCTAATTCGCTAAAACCCCTGTCCATATCTAAAGAGGGAGAATTATTGTTATTTTTGCGGCTGGCGAGTAGAGAAGCTTCCAAGAGCGATCGCTCATACAATTCCTGCATCCTTGCTCCCACATCCGAGAGTTGCTGCACCTGATGCAATAAGTTATCCAATGACTGGCGTAGACGTTCTTGATCCTGTTCTAAAGTGTTGCGGTTTACTACCAATTCTCCGACTAAATTGCTTAGGTCATCCAGATGCTTAACTGGAACCTTCATTAATTGTTCAAATCTGGAAGCATTCCAACCAGAGTTGCGTCCACCCGTTAAACCAATTGTACCGGGTGTGACTACTCCCCCTACCATTCCCTCTAATTCTTTAAATCCATTTTCTATCTCTGGAGATGAAATAGAATTATTGGCAGTTTTTGTTAAATCTGTCGGGGTTTGGTTTGTTGCTGCCAAATTTTCATCATCCAAAGACAGCAGTTCTTCTAAAGCAGCAAACTCTATTTCTTGAATAGTTGTAGCATGGGTTTCTGGTACTACTTCCTCTTGTAGTAAATCATATAAACTAGCAAATGCATCCTCTTGGTTGTTACTTTCTAGAGAAGTTTTTTCCTCTGGAGTTACTGCGGTTAATTCTGTAGGTGTATCAGAAATATTCTCTATTTCTGGAGTTACTGACAGTAGTTTTGTAGGAATATCTTCAGTTTTTTCTTCTGCAACAGTTGCTGTATCATCTTGTTTTTGCCTCCCCTCTTCTGTTTGAAAAATTGTCGTTGTCAATGAATCTTTGTCTAAATTAACTTCTGAAGTATTATTTTCCTTTGCTATTTCAGAAAGAGTTGTTTCTACCAACTCAAAGGGATTTACTAAACTAGTTTTTGCTTCTAACTCTTCTACCTTTGGTTCGGCAGTATTAGTAATATCTTGTGAAGTATTTGTGGGTAGGATATTTTCACTTAAACCCTGTGGTGACAAGGCAAAAGGATTATCTGTGCTGTCAAACTGGAAATCGTTAGTATTAACTACTGGTAAATCCTCAAACAAAATTTCCAGAGTCTCATTCTTATCTTTAACTGAATCTAACCAATTAGTTTCCTTAATTTCCAGACCAGAAAATATTTGTGGCAAATCAGATGGTAAAATTTCCGTGGGTGAGTCGGTAAATTCTGGAGCTAATTCTAATTCTTCTGGTGATTGCGAAAAGCCACTAGCTTCCTTGGTAGACAATTCGTGATTTTCCAGATCCAATTCGGGATGGCTGGAAGATGTATCGCCTGCAAATGGTTGCTCCAACCACAGTAAAAAATCCTCATGTTTTGCCTCGGCTGGATGAAATTCGCGATCGCCTACACTAGAAGATGAAATCCCTGAGTCAGTTTCTGCCAATTCTGCAAATAAATCATCAGGATCGGCTAACAATATTAAATCTAATTGCTGCTCCTCGTGTGGAAAATCTAGATTTAAATTTAAATCTTCCAGTTCAAAATCTGCTGTGGTCGAGATTTGAATTTGCGTGTTTTCATCAAAAATATTATCAGCAGTTGCGACAGTTAGTAAAATTTCTTCTAAAGCCTTTGCTGCATCCTGTTCAACAGTAGTTTGCAATTCTGTCTCTTGGTTTTCATTCTTTCCCTGCACCCATAAATTTAAATTTTCGGCAGGGGAAAATTCTGCTATTAGGGGCAAATCAAATAAATCACCAAATTCCGGTTCATCGATTATTACAGTTGGGCTATTATCTTCTTCAGTTTCGGCAAATAAATTATCTAGAGTCCAGTTTTCTTCTTTTTGTTGTTGGGTAACTTCTAAAGCAGTTTCCTCTAGCAAATCCTGATGCTCTGTTTCTGCAAATAAGTCATCTAAATTTTTTTCTGAATTGCTGGATAGCTCCTGAGAATTATTTAGTGTTGGTGTGATTGTTAAATCAAGGTTAGGAGTAGTTTGTTTATTTTGCTGTTCTAAATTTTCTTCTTCTAAAAAGACATCACCAAATAATTGTACCAGGGTTAATTCTTCTTTTGTGGTTGTTACTTGGTTATCAATAATATTATAGTCACCTTCCAAAGACAGCAACTCAGCAAAATCATCGCTACTGACATCTTCAACTGTGCTGCTAATACTCTCAATTTCTGTTTCATTGTTGCTAGAGACAGGCTCTAAAATTTCCTCTTCAATATCCCAGGTTTCATTGAGTTCAGGAGTCTCATTTTCAAACAACTGAGCGAGAGTACTTAACTCGGCTATTCCTACTTCTGGTCCGTTGGGATCGAAATTTTTGAGAATAAGAGTCTCGTCTTCATCATCACTAATCAATTCCTCAGATAGTTCAGATAAGTTAGCAATACTGTCTATCGGCTCGGATTCAGCAGTTATATCGCCAAAATTATCTGTAGCATTGCTAATTGGCTCGGAAAGTTCAGATAAGCTAGTGATGCTATTTTCTACTTCAAAATCTATAGGTTGAGGTTCAACTGTGAGTGCAGCAAAATTATTTGTTGTTTGAGGAATAGTTTCATCTTGATTGCCAGTATCAAAACTGGCTGAGAAAATATTTTCCTCTGGTGCAGTAGAAAATTCTTCCTGCTCAGCCGACTCATCTATCAAGCCAGTAGTGATATCTAACAATTCAATTTCCGGAGGAATTAGTGCTTCTAATTGTTGACTAATGGTAATTTCGGCTTCTCTGTTTGTGAGGACTAATTCCAGAGCTTGTCTAATATCAGTAATAACTATTTTTGCGAGAGTGAGATAACTGTTTTGTTCATTAGCGATCGCCTTACCGGTTGCCTGACACAATTTACACCAGGGTGCGCAATTCAATTCTTCACCAAGTTGGGCTAATTCGCTACAGCAATCTTGAAGATTTTGCCGTGTTTCGGGTGTTGCTGGTTGCTTAAACAGTTGCAACATCTCCCGCAGTTTTTGTAGTACCTGGTTTTGGCAATTTTGCCAGCGATCGCTATGTATGGGTGTTGTTGCACCACTTCCTTGTTTAACAAGCAGATCCAAATGTTCGTTTAGCCAGCCAAATACAGGTTCGGCTTCTGACATTAAATTATTAGCAGTTTCATCTGTCAGACCAAACGGGCCTTGCAAATTTTCTAACAGTGCTTTCAGGGTATCAGAGACACCAAGGAACAAAGATTCTAATTTTTGGTCAACTTGGACAGGATGTTCTTTGAGAACTTTGAAACAGTCTTCCAAGCGGTGAGCCGTATGCTGAATACTACTCAAACCAAGCATCGCCGCTCCTCCTTTAATCGAGTGCGCCGCCCGAAAGATTTCATTGAGAATTTCCGGGTCTTTGATGGTACTTTGGAGATTTAGTAACCCCTGCTCAATCGTCGTCAGGTGTTCTTTTGCTTCCTCAATAAAGTAACCTAAAATCCGCTGTTGTTGTTCCGGCAACATAGTCAAAATTAAGAGTTAGGAGTTAGGAGTTAGGAGTTAGGAGTTAGGAGTTAGGAGTTGGGAATTGGGAATTGGGCATTGGGAATTGGGAATTGGGAATTGGGCATTGGGCATTGGGAATTGGGAATTGGGAATTGGGCATTATTAGTTTTTTTACCCATGCCCGATGCCCCTTGCCCTTTGCCCGATGACGCCAGTCGCCTCAACGGGGGAAACCCCCGCACGGCGCTGGCTCCCCGATGCCCGATGCCCGATGCCCAATGCCCAATGCCCAACTCCTCACTCCTAACTGTCTTATCTAGTTTCAGCGGTTTCCACCCGGAAACGTTCTACGGAGGCGATTAAGTCGCGAGAAACACCTACCAAGTGTTGCAGCGCTCCAGACACTCTTTGCGCTTCTTGGGATGTTTCTTGCGCTGTAAGCTCTACAGATTGCATAACCTGAGCCACGGCGCGGGAGGTTTCCGTTTGTTCCACAGTGTCGGTGGTGATAGAACGCACCAAAATATCAATTCGATTTGCTACTTGAATAATATTTTCGAGCGATCGCTTGGCTTCTTCTGCTAGTTTTGTGCCTTTAATTACCTGCTGCGTGCCTTCCTCCATTGCGGTCATTACGGAACCTGTTTCGCTTTGAATTTGCATCACAATTTGTTCGATTTCTTTCAAAGACTTGGCAGATTTATCCGCTAGCTGGCGCACTTCATCGGCAACAATGGCAAAACCCCGTCCGGCTTCTCCTGCTCTTGCGGCTTCAATACTGGCGTTGAGTGCTAGCAAGTTCGTGCGGGAAGCAATCTGAGAAATTAACGCCACAATCTTAGAAATTTCTTGGGATGACTCCGCCAATCGCTTCACTTTCCGCGTGGTTTCCGCCACGGTTTCGCGAATTTCTAAAATCCCCGCGACGGTATTTTCTACAGCTTCCCCACCTTTGAGGGCGATCGCGCTAGCGTCACGAGCAACAGTTTCTGCTTCCCGTGCTGCTTCTGCTACCCTTTGGATAGAGTCGGTCATCACTTGGACGGAATTAAGGGTTACTGCTAACTCTTCTGCTTGTCGCAAAGCATCACTAGAAAGCGCCCTTGCGAATGTTTCCGAATTAGTGGCCCCTTTGGTAACTTCCCGCGCTGCGACTTTCACCTGTTGAACAATATCCCGCAGGTTTTGAATTGTCAGGTTAAAAGCATCGGCGACTGCTCCTAATACGTCGGCTGTTACCTCAGCTTGTACCGTTAAATCTCCCCTCGCGGCTCCTTCTACATCGTCCAACAGGCGAATCACTTGACGTTGTAGGTTTTCTTTGGCTTCTTCCTGTTCTTCGGCTTTACGTGTAGCTTCATGGGTAGTAGTAAAAATTACCCGTGTCATTTCATTAAAGCCAGCGGCTAACTGTCCTAATTCATCTTCTGAATACACCGTAGCTTGGACGTTAAGATTACCTTTACGCACGGCGTCAAACTGCGCTTGTAAATCCTTGGTTGTGCGACGAACTTGCCTGAGAGTGAAAGTACCCATCATGCCAGCGGTAGTAAAACTCGCAATTCCAGCGGCTAAAGCCATTGCCCAGCCAGTGTTTCGCACCGATTCCCGTTGGTTGGGTGGAGAAACTGTAGTCGCGGCGAAGCTGACTGCGGCTACAACTACCGCCGAGACAATGCCGATACTGCCAGCAATTAACCATTGCTTGGTTTGTAGCGGTGCATTTTCTAAAGGTGCAAGTAAGCCTTGTTCGACGCTAACTTGAGGTTCGATGTTGGCGACATCACTTTGAGTGAAGACAGGAACAGCCTCTTGTGAACCAGTGATGCTGAATAATTCATCATCGCGATCGCTCTCAGTAACCTTGCGTGCAGCCTCATCTCTTTTTTCAGCACTGCGGGAATTTTCAAAAGTTTGGTTTTGAATCCTACCGTTAGTTTCTATCGAGCCAGAATGCAGTTGTGAGCTACCAAAACTAGAATCTGTAACAAAGTCAAACTCTGCTTGAATGTTTCCCAAATCATCAAAATCATCAAAATCATCTAAAAATTCAATATTGCTACCTTGAGAAACATATCCATTCATGACGCTGTTTGTATCTTCATGTTCAGAGTCATTCTCTGAACCAAAAGCAGACTCAAATGCTTCTAAATCGAAACTATCATCACCATCAAAGCTGTTATTTTGGTTGGTTTTCAAACTAGAGTCAAGTTGCTTTTCTTCTATAGTGAAAGTGCTATTTAGAGAAGCTGTGGCAGGAAAATCTTCTTGGCTGCTATATCCCAGACTATTTGTAGTTGACAAATCAGTTTTAACTTTTTTTTCTTGTACTAGTAAAGTTTCATCTTCAAAGTTATTGAGTTTAAAATTTAAACTTATGTCACTTTGTTCTGGGAATATTTCCTCAGCCGAATTATCCTGATTGTTCAAGTTATGATTTGATGTTGAATTAACTGGAACAAAAGGAGAATCAGCACTATCTGACTGGGACAAATCTGAGATGTCGAAACTGGAATTTGTGCTACTTGATTGTAAATTATTATTTTCTCCAAACTCTTTTCCTTGAGTGACGGAAATATCTTCTTGCCAGAAAGCAGGTAAATCTAATTCTGATTCTCTATTATTCCAACTGTTTGCCTGTGAATCTTGTTCCACCTCTTCTGGAGACAAGGCAAAAGGATTCTCAGCAAAATTTTCTGAGGAGTCTGGTATCGTACAAAATAAAGTACTGTCTGTGGGTAAGTCAAAGGGACTACTTAAAGATAGGTCTTCCTCTTCCCCATCTTCTTCATGTTCAGCCAAGGAGTTGAAATCAAAGCTGTTGCTATTCAAGTCTTCAACTGCTGCCAAATCTCCTAATTCTTGTTGTTCAACTCCTATAGAGTCAGGTAAATCAGAAAATTGCTGATGATTTTTCTTATTGAGTACTTCAGTAATATCACTTGATTGATTTAGGTATTGATTGATGCTATCCAGACCATTTTTGGCATAACTGGTGATTTCTGGATCGTTAGTTAACTCCAGCACTGTTTGATATTCTGCTTTTGCCACGTCATACTGCTGCAAAACGTAGTAGATGTGACCCCGCAACAAATGGGTATTCGGGTCATCTGCTAAATATTGCACCACTTGGTCAATTAAGGTGGCTGCCTCTTCATAATTTTGTTGCGCGTAGGCTGTGTAAGCCTGTTGATATGTTTGAGCGTAATCATCTATACTCGCTGCCATTTGCTGCCTCCCATGTTCAACCTGCCCAACGCGCACTTCGTAAAATAGCCATTTGATCTAGCAGTCTCAGACACTGTTTGGTTTGAGCATCTAGTATCCACTCTCCTCGTAAAAAAGGAGTCATAGTATCAGGCACATCGGTTGGTGCCATAAGATACTGTATATCCAGCCAGTCCATACCGCCAATTTTGTCTACCGCTAAGCCAACGATGGTGTCTTGTTCTTCAATTGCTATCACTGGAATTTCTGCGCGATTGGTGTTTAATGCAGTTGCTTCCCCAAGAAATTGACCCAAATCAGCCACCCAGATAACTCGACCTCGTAAATTTAGAGTACCCAAAAGTAAAGGAGAAGCATTAGGAATCGGGGTGATTTTATCAGGACTTAGTTCGATTACCTCCCGGATACCAGTAGCTGGAAGTGCAAACTCCTGATGCGAAGGAATGAAAAACCGCAAGTGTAACTCACCTTCAGGACTTTCTACTTGAAATTCAGGGCGAAATTGATCTTGTCCACTGCCTCCTAAAAAGTCCGGTAGCTTTCCCATATTATTTTCATCCTTATCCTCGCAACAGTTGTTTGACTGTTCCCACCAATTCTGTTGGTTGAAACGGTTTAGCTATGTAAGCATCTGCACCTTGTTTCATACCCCAGTAGCGATCGAATTCTTCACCTTTAGAAGAACACATCACCACAGGGACATTTTGAGTTTTCGGATCGGACTTAAGCCGACGGCAAACTTCATAGCCATTCATCCGGGGCATGACAATATCCAATACCACTAAATCGGGCGGAGCAGTTAGAATTGCTTCCAAAGCTTCTACTCCATCACTCGCGTGAGTGACTATTAAGCCACTCGCTTTCAGGAGGTCTGTGATCATCTCCCTTTGGGCGATACTGTCTTCCACAATCAGAACTGTACTCATAAATACCCTATATACCTCCTGATGTAGATGTTCCGACTTGGAACACTCCCTGATTTCCCCATATGCATTTTTTGTATAAAATAATTCTATTCCTTAATTGATTTACTATGTATTCAAGTTGCTCAGAGGTCGGCTGATTCTGTGATAATATTTTTTACTCCATCTTTTCCAGAATCAACAAGTGTTGTGTCTTTTTTGTCACTGTCCTCCACACTGTAATTGAGATATTTTTCCACCAGCATTACTAATTCATTATTCCCAAAAGGCTTTGTTAAATAATCGGTCGCTCCCGCCATTGTTGCTTTAACTCGGTCGATAAATCCTTCTTTGCCAGTGAGCATGATAATTGGCACGCGCCGAAATGCTGTAGAATGCCGCAGCATAGCACAAATTTCATAACCATCCAACTCAGGCATAGCAATATCACAGAAAATTAAATCTGGTTTGAGTTGAAAAACCAGACTTAGCGCTTCTAAAGGATTTGTCAGAGCGATCGCTTCATAATCTTGTGCTTTTAAAATAGTCTCTACTGTGGCACATATACTGGTAGCATCGTCAATACATAATATGCGCCATTTACGGTTATCCTTTAAAGACGGCTGGCAATTTTGTTTTTCGACTGGCAATTCAGATGTTTCTGAATATACTAACTGTACCCAACCTTGTTGTACATACGGGTATATTGCTTTAGCCACCGTAACGATATCGCGGTTGAGATAGCGAGCTAATTGACGCAGCGATGTTTTCCCATCTGCCCAATGTTGTAGCTTATTAACCGTTGCTGCTGGTAGCGAATTACGTAGATTTACTATATCAGTTAGTATCGGAAATTGGTCAGGAGCCTGAATATGTGGATACAGTTGTTTCCACTGTTGCACTTGCTGAATGATTTTAGTTAGTAGGGGAGTAATTTCCAGGGTAGTCAATTGGGGGGTAAGTGCCGAACCCACCTCAAAAATAAAATTACCTTGGTGTAAATTCAGTAAATCAAAGAGAACCTCATGCACCAAACTGTGAATAATATTACGAGCCTGTTTTGGGCTAATAATATTTTGCTCTAAAAGTGCCCATAAATACCCGTACTCTGGTGCATTCAGCGTTCCCAAGCAAGCTAGTTTCTGTTCTTCGAGTTCCGTCTTGACTTGGTAATGACGTAAATAATCACTTAGCCGGAATAAACTATTATCGCCATTAGCAGCGTAAATAATTTGACCATTGAGAAAAAAGACAAACCAAGACTGCTGTTTGCGATCGCCAAACAGATTATGTCTATTTGTCTCATCTACACCCAGAGCTTCTACAAATAATTGTCCAGTTCGCTGTCCTAACTCTATCAATTGCAGAATACTGCGAATATCAATTTCATTTAAATTTCCCCGCATCTAGTAAAAAGACGCTCCTTGTATTACTGATTACATTATTTGTTCATTGTGCCCTGATATTTTTCCATTCTTCAAGCAGGGGCTAGGGGCTAGGGGCTAGGGGCGCTTGGACTAGGGATTAGGGACTAGGGATTAGGGGCGCTTGGACTAGGGATTAGGGATTAGGGATTAGGGATTAGAGAATCATTTTTACACTAGCCTCTAGCCCCTAACCCCTAGCCTCTAGCCCCTAGCCCCTAGCCTCTAGCCCCTAGCCCCCAGCCCCTAACCCCTAACCCAAGCGCCCCTAGCCCCTTCTAAAAAAATCTTAAACTTCTGTAATATACTTTGACCATGCTAGTGATAACACGGTAGTCATCATATCTGACAGCAGTACAAAATATAAAGAAGTGACATTTTAGTTGTATAAATATCAAGGCGTGATTTATCACGTCTATAAATATTTTTGCCTGTCTTATTTTCCTAGACCTAAGTGAAATAAGGCAGGTTAACGCAATTATCTAACGTATAAGTTTAAACACATTATTAGCTGCATCAAAAGGATTAAAGGAGTGCTATATTTAGCAGAAGTACAAAAACAAAAAGGCGGTTTACTCGGTGGTGGTAGTAAAACCGAGCTAAAACTGTTGGCTTGTCAACGGACAGACCAAAGTTGGAATACCGTATCTGAAGAAGTAATAGCCACTGAAGAAGCCAATAAATTAAATGATGGCGCACTCGTACTGGTTGAACTCAATCCTCAGCGTCAAGTGCAGCGCATTCAAGAAGCGGGACGTCCGCTAGTGAACATTTTGCAAAATTTTTCTCGCCAACTAGAAAAATTTAAGGTCAAGGAAGAAGAGATAGATCAGTGGAAAGAGTCACTAACGTTTCAAGCGCAGGAACTCAACCGGCGCGAAGTGGAGATGGAAACGCGCTTGGAACAACTGCAACAAATGGAGGATGAATTTCAACGCCTGGAAGCAGAAAAACAGGAATTTGAGACGACTCGTACAGAAATTGAACAGTTGCGAGCAGAAATAGAGCGCAACCGCCAAGAACTAGAAGGAGCTTGGGAGCATTTACGGGGTGAACAGCGCCGCTTAGAGGAACATCAAGCACAGTTGCAGCAAGGGAAAGTACTAGATGAAGAACAAAGTCGGGTACTGAGTGAATTACTCGATCGCCTTTCTAGTAGTGTTGCTCCCACAGAAACAGTGCGGGAAAACTTGCATCAGGCATTTGAAATAGTGGAACAGCAGCAAGCTTTTCTCAACCCCCATTGGCAAGAACTGGAACAGCAAAGAACTGCGGTTGGCGAACAACAAGCAGAAGTTGAACGTTTGTCGCAGATATTCTCTGAGCGTCAAAATGAATGGCAGCAAGCACAAAATTCTCTAGAACAGCAAATAGCGGAATTGAAGGCAAATACAGCCACTGTCAACAGTAAGCAAAACTATGTGAATTTACTGAAAGAAAAACTGCAACAACAAGAAGAATTATACCAAAAAATTAACTCATTCGCTGCAATTTCTGGTGGTGGGGTTCTCAGCCAGCAAGTGGATGGGGAAGCTTTAGAGAAAATGTCTCTAGAAGAACTGCAAAAATTAGTACATGACTTGCAGGAGAAGTTAGACATAGACTCTAGCTTCGTCAACGATCAGGAGCAAGAACTAAAAGAGAAACAAAAAACAATTGAAGAACTCCAACAGAAAATAAGCCAAGCATCAGATGGGGAGAGGAGTACATTAGAAGCCGAACTAGCAGACGAACAAAACTTTTACCAAATGCTGAATGAAACTTTGGTAGGACAACGCCGCAGTTTGCAAGAACGTCAAACGCTGCTAACGCAACATAAAGCAGTACTGCGGCGGCGATTAGGACAGACTCCTGCTGATGCTCAAGAAGATGAGAAAATCAATTTAAGTCCGATACTGGCGCAAATTGAAAGGCAGCGACAGCAACAATCAGAAGCATTGCAAAATCTGGAACAAGAAATTGAACAGATGCTGGCTAACATTGAACAAATGCAAGGAATGATAGAGCAGCAAACTCAAGAGCAACACACTAAGCGCCAGGAACTGCAAGCAATGGAAGAAAATTTGCTGTCTTTGCGAACAGCAAGCGCTGAATGCTTAGGTAGAGTTAATTTATACCAAGAAGCTTTACAACCAATTCAAGATTCCCTTGATGGATTGCGGCAAAAGTTACAAGGTATTACTGAAAGCTTAGCTCAAGTTCAAGAAACTGGTGATTATCAACTCCAAGCTATTAGCCAAATGCGCCAAGCTGTTTCAAATTTGATTCCTCAACCTCTTGCTCTTGAGAGTTAGGAGTTAGGAGTTAGGAGTTAGGAGTTAGGAGTGAGGAGTTATGAGTTATGAGTTGTTGGTTGTTAGGAGTTAGGAGTGAGGAGTTATGAGTTATGAGTTGTTGGTTGTTGGTTGTTAGTTGTTGGTTATTAGTTGTTAGTTGTTAATTTTTATCACTAACTTATTCATCCTCCTAACTCCTCACTCCTAACTCCTCACTCCTCACTCCTAACTCCTAACTCCTAACTCCTAACTCCTAACTTTTTCACCCAGATCCAGTGGCCTTCTACTTGCGCGATCGCACCTCCGGGAAATGGATCGGTTTGCGTTCGGTTTGGCGCTGTAATTAAAGCTGTAAGTTTTTCAATTTGCTCAAAACTGGGAGCCATAGGAAGTATTTCTTGTAATATCTGTCGCATAACACGACGTTGCAAAGCAATTGGCGCTTTTTGCAATACGCGGCGATTTAATTTTAAAGGGAGTGGGTAGGGGCACGGCAGTGCCGTGCCCCTACGAGTAGGGAGTGGGGAATGGGATTTTTTTTCGCTATCTCCCTCTGTTTCCCTGCTCATCGCTTCTTCCCTCAACTCATTAGCGGCTTGTTCTAAATATTCCACTTCTGCTTGCAACAGTTCCGCTGTTTGGGCTAAAGCTGATTCAACTTGGGGGTTGAAATTTTCTCGTAAATATGGTATGAGTTCTTGACGGATACGGTTACGGGCGTACTTTAAATCTTGATTGGTGGAATCTTCCCAAATCGGCAGTTGAAAGTCTTGGCAAAATTGTCCTGTTTCTGTGCGAGTAATTTCTAAAAGCGGACGCACTAAAACAATGCCATCAACTAGCGAACGTCGCCAAGTTAAAGCTTGCAAACCATCTGCACCAGTACCGCGAATCAAATTGTAAAGCAGGGTTTCAGCGCGATCGCTTGCTGTGTGTCCTGTAACAATGCAGGTGTAATTGTATTGTTGAGCGATCGCACCTAAAACTTGATAGCGCCAATTGCGTGCAGTAGCTTCACTATATAAAGGTTCATCAGCTACTTCTAAATAAAAAGGCGTATTCCAATTTGTAGCTAAATTTTCTACATGCTGGGCATTTTCTTGGGAGTCAGAACGCCAGCGATGATCGCAGTGAGCAATACCTAAATCCCAGCTCCATTTTGGTTGTAAATCTAACAATAATTTGATTAAACACAGAGAATCTTGTCCCCCGGAAACCGCGACTAATAGGCGTTGGTTGCGTTCAAATAAACGACGCGATCGGATGGTGCGATGGATTTTTGTATGCAGGGAAGTCCATACCATTTTCAAACCGCCAAGACGCCAAGACGCCAAGAGTTTTTACAGGGTGGGTTAGCGCCACCAAGCGACTAGAAGTCGCGGCTACACAGGCAAAGTCCGCCTGCGCGGACTGATTATAAGAACGCATTTAGCCTGCGTAGGCAGGCTTTGTTTGTGTAGCCCCAGACTTCCAGTCTGAGGGCATAATAGGTTTTTTCGCAACAGTTATATTATTTTTCTAGTTGTTGGAGTTGCTGACGGATATCATCGAGTGGTGATTCAGGTTCATCAGGGCAAAATTCTAAAGTAATCCGAATTCTTCCTTTTTGCCAGCGTTTAGAACCAGGTTTTAAAACCTGGCAATCTACACTTTCATAAAACCATTTTTTCTGTTTATCATCTGCCCAGTTGGATGCCATTCTTTTAGTAAATTCAGCAACTTTAAATGTAGTGTGTGAAATTACGTATTTATAGTCCTCTTTTACGGTTACAACATCATCAAGGCTTAATGACTCAAATCCATTTCCCATAACTATCTCCTGTAACTAAATTTATAATTCCCAAGAGATAGCCCCTAATCCCAAATCTCCTATGTCCCCCCTCTCTGCTTGCGGAGAGGGGGGTAGGGGGGTGAGGTTCTAAAAGAACCAACCGTAAGAGTGTAAACCCTTACCCAACAAATTCACCCCTAAATAACAAATCCAGACAACAACAAAACCACTGGAAGCCAAAATAGCCGGACGCCGCCCTTGCCAACCGCGAGTGATGCGGGCGTGGAGGTATGCAGCAAATACTAACCAGGTAATCAACGCCCAAGTTTCTTTCGGATCCCAACTCCAATAAGAACCCCAAGCTTCATTTGCCCAAACTGCACCAGCGATAATGCCAATAGTCAGTAAAGGAAATCCCAGCCCAATAATCCGATAGCTGATATTATCTAAAGTTTCAGCAAGGCTGAGGCGCTGGGGTGAAAGGGGTTCGGAATTTTGAGATTGTGAATTTTGAATTACAGGTGCTAGTACTGTATCCAAAACAGCGGTTTTACCGTTACTAGTAGTTTCAAAACGGGCAGCGCCATTGTTTTCCGCACCCACTGCTTGTGATTGAGAAACGAGTTCACCTGCTTTGTGCAAACGATAACCGTTACTGCGATAACCACCAGTACCAACAGAACTACCTTGAAGTTGGATGTCTTGTCCACGAGTGACTACAAGGAAGGCGATCGCTACTAATGAACCCACCATCAAAGCAGCATAACTCAACATCATGACGCTGACGTGCATCATCAACCAATTAGATTTCAATGCAGGTACTAAGGGTTCTGCTATTTGCATTTCTGATGGTAATGTCAGAGTAGCAAAAGCTGTGATGAGCATTCCTACGGGGGCGGTAACAACTCCTACCAAGCGGCTTTTGCTGTTATTTTCAGCAATCAGATGGATGGTAGTAATTCCCCAAGTTAAGAAAAATAAAGATTCATACAAATTGCTAAGAGGAAAATAGCCAGCCTCTAGCCAACGCGATCCTAATAAGGTAGCGATGCACAAATTAGCGATCGCCATTCCTGCTGTTCCCAAAGCTGGCAAGTAGGGCAAGTTCTCAAAAGCTGCCCCACACCAATAAATCAGCATTGTCACAAAGAGGATAGCAAAAGAAGCATTATCCAACCAGTTTTGGAGTTCAACCAAATTCATAAAGCATTCTCCCCTATGTATTTTTAAAATTAAGGATTCCGACAGTTCTGATCCTATCTGTTTCAGGAGCGATGGGAAAGTTAGGAGTTAAGAGTTAGGAGTGAGGAGTTAGGAGTGAGGAGTGAGGAGTGAGGAGTTAGGAGTGAGGAGTGAGGAGTTAATGGTAAAAATTAACAACCAACAACTCCTAACTCTTAACTCCTAACTCTTAACTCCTAACTCTTAACTCCTAACTCCTAACTCTTAACTCCTAACTCCTAACTCTTAACTCCTAACTCTTAACTCCTAACTCCTAACTCCTAACTCCTAACTTGATTAGGGAGAAGAGGTGGGATTGATTGTGGGGTTGGGTAAGGGGGCTGGTTTTGCTTCTTTTTTTAGTGATAGAAAAACATCATAGCGGGTACTACGATTATCGTTGATGCTTGTTGTGATCCCGACTGAGCGTGTTGCTGTTAACAATGCTTGCTGATTTGGTAATAAAGTCGGTAAGGGGAAATTTTTAGCTGTACGATCCACGTCTAAGAAAAATTGACCGTTGGTAGGATTGGGTTCCGAGGGAACTGTTTTTTGAAAGAAAAGGGTACTAGCTAATGTGTTGTTTGGCTTTGTGATAATTTTATCGCTGACGGGAGCGCCAAGGGCTAAGAAGGCTACATCTTCATCTAACCAACCGTGAGAAGCGGTTAAGGTTCCCAAAGGCCCGATCCAGTTAACAACGGGTTTACCTGCTACTGTTGTCTGTTGGATCTGGAATTGGTATTGAGATTTCATCACTTCATCTAGTTGTTTTAAAGATGCTTGCGCACGAGAGCGATCGCTTGCTTTTACCATAAATACTAGAGAAGCTCGAAAATCTTCTGATACGCCTTCTTTGCTACTGGTGGGAATTACTGAGACAGAAAACTCATTGCCCATCCAACTGAGCAAATCTTTCTCTAAATCCAGAGTTGTAAGAGATTTTACACCTGCTCGTAGTTGTTCTGGTGCAATTGGCGAGAGTGGATTTCCTTGGGATGTAGAAACGTAGTCTGTCCATAACCGCTGCAAGTTACCACCGGACAGCATCATCAAGGTTTCCGCTGGGATGCGGTTTTGCATACTTCCAGCTTTGTTTTCTACTGCTAGTACACGTTGACTATTGGGATTTAGCCAAGAAACGCTTTTAATACGTATTCCTTGTGACTCCAAGCTAACTGTCCCGGCTAAACCTTGGTTATTTTGTAATTGTGCCAAAACTTGGGCAGGCAAATGCCGATTACCTGATGCAGCGGCTATTTTGGCAGAATCAGGTACATTTACATAAAACTGAGCAAAAGGTTGATAGGTAGCAATTTTGGGAAAATTACCCGCAAATCCCGCAGTTGTTGCTAGGGTTGTTTTATTTTTATAAGCTTTAATCGCTCTTTCTGTAGTTTTAGGATTATCGGTAATTACTAGGAATTGTCCATTGACTATTGCCACTGAGAAATTTTGTCCAGATGCTGAGTCGGTTTCTTTAATCGGAACACCCTCATAGGTACGGTCAATCCATTTACCCTCTTTGAGGGTTTTGGGCTGTGCTAAAATGCTTTTGGCTTTTTCTGGATTTTGAATTGGCAGCACCATTACCAATGACTGCTGATTGCTAAAATTACTTGCACCAGTGGCTACGGGTTTGGGTGCGGGTTTAGTTGCGTCTGGGGTGAGAACTGCGATCGTCACTTGTTCGCCCACCCAAGGACTGATATCCTTTTGAAAGTCGTAACCATTGCTGGTGAGAAAGCGATCGCGCAACTGTATTAGATTTTTATCTAATACGGCTTGTGTTTGTTCTGTGCCAAACTCCCGTAATTTCTGCCATTGTCCAGCATCGGTAGTCAGGGAAACCGCAAACAGGGCATCTTGGGGAATTATATTCGCACCTACTGGCAATTCTCTAGAAAAGGGCTGTCCCTGGGTTAATAGCCAGTATGCCGCCACACCACCACCAATTAATAACCCAGCAGACGAGAGTGTTAGTACCAGAGAAGGTTTCTTTTTCTTATTTTTCATCGATACAGATAGGACGGGCAGCGCCATTGAAACCTATACCTCATAATTATTGCGAACATCTTACTTGCTTTGTTGGCAAAGTTAACCAAAAGGTTTCCCCAGGATCGGGAATTGTAATTCCATTAATTTTTGAAATTTAGACGGTGACTATACTTCGGTAATAAGCTACCATTTTTTCTCAAATCGCCACCGTTTTATTAACTATAATTATGTGCCTAGTAATCCTTTCTGCTGCTTTATTTTGAATACTAGGAATAAATTCCTAATTTTCGGCACTTTGACAAGATATCACCCCTTAACAAAACTGCAATCCATCATCATTTTTACTGTCATCTTGTTGTCTAAAACACATTTTGCACCTACATAAGACGCGATATTATCAGAAGGAAGAAGTTTGAAAAATGTAGGCTTTTAAACCATAAGTCAGTACTAAATTGCATAAATCCGTATCGAACTTATTTCGTAGGTAGGGCTATGCTGCATGTTTTGATAGTCGTGCAGCATAGCTATACCTACAAAATTAGATAAGTAAGTCGGCGCGAATAAACCGAACTATGTAAAGAAAAGTAAAGCTTGTAAGTTAGCTTGTAGTAAGCGCTTCAGCGCTGAAGCGCTTACTACAAACCTTTAATTTTTTACGCCGACTTACTTAACACCAGGAATTTGTACAATCGTGTAGTAAATACTAATTTTGTCCCTGTAGCTGTAACTTTTAGTCACACTTGTGTTTTAAGATTCAAGAGAATTTACATTTGTTGGCTTTGTCGAATTCAGACAAATTCATCTCAAAGCTTAGTAGCAAAATTAACAGTATTATCGCGACTAAACCCTATCTCAGAAGATTTGCGCTCTCAAAAGAGAGATAGACTGAAAATCATCAAATATGTTAAATTACATAGTATTATTGGCAAATATCAGTTATTTTTTCTTCTAAAATATAGTCCTTCTTCCGTAAAAAACAAAAGTAAAATAATTATGAGCTGTTCTGGAATTTTCGGCGGAAACAATTTCTAAAATCGGGGTAATGGCGTCATCAACCTTTCAGCTTGCTTAACCATCTGCATATACTAGGTTTTATAGCAAGTTTTTACGTAAATAAAAGTACAAATAAATACATTAACAATATGTAGAGGCTCTAGTTAATCTCTCTCATTGTCAAGTATATCAGTTTATATCGCGGTTCTCGTTTGAATGAGGTACGCAGGTAGGGGCACGGCAATGCCGTGCCCCTACAACGGTTTGTATTTCACTCAATTGGGAACCGCTATAAAAATTGCTATGGTTAATATTTGCCAGTGAGTTAACTGAAATCTTGCATCTTTACGATTAAACCACGAATACTTATATTAAAGAGTGACTAAATTTACTCAAAACCTAGTTCTAGTTTTAGTCTTTGATATTACTATTATTTTGTGACTTTAACTTAGATTATGAGTAGATTTAAAAAGAATTAACCAAAAATTTCTTAACTGTTGCTAGGCCCCAAATATTTTGTTAAATAGGGCGAAAAAACTTCATAAATTAAAGTTAAGGGCTGTCCGTGATGCCAGAATAAGTAGTGGCGTCCCCAAAAAGGTCCCGTCTGCTCAAAGCCAGATTCTAAAGCATCTGAGTAACCGTAATAAATACCTTGAACATCCCGATATAACTCCGTACGGAGACGGGCTAAACTTGCCCAAATTGGTAATGAACGGTTTTGTAAATACTCATCTACATGAGAAGCATCCCACCAAGAGGCAGCATACGCCAATCGTTGACCAGAGGCGTTACGCAGCCACACTTGTCGCCGTAGTCGTGGCCCTGGTACGGCTTTAATTTGCTCAGGGGCATCATCTAAGTCCATACCAATCAATGACATATCGATGACATCGACTTCCGTTGGTTCGCCTGTAAGCAATTGTAAATGGCGTGTGGGGGAACCATCTCCTAAAAGTAGCAATTGCCAAGTTGGTGCCATCTGAGTGTGTGGCAAACCTTGTTGAATGATTTCCTCGCCACCTTGCCAAATCGGAGTTAGGCGATGCCATCCGCTGGGTAATGTTACGTTGTTTGTCGGTGTAAAAGTTGCAGTCAATGTTCTTTACAAATCTTCACCTGTTTCTATAAAAGCATAAAAAACCGTGCATCTCAAGAAAAAGCACGGAAAAGTGAAATCATTAAAAAATGCGGATGGCGAGACTCGAACTCGCAAGGCAAAGCCACACGCCCCTCAAACGTGCGCGTATACCAATTCCGCCACATCCGCAAGGTTAACTTGAAAATTAAATATAGCACAATAAATTCAATAAAACCAAATTTTTCAAATCTTTAAGTGTTCAGATGTACAAAATTTTCTAAATGGGTATATCAGACTTACATGAATACAGCATCCGCACAGGTCATATTAGAAGGGCTTTTTGTCAAGACAGCTACGGTAGAACAGAAGTTCGATAAACTGTGGGATGCAAGGTGCGCTTTCTGTGCCTGATTCGGGAAACCAAGACTAGTAACAGTAGTGATGATACTGTTGGCAAATTGCTGAAAATCCCAATTTGTAGGTGGGGCTATGCCCTACAAATTCAGCATTGTAGGGCGTAGCCCCACCTACATTGGATTCGCCAACAGTATTTAGTGATGTTGATAGTTTAAGTTACAACCCGTAAAGGTATGAAGCCAAAGCTTTAGGCTTGGCATATCCTGTCATAATTTGAAATCAGGTGACAACCTTGTTTTAAATTTGTCGGGAGAAATTATCAATACAATTGAACTGATATCAAAGCTAGAAGATGAAATTTGACAAAATATTAATTGCTAATCGGGGAGAAATCGCACTTCGCATTCTCCGGGCTTGCGAAGAAATGGGGATTGCGACTGTAGCAGTACACTCCACCGTTGATCGTAATGCGCTCCACGTCCAACTTGCTGATGAAGCGGTTTGCATTGGCGAAGCTGCTAGCGGTAAAAGTTATTTGAATATTCCCAATATTATTGCCGCTGCTTTGACGCGCAACGCCAGCGCCATTCATCCTGGTTATGGTTTTTTGGCAGAAAATGCCCGATTTGCGGAAATTTGTGCTGACCATCATATTGCCTTTATCGGCCCGTCTCCGGAAGCGATTCGGCTGATGGGGGATAAATCCACAGCCAAAGATACGATGCTAAAAGCAGGTGTACCTACGGTTCCGGGTAGCGAAGGGTTATTGGAGTCGGAAAAAGAAGGATTAGCGATCGCTCGTAAAATTGGTTATCCCGTAATGATTAAAGCCACGGCTGGTGGTGGCGGACGGGGTATGCGGCTAGTGCGTTCTGAAAACGAATTCGTTAAATTCTTCCAAGCCGCACAAGGCGAAGCGGGAGCAGCATTTGGAAATTCTGGGGTTTATCTAGAAAAATTTATCGAACGTCCCCGCCACATTGAATTTCAAATTTTGGCGGATAATTATGGTAACATTATCCACTTGGGCGAACGGGATTGTTCGATTCAACGTCGTAATCAAAAACTTCTTGAAGAAGCCCCTAGTCCTGCTCTTGACGAAGAACTACGGGAAAAAATGGGACAAGCAGCGGTTAAAGCTGCCCAATTTATCAACTACACCGGCGCAGGAACTATCGAATTTCTCTTAGATAGATCCGGTAACTTTTATTTCATGGAAATGAATACCCGCATTCAAGTTGAGCATCCCGTTACAGAAATGATTACCGGGGTAGACTTGGTTGTAGAACAAATTCGCGTCGCCCAAGGTGAAAGACTGGGATTAACCCAAGACCAAGTAATTTTACGAGGTCATGCGATTGAATGTCGTATAAATGCTGAAGATCCCGACCATGACTTTCGCCCCTCTCCAGGTAGGATTAGCGGTTATTTACCGCCTGGAGGTCCTGGCGTGAGAATTGATTCCCACGTTTACACCGATTACCAAATTCCTCCCTACTACGACTCTCTCATTGGTAAATTAATCGCGTGGGGGCCAGACCGACTTACAGCAATTAACCGCATGAAACGCGCATTGCGGGAGTGTGCCATCACGGGATTACCTACCACCATCAGCTTCCATCAAAAGATTATGGAAAACCAACAATTTTTGCAGGGTAACGTATACACCAATTTCGTACAAGAAATGCAAAGCTGAGGGTGGTTAGTCATTGGTCATTTGTCCTTTGTCATTTGTCCTTTGTCATTTGTCCTTTGTCATTTGTCCTTTGTCATTTGTCCTTTGTCATTTGTCCTTTGTCATTTGTCCTTTGTCATTTGTCCTTTGTCATTTGTCC
>JBHYDF010000141.1:0-22652 GCA_051861145.1 Nostocaceae cyanobacterium
TTGTCATTTGTCCTTTGTCATTTGTCCTTTGTCATTTGTCCTTTGTCATTTGTCACTGTAAGGGACTCAATGACAAATGACTAATGACTAATGACTAATGACTAATGACTAATGACTAACCTTTGAGTTTTTCGGCTTTAGCGATCGCTTCTTCGATGCTACCAACCATGTAGAATGCCTGTTCTGGTAGGTCATCCAATTCACCAGCCAGAATCTTCTTAAAGCCTTTGATGGTATCTTCCAACTTTACGTACTTACCAGGAGAACCGGTGAATACTTCTGCTACAAAGAAGGGCTGAGACAAGAAACGCTCTACCTTACGCGCACGTGCTACGGTGAGGCGGTCATCTTCAGACAATTCATCTAAACCAAGAATGGCGATGATGTCTTGGAGTTCCTTGTAACGCTGAAGAGTTGACTGTACTGCACGGGCGGTGTTGTAGTGTTCGTCACCAACAATGTTGGGTTGCAACATCGTAGAAGTGGAACCCAACGGATCTACCGCCGGATAAATTCCCTTCGCGGCCAAACCACGAGACAGTACTGTTGTACCATCCAAGTGAGCGAAGGTGGTAGCGGGTGCGGGGTCGGTTAAGTCGTCCGCAGGTACGTACACTGCTTGAATGGAGGTAATTGAACCTTCATTGGTGGAGGTGATGCGCTCTTGCAATGCACCTACGTCGGTTCCCAAAGTTGGCTGATATCCTACCGCAGAAGGCATCCGTCCCAACAGCGCGGATACTTCCGAACCAGCTTGTACGAACCGGAAGATATTGTCAATAAACAACAGTACGTCCTGTTTGTTGACATCCCGGAAGTACTCAGCCATTGTCAAGCCAGACAGACCAACCCGCATTCTTGCTCCGGGTGGTTCATTCATCTGACCGTAAACTAGAGCAATCTTGGACTCGTTGAGATTGTCTTTGTTGATTACTCCAGATTCAATCATTTCATTGTAAAGGTCGTTACCTTCACGGGTACGTTCACCCACACCCGCGAATACCGACACACCACCGTGTTCTGTAGCGATGTTGTTGATCAACTCCATCATGATCACGGTCTTACCGACGCCTGCACCGCCAAAAAGACCAATCTTACCGCCACGGCGATAGGGGGTCAGCAGGTCAACAACTTTAATTCCGGTCTCAAATACGGAAGGCTTAGTTTCCAGATCCGTGAGTTTGGGAGCGGGACGATGGATGGGGAACTTTTCCTCAGAATTGACAGGTCCCTGATTATCTACAGGTTCGCCAAGAACGTTGAAAATCCGACCTAGGGTGACTTTACCAACAGGTACGCTAATGGGAGCGCCAGTATCGACAGCTTCCATACCGCGTACTAAGCCATCTGTTGAACTCATGGAAACAGCACGCACCTGGTTGTCACCTAGCAATTGCTGTACTTCACAGGTAACGGAGACTTCCTGTCCGGCTTCGTTGGTGCCTTTGATGGTCAGAGCGTTGTAGATGGGTGGCATTTTCCCGGTGGGGAATTTCACGTCTACAACCGGACCAATGATTTGGGTAATATAACCAATGTTTGTTTTTTCTGCTGTGCTGACCATGCTGAGTCTAATAATTGAAGCTATATTTCAGATAGGGTCGTAGGAGACTTAAGAAAGATTAAGCAATGTCATCTTCAAGATTAGCACTGAATGACGCCACTATCAGGCAATAAATTAATAGTTAAGCATCTGCCTTGAGAGTAGCGATTCGGTTAAAATTTGTAAAGCTTGGGCAGTTTCTCAAAAAACTGCCACTTTTGGCTATTTAAAGATCCAGCACTTACGCATTCGCACGGGCATAGGCGATCGCTTATTTACAGCAGTTTTCAAGTCTTTGAACCACATCTATCGTAGGGGCACAGCAATGCTGTGCCCCTACAGCGTGGTCTATTTACCTGAAAATAGCTGTAAAAAAATTGCTCTCCCTGCGGATGTGCAGAGAGAGCAAAGCCATGCCATTTCACTTATTTATGTAATACACATAGTTTCGATGCTTTTTCGCAAAGAAAGAAAAAATAAAATAATTATTAGACATCTCCGGAAATTAATTATGCGTTATCCAAAATCCTTGTAGAGACGCGAAATTTCGCGTCTCTACATTCTTTTTCACCAGATGTCTATTATAAAAATTGCCTTTCCCCACTCCCTACTCCCCACTCCCCATTCTTCAAAACCGGAAAGTAGTGCGAATTGTACCAACAAAGATAGTACTGTTATCGCCATTGTGTTCTGGATTGGTAATTACCAACATTCCTGGGGTGATGGCGATATTGTCAGTAGCTTGAAAACGCCAAAAGGCTTCTAGATGTAGAGATGTGCTTTCATCTTCGTACGCCCGTCCTGCAACTTGAAAATCATTGCTGGTGACTTTGGGAGGTTGACCAATAGCAATTCCGCCAACGCTTCCTTCTGTACCCAAATCAATGAAAGCCAAAGTTAGCGCCCAGTTAAAAACATTTGCCGTTGGGTTATTGGGCAAATCCTTTGCTGTAGCATGGGTATAGCCCACCCAGCCAGTAAGGGAGAGTTTAGGATTAATTTCTATCGCTGATTCTAAACCAAAGGAATCTGCGGTAATGGCTTCGCTTTCATCGTCAAACGGATCGTTAGCGCGACGGCTACCAGTTCCTGTGTCTAGGCTATTGTAGGAGCGAATGTAGGTAGCGGCAATGCCGAAGTTGTCGTCATCAGTTTCAAAGCTAACTTGAGCGATCGCTGCATATTCTGCTTGACCAAAACCAACTTCCGGATCGTCCACATCTTCAGCTAAGTACCCCAAACTCAAACTTAAAGAGTCAGTTAAATCATAGATTACCCCAACTCCTGCACCTCCTCCCTGTCGGTAAATGGGGTTGCGTTGGGTAAAACGGGAAATGGAGCCACGACCACTACTACTAAAATAACGATTAAGGGTAATAGCAAAAAAGTCATCGATATCGCCGCCTTCTGCTCCCAGATAAACAATAACTTCCTCTCCAATCGGAAAGCGATACTCTAGAGTACTTAGTTCAAACTCGTTATCGGTATTACTTTGAAAAGCCAAACGAGCCATGTCAGTTCCCGTTGCATCATCTATTCTTGGGAGATTAGCGGCTTGTAGACGAGTTCTGAGGCGGTCTTCACCGGTAAAGCTGGTATCGAAAGTTAAACGCACTCGGTTACTGAAGGTCAGATTATTATCAATAGCATCGCCTGATCCATCAGCTTTGTCACCATTGCTAACTCCAGAGGCGGCAACAAGAACCTCTCCCTCAAGTTTAGTAGTAGTAGAAAATGTTTCTATTTGAGAAAGATGGGCTTCCACGAGGTCTAATCTTCCTTGCACAACCTCTAACTCACCGCCAAACTCCGCTTGCAACCGTTTTAAGGTTTCCAAATCTTCTCGACTAATCAGGCTAGAGTTTTTAGTCAACATGAGTTGATTAATATGGTTGATGGTAGCAGCAAGACCAGCAGCAAATTCATAGCGAGTCATAGCTTGGTTGCCGCGAAATCGACTATCAGTATAACCTGGAACGCCATAACGTTCTACTAAAGATTTTAAAGCTTGTGCAGCCCAGTCAGTCGGTTGCATTTCTGATAGTTCAGAGACATTATTTACTTTGGTAAAGGGTTCAGGAGGATTGGAAGTCTCGTTACCACAAGCCTTATTTGCCAAAGAAAAGATGGTCGTGAGAACAATTGACACTCCAATGGTTAGAAGCCTTTGGATTCTTGGTTCAGTGATTCCACTTACCATAATTGGTTTTTGGGCAACGCACTGCCTTCCAAGCTTTTGCTTCATTGCACCCGATCAAAACTGGTTTTACTTACCAGATTACACCTAATTTCGTGACAAACTTGGGACAAAAGCATTCAGTAAAAGCTTGGTTTAAATGTCAAGGCGGAGACAGTGCGTTGCTCTTTTAGAGTTGTAACGACTGCTGTGTTGTCAAGTATGAAATATTTTTTCAGTGTCCGTAATAATCTTTATACCACTTAACAAAACACTGGATACCTTCTTCAATTGGGGTAACAGGCTTAAAACCTACGTCTTGCATTAAGTCATCTATATCAGCGTAGGTAGAGAGAACATCTCCAGGTTGCATGGGTAGAAAATTCTTTTTGGCTTGCTTACCTAAAGCTTGTTCAATCACTTCAATAAACCTGATTAATTCTACAGGATTGTTATTACCAATGTTGTAGAGCTTGTAGGGTGCGGTAGATTGTTTTTGGGGAGGCTTGCGCATAACTCGAACCAGTCCTTCAACCACATCATCGATATAAGTGAAGTCCCGTTGCATTTTCCCAAAGTTATAAACATCGATCGCCTGGTCATTAGCAATTGCTTGCACAAATTTAAAGTATGCCATATCGGGGCGTCCCCAAGGGCCATACACTGTAAAGAAGCGTAACCCCGTAGTTGACAAATTATACAGATGGCTGTAAGCATGAGCCATCAATTCGTTTGATTTTTTAGTAGCAGCGTAGAGTGATATCGGATGGTCAACTTGGTCGCTGGTAGAAAAAGGTACTTTTGTATTTGCGCCATAAACAGAACTCGAAGAGGCAAATACTAAATGACCAACTTGGCTATGGCGACAACCTTCGAGTATGTTGGTAAAACCAGAAAGGTTACTATCTACGTAAGCAAAGGGGTTTTGCAGTGAATAACGTACCCCTGCTTGTGCCGCCATGTGAAGCACACAATCAAAACTGTGTTCTTGGAAAAGTTTAGCTGTGTTAGGGCGATCGCTTAAGTCTAAAAATTGAAAGGTAAATCCTGACTGTGCTTGTAACTGCGCCAATCGCGTTTTTTTCAGATTTACATCATAGTAGTCGTTTAAATTATCGATACCGTAAACCTGCATCTCTTCTGCTAGAAGACGCTGCGCCAGATGAAACCCAATAAAACCAGCTACTCCAGTGACCAGAACTTTCATCATCAGTAGTTAATAGTTAATAGTTAATAGTTAATGGTTAATAGTTAATAGTTAATAGTTAGTTGTTATTCATGGTTTATGGCTATTAACCATGAACCATTAACCATGAACCATTAACCATTAACCATTAACCATTAACTATTAACAAAATATTAATCCAAGTGTGTACCAGAAACATTTAAAGCTTGAAGTATTGGGGTATGGCTGGCGGCAGGATAATGAATTATACTCATTGTTCCGGGAATTAGCTGTAAATTCGACCGTTGGTCTGCTGGCAGTCCTAAAACTTGAGCTAACATATCTCGAACATTAGTATCACTGGTAACTACTAATCCAGTAGTAATACTGTCGGAATCAATGCCGTAAGATAAGATGGTTTGTTGCCAAACTTGGGGAAAGTCTTGCCGTAATACTTGTAACTGAACGGTTGCTGGGTGGTACTGAAGAATCTTTTGGGTAATGTGCTGAGCGTTATCAAGGTTACTGCTGATGTTAAAAGCGATCGCTTCTTTTTGAAGAAATACCCCAAGTTTTTCGATAGAGTTTGGATCTGCTTTTGAGGATGGCACTAATAACAGACGCAAACCTTTCTTACCTTCTTTGAGTTTTGGTAAAACTTCTCCTAAATGGGTGGTGAGGTTCATCGTCTCTAGCTTTGCTGTATGATACCAAGGCACAGAGAAATTAAGAATGCTAATACCACAATTAGATTGCTGAAGGGCGTGGTAGTTTTGAGGAGATAGAGTGATCGCAGTACCAATCAAAGCACGGATCGTCCCACCATGACTTACTATCAGTATAGTTTGTCCTGCATGACGTGGTAAAATTTCTTGCCAAAATTCCCGCGCTTTTGCGTACAAATCCAATACAGGAAAATTCTTTTTTGTCGTTTGTCCTTTGTCAGTTGTCATTTGCAAGGAAGTAGTCGTTTTTGCAACTGACACATTGCTTCTGACAAGTGAGGAATCCTCAATAGAGATTGTAAACTCGTGAGGTCGTTCTTTCCAGCAACGATACTCCTCAACAAAATACTCACGTACGTATTTATAATGTAATCCTTCCCACCCAGGTAAACTAATTTCTTTAAGGTGGGGATGAATTTGTAGGGGTATGTCTTTAGCTAATGTCTGCAAAATTTTTCTAGCAGTTTCTTGAGTGCGTCGTAGTGGGCTGGTATAAACTGCATCTACAGAGCATGTTTTCAGAGCGATTCCAGTTTGGTAGGCTGACTGATAACCTTTATCAGTTAAAACAGAGTCATCACAACTACCCTGATATCGCCCTTGGGCGTTGTAAGTACTTTGACCGTGACGTAATAAAATTACACGGGTGAATTGTTGGTTGTTCATGGTTCATGGTTAATGGTTCATGGTTAATGGTTAATGGTTTGTTCTATGAGCTATTAACTATTAACTATTAACTATTAACCACTGAATGATAATCTTCATCAGCTGACTGTAAAGCATACATCGTCGCATAGCGTCCACCCAAACGCATCAATTCGGCGTGAGTACCCTGTTCTAAAATCTGTCCGGCTTCGATGTAAAGAATTAAATCAGCTTGTACGACGGGTTTGAGGTTATGGGAAACTAAAAATGTGGTGCGTCCCTTGGTTAAGCGATCTAGTGCTTCGTTGACGGCGTGTTCGTTTTCTTGGTCTAAACCGGTGGTGGGTTCATCCAAAATGACGATGGGTGCTTGACGTACTGCTGCACGAGCGATCGCGATTCTCTGTCTTTGTCCACCAGAAAGGGTCGCCCCCCGTTCGCCGAGTATGGTATCGTAGCCTTCCGGTAATGCCGTGATAAAATTGTGAGCATTTGCTAGACAAGCAGCTTGTTTAATTTCCCTGTCAGAAGTTCCCAAGCAGCCGTAAGCAATGTTATCTGTGACACTAGCAGCGAATAAAATACTATCTTGCAAGACGACGCTGATTTGCCGCCGCAAAGATTGTATTTTGTATTCCCGCAAGTCGTGTCCATCAACTAAAATTCGTCCTTCTATGGGGTCATAGAGGCGCAATAGCAAACTTACTAAGGTGGATTTACCGCCTCCTGATGGTCCCACGAAAGCTACGTGCTGACCCGGTAATACTTCAAAAGTAATGTGTTTTAAAATACCTTTTCCTGATTCGTAGGCAAAGGAGACATTTTCAAAGCGTACGGCTCCGCGTAAAGGTGGCGCATCCATTGCCCCACGGGCATCACGAATATCGGGCACGGTGTCCAGCACGTCTAAAACACGTTCGCCGGAAGCGGTAGCTTTAGCAATTTGCCCGGTGTACTTGGCGAGTTGACGCATGGGTTTAAAGGCAATCCGCAGATAGTTGACAAATATCAACAAATCCCCTGGTGTCAAAGCTTTCCCTAAAACCAATTGCACTCCTCGCCACAACACTAAGGCAACGGAAATTCCAACTAGCAGTTCCACCATCCGTTCTAGACCTGCTGAGAGTCTTTGCGCCTTGGCACTGTCTTTCAAGCTTTGGCGGTTGTTGGTGGAAAAGGTATCCTCCAGCATATCTTGCAGGGAAAGCGCCTGGACAATCTTGATTGCACCAATGGATTCTGCTGCGGTTGCTGCCATTGCTCCCTCGCGTTGGCGCTGCTGTCGCACTACCTGACGGATGCGTTTTGTGAGGCGAATGGTGGATAATATAAATAGGGGAAACACAGCAATTGCGATTAGTGCTAGTTCCCAATGCATCCAGAACATGACAGCTATCATGCCGACTAGGGTGAAAGAGTGGGCAAGTAAGGGCATAACTGCCATTACCGTTACTTCCCGTAGTCGGTCAATGTCAGCGGTGACGCGGGTAATTAGGTCGCCACTTTTGGCTTTGTGGTAGAAAGATAGAGAGAGGCGTTGGAGGTGACTGTAGAGATCGGCGCGAATTTCTGTAAGTACGTTGGTTGCTGCTAGGGACATACCAACAACGCTAAAGTAAGCAGCTGTGGCGCGAAGTGCGGCGATCGCAATTAAGCCCAAGGTTAAGGCTGTTAGTAAAGCGATCGGGTTAAGTTGATCAAGAAAGGGAATGCCGAGGGGTTTGGTGTTGAAACCAGGTAGAAGGATATAGTCAAAAATTAATTTTAGGGGCCAGGGTTCTAGTAAGTGTAAGATTATTTCTGCCATTAGTGCTACAAAGGAGACTATTAGCAGGACTTTTTGTTTGCTGATCTGTGGTGAAAATCGCCGCAGAATGCGTACTATACCTGGCAAGGCTGCCCTCAAACTTTTGCGATCGGGACGCGCCATTTTGATTTTTCTCCCTCCTGATACTATTTTGGATTTTGGATTTTAGATTTTGGATCACTGCGTTGCGCGGGTTGAATTGGAAATCCCTTATATCTTGCACGCCTACGATTAAAATCGCGGCTACCCGAACAAAGCCTGCCGAAGCGGCTTAAAAACCCTTGATTTTACGTTAGTCCGCGCAGGCGGACTTTGTTTGTTTAGCCGCGACTTCTAGTCGTCCGGGCTTGGTGCAAGATATGTGTTATGTAAATCCATCTGTTGCAATCATTTTTCAAATTGATATGGGATTTTTATGAACGAAGCGCAAAGACAAGCCAGCGCGTTGCGGTGAGTCCAGCGCTGAAGGAGGGTTTCCCTCCGCAGGCGACTGGTGAGACCAGTCCTGGAGGCGGGTTTCCCGCCGTAGGGAACTGGCGAACCCGAAGGGCGAACCCGAAGGGGGGTCTCCCCCCATCCCCACTCCGTGGGGACCCCGAAGCCCCCCGTTGTAGCGACTGGCGCGCGAAGTATGCGAAGAAAGAATAGAAAGGTTTAGTGAGAGACTAATTGCTGGTTGTTGGTAGTGGGTTGGGGTAATGGTGTGTTGTTTGATTTGGCTTGGTTTTGGGCGTAACGGTTAGTAATGTAGTGGTTTAATTTCTTTTCGAGAGAAATTGCTATTTTTTCTAGCCATAGGGGGTTGTGCCCGAAAGTGATGCGACGCAATAGGGGTTTGAGGAATGCTTGGTGGCGGCGATGTCCCATCCGCTTGTAGCGTTTCTTGAAGTATTTGTCGTTAATTGTCAGATTCCATTTTTGGGCGAAGTGTTCTAGGCTGGCAATTTCCCAAGCATTACTCCAGCGCACCATAAAGAAGGCTAGTTCAGGTAATTCAAATTTCAGTCCTGGTACGTAGCTGACTACTGAAGCGGGTTCACAATAAAAAGTACCTCCGGCATTAGTCACGGTCATGCAAAAATCAATGTGTTCCCGTGTAGACAAAAGTCCTTCGTCTAATAAGCCGATACGGTTGAAAATTTCGGTACGAACTAACATACAGTGGAATTCAGCAAATTCGCACTGTTGGCGATGCAGTTGGTCGCGTACTTCATCAACTTTACGGTTGACAAAGTAGTGTTTTTCATGAACTTTTCGCTTGACTCCGCCGTTTTCCTGGGTTTCAACAACGATGTGCGCTTCACCACCTGCTAGGTGAATAGTCTCACCTACAGGCTGACCGATACAGGTAAGGGGACAAACTACAGTTGCTTGTGTTTCTTGGGCACATTGCAATAGATTGTCTAACCAACCTGGAGTGACAATCACATCGTTATCAATGAATACAACGTATTCGGTATTAACTTGGTGTAATCCCAGATTACGCGCTTGGTTGGGTGAAAGATAATACTCAGTGCGAATTAAATCAAATTCTTTTTCTCGTGCTTGTTCTTCAAGATAGCGCTTGATATGAGAAGGTGAATTACCATCTACATAAACTAGAGAGAAAGGAATTTGAGTATGTTCGTAAATACTTTCTAGTGATTCACGAGTGTAGCTAAAACGTTCGCGTTGGGAAACAACTATGGTGACTTGTGGCTTATTCATTGCTAAATCTCCGTATTTTCCGTGTTTGTAGTGGATAGTGGTTAATAGTTAATAGTTAATAGTTAATAGTTCATAGTTCATCGAATAAACCATTAACAATTAACCATGAACCATTAACCATGAACCATTAACCATGAACCATTAACTACCAACAAAGTTTATTTAATTAACCACAAAGGATTTGATGTATCTAAAACTTGTTGGTAAACATCAATCCAATTTTGGTGTTCTATGGATGGGTTAAGTTTCTGTTGTACTTTTGTCTTTGCTGCTGCACCCAGTTTTTGCCGCAAAATTGGTTGAGTTGCTAAACTTTGCAGTGCTGATTTAAGTTCTGTGGTACTACCAGGGTTGACTAGCAACCCGTCTATCCCATCTTCTAAAATTTCACCAATAGCATCTACTTTCGTGCCGACAATAGCACAACCAGCTAACATTGCTTCTAAAAGTGCATTCGGACACCCGTCAGTTAGCGAGGGAATAGCAAAAATATCCAAGTGTGGTAGGTAAGCTAAAGCTTCTTGGCGACTGGTAATACCAGTGATACAAAGGCGAGTTCCCAAACCACATTGTTCTATTTCTTGTTGCCAGTATTTCCGTTCTTTCTCGACAAAATCGCCTATTAATAAAAGTGTCAAGTCTATCTCTTGACTCAACTTATCACAGGCATCGAGAAGAAATTCTATTCCTTTTTTATCACGGAATCTGCCAGTAGAGCCAATAACTATACCTGACAATTCCTGAGCAAAGGAAGGGGTAGGAAGTTCTTCAAAATTTATAGGTGCAATAGAATTCCAAAAAGCTGAGGATTTAAACTTGATACTGGGAACAATCACACTAGCTCTTTTTTGCAAATCTCGACTGACAAATGTCACCCAATTAGAATTCTCTAAAATCCATGCGATCTGAGCATGATTTTTGGGATTAAAAATATGTTTATGTAGGTCTGCACCACGAACACTGTTAATGACTGGTACATCATTTTCTTTTGCTAAAAGCGTTGTCACATAACCTGTTTCATTCATAAAAAAAGCATGAAGCAGGTCAAAATTATACTTTTGATGGAGACATTTTAATTGAAAATAAACATCACTAAAAAAGTCTTGAATTTCTTGTGAATCTTCACGAACCGCTGACTTGATGCGATGTACAAACACTCCATCTTGTAGCAATGTTTTACAACTTGCTCGCCTACGACTTCCATCAGTAACTAGTCGTTGCTTTGAGCGAAAAACAGCAACATGGACTTCATAACCAGTAGATATGAGCATCTTAGCAATGCGATGCACCGACTCACCAACACCACCAACATCTGGAGGATATTCCAGTGTAGTAATACAAATCTTTGTTTTAGTCATGATTTTTATTTAAGTTGTAAAGTTTCTATTATGATTGTCATTTATGATTATTAATGACAAATGACAAATGACTAATGACTACAACTAAGCAACTTTTTGTTCATAAACCAAATTTCTTAAAATGTCAGCCGTCTTTTCAACACCATTAAAATCTAATTGAATATGATTTGGTTTTTTCTCTAAATACTTGATAATCTGACCAGCAAATATATCAGGTTGCAAATCTGATTGTGAAATCACCTTAACAATTCCTAATTCACCTAATTTTCTAGCTCTGATAGTTTGTTCCTGGTCATTATTACCAGTAAAGGGAAGAATCATCGCTGGTACGCCAGTTGTCAAAATATTCAAGGTAGTGTTATAGCCAGACATACTAATAGATAAATCTGCTTTTTGCATGTAACTCAACAAGTAGGGAGTAAAGCGACGAATGCAGATATTTTTGCTACTTTCTGCCATTGCTTGCAGTTCTTTAAATTTTTCCTCCGGCATAAATGGACCAGTAAAAACTTGGATTTGATGAGGTATTTTTTTCTCCAACTTGGGTGCTGTTTTGACCACACAATCCAGCAATTCATGACCGAACCTACCACCGCCAACACTGACTAATATTAAGGGTTCGTCAGAGTTAAGAGCTTTTCTATCTTCATCCGCTAAAACAGGATTTGTAGATGGTTTTTGCACCACATAGCCAGTATAGTGAACCTCACACTTCAGGTCACTGATGCGAGAAAATGTTTCTTCTAATGGCACAAATTTGGGGTCGCCGTGAACCAACAAAACGTCAAAATATTGATTGATTAACTTGCAAACCTTTTCTTCATGGCGTGCCTGATTTTGTTTCGTGACGACAATATCCCGTAGACTACAAACCACTTTAATTGAGCGATCGCTTGATTTCACTCTTTCTAATAAAGGAATCAACTCAAACGAAAAGCGTCTTCTACCAAATGGAAACAATTCAATCATTAAAACATCTGGTTGAAAATTGTCAACAACCGATAAAAGCAAATTCTTTCTAATTTCCTGAACTTCTGTGAGCGTAAAAGCATCATCTACCACTTGCAGTTCTTGAAATTCCGAATCAGTTTTAATTGCTGGCAAATTTACAACTTCAACACCCGAAGGAACTTGAAATTCTTGAATTATTTCACCACCATTAACAAAACAAACTTGAAAATCTTTAATTAAGCCGCGCACAATTTCCATGCTGCGAACCAAATGCCCCATACCTAAAATATGTTGGCAGTAGAACATAACCTTTTTCATGATACTTTAACTCCCAAAAAAGATAGAAAAATGATAATTATTTCATATTTTCTCAAAAATCAACTCTGCGCCTCTGCGCGACGGACACTTTGACGGCAGTTGCTACAACCGGGGGAACCCCGGCAACGCACTGCCTCCTCAAGTCGGGAAACCCTTCCTGTGCAAGTGTCCTCCTCTGCGTGAGAAAATAATATTTATGCAAAAGCTCTACTTCTAAACATAACTGTTATTCACTGCTAAAAATTGATGTGGCTGTATTAGCTTAGAATAAACAAATTGCTGCGAAGCCTTTCTGGTTCTATCAGCCAACAAACGTCCAATATGATAACTAATTCTCGGTAGTCCCTCTAAATCAACATTAACATTCACCTGAGAATTTTCTAATTGTTTCAAAACTTCTAACATTAATACTTCCGGCGTGAGACTATTAGGATGAACCGCTTTAAACAAACCAAGTTCTTGCATTCTCTGCGATCGCATAAATTGCTCTTGAGAAGGTTTAATTCGCGGAACCACTACAGCCGGTTTGACCACCGAAAGTATTTCACACACTGTGTTGTAACCACACATCGATACCACCGCATCCGCCGCCGCCATGTCACTCATCAAATCATCACTAAATTCCCTCATCAGCACCTGCGGATATGCTTTTGCAGCTTGGTACAATCTTTCTTTATGCTCACTTGGCATCTCCGGACCACAAATAATCAAGCTTTTAATGCGGTGTTCCCTCGGTAGTAATTTCAACCCTCCTAAATAAGCATCAATTAACTGATAACCATCTTCACCACCACCAGGCGTAACTAACACCAATTTTTCATCAGAGGCTACCTGCAACTGCTGGCGAACAAAATCGCGCTTCTTCCATCCCTGTGGCTTGCGAATATAACCACAAAACTCAACTTTCTGCGCGATCGCATCCCCAAACTCATATTCCTCTAGCAGATTAAACACCGCTTTCGTCCCAACCACAAGCACCTGATCGTAAAACTTCTCAACTGCTTCGTAATAACCATACTTCCGCCATTCAGCGATCGTTTTTTCAGGACTATCCAAAATATCTCGTAGTAGCAGCACAAACCGAGTTTCCGGCAACTTCGCTTGCAAATAATCTAAACTAGGGGCAAGCTCATTCTTAATACCGTAAGGCTTCTTATCCACCAGCACTAAATCTGGCTTATAATTAACCGCCGCTGATAAAATCAGATCCGATCGCATCTTCACAGTTTCATCAACATCTGTACCCAGATACTTAACAGCCACATTACCCGTTTCCCCCCGGTTCAAACAGGGAAGCTTAATATAATCAAGTCCCCCCGGTAAACGAAAGCCTTGTAGCATCGGAGAACCAGACAGCAGCAAAATAGAAAGGTCATCCATCTCATTTAACAGGTGTTCGCAGATAGCAAGCATTCTGCGAATATTACCCAAACCAAATGCATCATGAGAATAAACCAGCAGTCTCATTTTTGACCTCGCTATTTCAGTATTTCTTTCCTTCCCATATACCAAACACTCTGCGTACCTCTCTTGCTTCCCTCCGCGTCCCTCTGCGTTAAAAATTCAACCCTTATCAAACCGCCAACATTTCATGAACAAAACTAGACAACACCAGCTTTTGCAAAAAACCATTACCTGTATTTGGACGACCGATACCAACGTAATAAAAACCAACCTTTGTTAAATCCTCTGCATCTAAAAAATTGCGACCATCAATCATCACTGGGTTAGTCATCAACTCAACAAGTTTGGCATAATTCAAATTGCGAAACTCTTGCCACTCTGTCACCAACACCAATGCATCACAGCCTAGCGCCAATTCTTCTGGATCAGCCACCAAACTTACATTCGCTTCTAACTCAGAAACTACCGGATCATAAGCTTTAACTTTTGCACCCAAACGAGTTAACTCTTCAATTAGATCCAACGCAGGTGCATCCCGCAAATCGTCGGTATCTGGTTTGAAGGTTAAACCTAAAAGACCAATGACTTTACCTTTAAGAATCTTCAGCACTTGCTGAAGTTTTTCTACAGCCATTAAGCGTTGGTGTTTGTTGACGCTGACAGTAGTTTTGAGTAACCGAGCATCATAGCCGTAGTCTTGGGCGGTATGAATTAATGCAGAAACATCCTTCGGAAAACACGACCCGCCCCAGCCAATACCAGCTTGCAAGAACTTATTACCAATGCGAGAGTCTAAACCAATACCTTTGGCAACTTGAGTAACATCAGCACCAACGCGATCGCATATATTAGCTACTTCATTAATGAAACTTATCTTTGTCGCCAAAAAGGCATTAGCAGCATACTTAATCATCTCAGCAGATGGTAAGTCTGTCACCACCACAGGTACGGGAGGTAAAGAATTATCAACAGCAAACTCACGCTGAACTATTGGTGCGTAGAGTTTTTGCATAAGTGCGATCGCTTTCGGACTATCGCTACCCAAGACAATGCGATCGGGATTAAATGTATCGTAAACCGCCGAACCTTCTCGTAAAAATTCGGGGTTACTAACGACATCAAACCCCGTGATATCTTGTTGGCGATCGGCTACACCATCAAGAACTATACGTTTTACCCAATCCCCAGATCCAATCGGGACAGTAGACTTATTAACAATGACTTTGTAACCACCGTTGAGATGAGTACCAATACCACGGGCCACGGCTTCTACATAGCGAGTATCGCTTTCACCATTGGGTAACGCTGGAGTACCAACAGCAATAAATAAAATCTCGCCATGCTCCACACCTACAGCCAAATCTGTAGTAAATTGGAGTCGTCCCGCCTGCATACTGGAGTGCATAATTTCTTCCAGTCCTGGCTCAAAAATGGGCGACTTTCCAGACAGCATTAATGCAACTTTAGCAGCATTGTTATCCACACAGATGACATGGTGTCCAATCTGTGCTAAACAAGCTCCAGTCACTAAGCCAACGTATCCTGTACCAATCACGCAAACACGCATGGCGTCAACCCTCAAAAAAGGTGAAAAACTACTGAAGCCGTGAGAAATACTAATGATTGATTCCTCAGCTATACATAGCTTCGCAATTGGTCATGAATTCTGTATGAATGTTTTATGAGAAGCTTCTCATCATTTAATGGTGGTGGTTCATGGTTCATAGTTCATGGTTCATAGTTCATGGTTCATGGTTCATGGTTCATAGTTCATGGTTCATGGCTATTAACCATTAACCATTAACCATTAACCATTACTTAAGTGTGCATGAACTCGTGCTAAAAGGTCTTTAAAGCTAAAAGGTTTAGTAATATAATCATTTGCACCTGCTGCTAGAGCCGCTGCCTTATCGCTCTCATCATTTGCAGTCAGGATTATAATAGGTCGCTTTTCTCCCTGGCTTCGCAATTCCCGCAGTACTGTCCAACCATCTATGATCGGCAGTCCCAAGTCGAGGATTAATAAGTCAAAATCGCTATTTTTAGCTATTAATATAGCCTGTTCGCCATCTATTGCAATTTTAGTAGTAAAACCATTTTTGCGGAGTCCTTTTTCAACAAAGGCGGCAAGCCTAACTTCATCTTCTACAATCAAAATCTGGCTCATTTAAAAATTTAATATATGTTATATGCTATTTGCCTTAAAAATGAGAAATTTTAACTGTTAATATGTAGTTTTATACCTTTAACCAGAACTGATTTTCAACATCACTGAAATGACGTTCTCGAACAACGTCTATTATTTTAATCTCAATAAGAGCTAATTGTTTAATATTTCTTTGGCAGTTCTTCAGTAGACTTCTTGCAAAAGTGCCTTGAAATAAATTTCAAGCTTAAAGCCCAAACTCGTTAAAACTGATATATTGCACCAGTTCCAATAACCCCATATTTTGAAAAACCTAGGCTAATAGCTTAATTTACATCTTGCACCTGAAAAATATCGCATCACAAAAATCACTACGTATTTACAGTTTTTTCGCCTGAGTTTACACCCGCCTGGGACTATAAGTCCCAGGCTGACAGCAAAAGTCCTCTTATAGAGGACTTATTAAACAAGATTGAAGCTTGTAATATTTATGATGTTTTATCTATTTTTTGGCGGCTTATACTTAAAGATGCAAGATATGAGCGCCCAAGGGGCGCGATTACACGCCCGCAACGAATGAAAGAAACACATTTTTCTTGAACATCCCAAATCCTTGCTACATAAGCTTTATAGAAAGTTTTTCTTGAAAGTTAAGTCATCTTTAGATAACAAGACTTGGTATAAAGTCCATTAAAATGGACTTTAGTTATTAGCCCTGCACTTGCAGTGCAGGGCGGGCTTTTGCAAGAAGTCTACTGACAAATAGGAATTTCAATCAAAAATTCTGTCCCAATTCCTGATGCTGAATTACACACAATTCTTCCACCGTGTTTTTCTACGATAATTTGGTAACTAATCGATAAACCAAGCCCTGTACCTTTTCCCACAGGTTTCGTAGTGAAGAACGGGTCGAATAGATTAGAAGATATATTCTCTGATATCCCAGAACCATTATCTGCAATGCGAATAGCTACCCAATTGTCGTCAATCACTTGAGTACGAATCTTAATTTGACTGGGATGCTTCTTAATTTCCTCTTTTGTTCGCTTTTGATTGTATTCTTCTATTGCATCAATGGCATTGCTGAGGATATTCATAAACACCTGATTCAATTGACCAGGGTAGCAAGTGATTAAAGGAAGTTGACCATATTCTTTAATCACTTTAATTTCTGGATGTTTTCCATCAGCTTTCAAGCGACTACGCAGAATCATTAAAGTACTATCAATACCTTCATGAATATTAACTTTCTTTATTTCAGCATGGTCTAAGCGAGAAAAATTACGCAGCGATATAATAATTTCACGGATGCGTTCTGCACCCATTTTCATTGAGTCTATTGTTTGGGGTAAATCTTCCCTGACAAACTCTAGTTCCATCTTTTCAATCTGCTTTTGAATCGCTGCGGCTGGCTGTGGATAATATTTTTGATAAAGTTCCACCAATGCAAGCAAGTTTTGGGTGTATTCACTAGCGTGAGTTAAATTACCATAAATGAAACTGACCGGATTATTAATTTCGTGTGCTACTCCAGCTACCAACTGACCGAGACTAGACAGTTTCTCGCTTTGAATCATCTGTATTTGGGTGCGTTTAAGTTCTTGCAAAGTTTGTTGCAAATATAAATTCTTTTGGTTTAATTCCTCCGTCCTTTCTTTTACTTTCTGTTCTAATGTATGGTTATATAGTTCTAACTGTTCTTGGGCTTTTTCTTGTTCTTGCAGAAGTTGCCGAACTTTTTGAATCAGTTGGTTGAGAACAGTAGCCACAATTCCGATTTCATCAGTGGTGGTTACGGGTGCTTGCAACTCGAAATTTGATTCCTGGGTAGCCTGCTGGGCTACTTTGGTTACAGATTGTAGCGGACGGGTGAGAGCCTGACTGGTGCAGAGTGTGATGATAACAGCGAGTACCACCGAGATAAGCATACTAAAAATAATAATTTGCAGACGAATTCTGGCGAAAGTGTCTAAAGCTTCCTCTGCTTCCTTGACTTCCTCGTTAATGATCGCCACTGCTTTGTCTATGTCTTCTACAAATTCTGTGAGTCTCAGAGCTAAAGGACTGCTGTCCAAATCAACAAGTTTGGCGTGAATGGCTTCAATTTCTGCGGGTGTGAGATGTGACGGTTCAGTTTGTTGAAAGATAACCTTTGTCTGTTGGAAGTAGGTTGTAACAAAACCATCATAATCTTGTCGTAATTTCTCGAAAGCTTTTTGTTCTTGGGCTGATTCCTCTACTTTGGAGTTGGCGTAAGAAGACCGAAATTCTCTCCAGCTTTGCTCTAGTTGCGATGTACGCTCTTGATACAGAGCATAGCGTTGTCGAAAAAGTTCTGGTTTGTCCACCGAATCAGCTAGTTTTTTTTCCATGCTCTTGGACTTTAGCAGGTCTGTTTGCAATTTATGCAGAAGGCTGGTTTCTTGCAGAGCATCATTAATCAAATTTCGAGAATGTTGCTGGTATGTTTCTCCGATCGCAATACCAGCCATTGTTCCAGTTAAGGCAATACCCAGAGTCAAAGCATAACCAAAGCTAATTTTGCCAGAAATATTCAAGCGGTACAGCCACTGTTTCAACCTATTCAAGAAACGATTGCTGGAAGGAAAGGAATTCATCTTTATTTTTATTTATTTGTAAAAAAAGTTGAAAAAGCTATTTATTATATGATTCCCTTTTTCCTACACTTAAGTAACTATTATGAGAAAATTCTCATCGAAGAGGGGAGTAGGGAAGAAGGTGTTTGTTCCATTCATAGCGAAAGCGAAAACGCGGTTTCGTGAGGCGCTCTTAACAGTGTTCCTTGTTTCCCGTTCCCCGGTAGGGGGTCGAAACCTCAGCTTCGCTCTTATTGCAAACAGAGGGTTGGAGTCTAAATCCCCATTCTTTACATGTTGCACCTGAAAAAATACTGTCACAAAAATCATTACGTGTTTACAGATTTTTCGCCTTCGTTCCAGATCCGCCTGGGACTATAAGTCCCAGTCTCATAGCAAAAGTCCTCTCTAAGAGGACTGATTAAACAAGTTTGAAGCTTGTAATATTTATCATACTTTATCTATTGTTTAGCGGGTTATACTTAAAGGTACAAGATATGTGATCCCAAACCTCCTTTTCCCTATTCCCTACTCCCTATTCCCTATTCCCCATTCCCTTTTAAGTTCGCAGTCGGTAGCCCATACCTCTAACAGTTTCGATTAGGTCGTTGCCGAGCTTTTTACGCAAATATCCTACGTAGACATCAACAATATTAGAACCAGGATTATAATCGAAACCCCAAACTCGATCCAGGAGTTGTTCACGGCTTAAGACTTGTCCTGGATGACGGAAAAATGTTTCCGCGAGAGTGAATTCTCGTGCCGGAAGGTCGATAGTGCGATCGCCTACTTTAATTTTTCGGGTACGCAAGTCTAGCAATATATTGCCTACCCTGATCAACATCTCTTCTTTGACTGAGGTGGAAGTACTGTTACGCAACCTTACCCGCACCCTTGCTAAAAGTTCTTCAAAGCGGAAGGGTTTGGTAACATAATCGTCTGCGCCGCCTTCTAATCCTGCGACTTTATCTCTAACATCATCACGGGCGGTCAAAATAATAATCGGCAAATTTATACCCTGTCCGCGTAACTCTTCCAGCACTTCTAAACCATCTTTACCAGGAAGTCCTAAATCAAGGATAAGGAGGTCAAATTCCCCGTTTTGAGCTAAAACTAATGCATTCTCGGCATCGGTAGCAACAGATGTTGTATAGCCGTGAGCGCGAAAGCCTTTTTCTAAAAAGGAGGCGATGCGAGATTCATCTTCAGCGATGAGAATGCTATGCATCAGGTTATACCTCTTGGGTTGGTTCTACGGGTAAAATAATGGTGAAGGTTGAGCCAGCGCCGCGTCGGCTCTTGAGTTTTACCCGTCCTTGATGAGCTTCAGCGATCGCCTTCACAATCGATAATCCTAAACCAGCACCTTCTGAACGACGACGGCTATTTGCTGCACGGGCAAAGCGTTCAAAGATGCGTTTCTGGTCAGCTTCAGCAATACCCTCTCCAGTATCGCGAACCCAGAAACGAACTTTGCCTTTATTAATTGCAGAACCTATACCGATAGTATCAGTTTTTTTTGTGTACTGAGTTGCGTTTTGTGCCAAATTCATCACTGCCTGAGTTAGCCGTTGTCTATCTACCACAATCATTCCTTTGGCAGTAGCATCTAATTGCCAGTTGTGGTTTACTGACAGCGCTTGTGCTTTAGCAAATAACTCCTCTGTCAGAGAACGAACATCAACAGTTTCCAACTGTAAAAAGTCTGGACGTTCAGCTTTCGCCAGCAAAATCATGTCTTCTACAAACCGGCTCATCCGGCCTAACTCATCCATTACCAGGGCCACGGTTTCCTGTATCTCTTCTGGATCATCATCACTCATTAGTTCCAGATGTCCCCGGATAATAGTAATTGGTGTACGCAGTTCGTGTCCGGCGTCGTTGATGAAATTACGTTGAGTGGTAAACGCATCTTGCAGGCGATCCATCATGTCGTTAAAAGTAGTTGCCAATTCTGCAATTTCGCCCTTCCCCCGGACTGGTATGCGTTGATTCAAATCAGATTCGCTGATAGAGCGAGTTGTTGTTATCAACAAGCGCAAAGGAGCCAAAATTCTTCCTGAAGCTATCCAAGCTAGTACCAAAGCTATTAGCAACACAACACCACTTACTTGAATACTGACAATAATGGCTTCTAGAGCTTCTCCACGCTCACCAGCCGTAGTATGGGCAACTACAAATACTCCCTGGACTTCTCCATCGATTTTGACTGGTTCCACCACATAAATTATGGTCTCTATCTTCTGATCTGAGTTGTGCTTCTCACCTTGAGAGGGTTCAGTTTGTTTTGCCCAACGCTGCATTAACTTTGACTTTTTCGCCAGTGGATCTGGTCTTGCATCAGGACTTGATTTGTAAAATTCTCCGTCTACAAAGGCAATTAGATGAGTATCATCTTCCGGTAGCTGGCGAGACAGAAACACATCAAAAAAGTCTTTCAGTTCTTCTTGTGAGGATGGTGGTTTGAGCCGCTCATCTACCTTGATATTCCTAAAATCTTCTATTTCTTCCCTGACTTTGGCACTATCTTCATCAACTAGGTGCTTAAATGTTTCCATCTTTTCGTTCAGTTCACTGCGGACTCGCTTATCTACCCGGTTGTACAGAACCAGACGAAACGCCGGGATGGAAACTACAAAGATGAAGATCATAATCAGGACATACCAAAAGAGGATGCGGGTACGAGCAGCCCAAAAGAAGCCCCTGCCATTAGCAGAAAACTCGCTTGTTTCTGTATCCTGCTCTTTATTTCTGTTGGGAGTCCTTTGCATTATCCAAAAAGAAAGCAATATTTAATCTGGTTGTGTCAAAATGGAAAGAAAATGGTTGAAACGCTGATTAAGATATAATAATTTGAGTCTATTTGCCAATTTATAGAGCTAGAGAATAGTTCAGTGTTTTTAAATCATGTAAGATTATTCCTTAATTTTTTCATAACAAAAGTGACAAAATCGGGTTAAAGTCATAGATTCTTTAATGGTAATAATAGTTTCCAGTCAGGGAAAATGTGAAAAACTGATTAGCATATTTTCATACCTAGGATAGAAGCAATTTTTAGATTTTTGTATAATAGCACCAATTAAGTTTGCAAATCTTGCCAATATCATTAGAGTCAATAGTCAAAAACTATTACTTATGAACTTTTGACTCTGGACTCTTAATATTATTAAATAAAGGTATAACAAGATTTATCTTAACCACCCCAAGTCAAATCTGGAAACCTCTACTCAACAATTGCTTATGAATATCTCGTCAGCGCGGCAATATTTTTACCAAGAAATCCAGCAGCCTGATGAGTGCATCGACCTAGCAAGGGCAGCTTTATATATCGCTCAAGAAGAATATCCCTATCTTGATCCTGAAGAATATCTCAACGCCCTCGATACAATGGCAGTGGAGTTAGAAGAACGCTTGCCACAAGAAAGATATCCGTTACGGATGATTCAGAGTATTAATCAGTATCTCTATGATGACTTGGGTTTTGCGGGGAATAAACAAGACTACTACGACCCCCGCAACAGCTTTTTAAATGAAGTAATTGACCGCCGTTTGGGGATTCCTATTTCTTTAGCACTAGTATATGTGGAAGTTGCTAAACGAATTGATTTTCCGATGGTGGGAATAGGGATGCCCGGACATTTCCTCATTCGCCCTAACCTTCCAGAAATAGAGATTTTTGTTGATGTCTTCAACGGCGGTGAGGTCATGTTTCCCCAAGATTGTCAGGAAAAGCTAACTCAAATTTATCAGCATTCAGTGAAATTACAACCGGAGTTATTAGCACCGGTAACAAAAAAGCAATTTTTAGTTAGAATGCTAACAAATCTCAAATATAATTACCTCAACCAACAGGAGTTAGAAAAAGCTTTAGCAGCAGTTGAGAGAATTTTACTACTGTTTCCTGGTGTGACATTAGAATTGCGCGATCGCGGTCTTTTGTGCTATCAACTTGGTCGCTTTACACAAGCAGCCACCGACTTAGAAACATATCTAGCACACGCCCCAGAAGCCGAAGACGCCCATATAATTCGCCGGTTACTGACTCAGCTTGGTAGAAATTAGTCATTAGTCATTAGTCATTAGTCATTAGTCATTAGTCATTAGTCATTA
>JBHYDF010000142.1:0-22412 GCA_051861145.1 Nostocaceae cyanobacterium
TTAAGTGAACTATGAGGAAGTTTAGCAAACTATTTAGCGATTAAATCTTGCTCTAAGCAGTACCTGACCAAATACCCGCTACAACTGTACAAAGTATCGAGCCAGTTCATGAAAGACCGTCATGGCAACTCTCCCCAAGCGTTCAGGTACTGTGCCGAGAGTGACGAGCGAATCTGTTCCTCTGTTTTCCCTGCGTTTGGTACTTATAGGGAGTGACGAGCAAAACTGGTTCTCCCTTTTCCCATTTTGTTCCGGTGTGCCCCGCCGTACTATGTGAAAAAGTTTTGACTTTACTAGGTTCACGCGCTACATGTTAGGTAACGACTAGGTTTTTAGAGAGGTCATTCCTTATCCTCTGTGCATCAGCCCAACGCCTAGCCTTTCGTACGTCCCCATCTTATATACCGATGACATCCGGTCTAACTCGTATTGCTACGGTGCGTTGCTTTTGTTATGCTCTTATTGTCATGACAAATGTCAGGATATGTCAAGAGCTAAAAAGCTTGAAATTAGAGTCTCCGATTACGAACTTGCTCAGTTGCAACAAGAGGCTGAAAAACAAGGCTGTTCGATGTCTGATTTAGTGCGCAAGTACATTTCAAAGTTACCGAAGCCTGTAAGCCTCACCCCATCTTAAAAGGTGCGTTGTAGCTTTCATCCCTTGGCTGAAGCCGAAGGGTTTTCAGCCAACCTTCTTATAAAGGGGAGTAGGGAGTAGGGCTAGGGGCTAGGGGCTAGGGAAAAATCATTACTTCAATTCACAATTCACAATTCTCAATTCCCCATTTCCTACTCCCTACTCCCTATTCCCTCTGCCTCTAAAAAAAATTCCCCGCCAATAGACAGGGAGTAATAGTTAGGAGTTAGGAGTTAGGAGTTAGAAGTTAGAAGTTAAAAGTAAGCTATGAGAATTAAAACTCATAATCCTTAACTCCTCACTCATAACTCATAACTCATAACTCTCTTTTTAGCTGGTTGCTTCTACAGGTTTTTGCTGAGAAACATTACCCGGTATTGGCTCCATTTTTGTTGAGGACTCCACAGGAGACAATTCAATATGATTTAACAAAGTCGTTACGAAGGCAAAAAGCAAGAAAGGCAGAGACAACAGTACGACTAGTCCAACTGTAGCCAAAGCATAAACGGGTCGTCTTGCACCCATCAGCGCTAAAGCGGATGCCAAACTCACCGTAATCGTAATCAGCCAAACAATAATTTGACCGTAGATATCACCAAAGGTAAGGGTACAGACAAACCGATACTTTTGAATGTTATTCATCATTTATTTGCCTCTAGTATCTCCTTAGGTTCTACGTTAGAGCCAGGTTTGAATTTTCGACGATTTCTAAATATTTTTGAAACAATTGTAATATGACTTTACAATCAGCATTTTCTCTATCTAGTGAAAATCTTAACTAAGTGAGCTTTTGGATATATTTCATCTCCGTGTAAGCAAGGACTAAATATACGGTTTTAAAGGATTATTTTCAAAGAATCTCTACTGAGGCAGTAAAAATTTTTATCTATTAGATATAAACAAAGTTGATGTAGTTTAGCTGCAAACAATATTAAATTATGTTAAATTTATGGGAAAAATATTAGTCATGATAATACAACAATCCTTTTTAATTTATGAAAATTCAGAGTTATCAGAAACCCGGTATCTTCCAGATATCGGGTTTCTTGTTTTCACAAATGATTTAGGACTGCTATGTTCACACTCAAGCAAGAAAATACTAAGTTATAGTATTTTAAGCATTTTGATATGTAAAAAAATATTAAATTTAAAATTTTGGTAGAAAATACACACCAATATGAAAAATTAATCTAGTGCCGCTGAATTTGCATAAACCCAATTAATATAACACATAATGAATTATTGGGTAACACTAGGAAACTTACTTTGGTTAAGGATTTACTAAATTTTAAGCTTTACGGTTATCTCGGATAGACCCAGCAGATTTACTAGATTCTAGCTGTTTAATTTTCTTCTGTAAATCAAGGTCATCACTGCTAACAATTGTTTCTAAATTAGCAAGTCTTTGTTCTAATAGCTCTAAATGTTGTGGTTGTAAATAATTAGATTTTGATTTTTTATCATCAGAACGCCATACAGCAACAGTGCCTACTGCTGCACCTGTAATAGCTGCTAAAGGGATAATAGGCCCGCTTCTGCTAGCTCTTGAAAGTGGGATACAAATTGCTAAAATTGCAACTGTCATTCCCCAAATTGTTGAGGTTGTTTTAACTCGGATATCTTGTTCGGGCTTTTCCTGCGCTTTTTTAGCCATATCTACAACCTGAAAGGAGTTATTTTCTAGACTGGCATCTTTTTCTATGAACTGCCTCCTACTATCGGCTTAGGTAAAATTACTTTGAGTTAGGAGTTAAGAGTTAGGAGTTAGGAGTGAAGAGTTAGGAGTTTGCAGTTTGGAATAATAGCCCGCGATAAGCCAATACGATTGGTGATAAGCCCACAATCCTTTGTAGAGATGCGAAATTTCGCGTCTCTACAGACCAATTTTTTGTAGCAAAAATCCTTAACTGAACCGTATTGCGCAATAAGCCGGAGGTTTAACGCTTCGCGTATCGCGAGTGAGTGTTTTGCTGTTTCCTTATATAAATAAAGTAGAGACGCGACGCCCTTCGGGTTTGCCCTTCGGGTTCGCCAGTTCCCAGGGCGCGGGAAACCCGCCTCCAGGACTGGTCTGGTCCAGTCGCCTGCGGAGGGAAACCCTCCCGCAGCGCTGGTCTCACCAGTCGCTACAACGGGGGAAACCCCCCTTCGGGTTCGCCAGTCGCCTGCGGAGGGAGACCCTCCTTCAGCGCTGGTCTCACCGCAACGCGCACAGCGAGAATTTCGCGTCTCTACCCTAGCTTGCTTGAGTTTGAGCTACTCTTGAGGTTGATTAATCAACAATGCGACAGGGAATTGTTGCAATATTTCCCGTACCCAAAGGGTATCTTCACCTTGGACTTGCTGTCCGGTGATTAAATCTTGCCAGTTACTAGAGGAACCAGCAGGGGGAACAATGCGGGTTTCTTGCCAAACCTGTTCGCCAAAGGGATATTCTCCTTCTTTAGTTAAAGAAGTGAGGAAACGGGGCGCGATCGCAATTATTTTCTTGTCTCCTAATTCTCTAGCAAATGCGACTACATGGCTTTTCAAGCTTCCTGCTACTGTTAGTTTCACGTAGGTGCCACGTTGGAATACATCTAAGTGTTGGCGTCTAGCTTGCAAGCTTTGATAAATTAAGAACTGCTTAACTCGTCCATCTTCTGGAGTTTTCAGCAGTTCGTTAATTAAGTCTGATAAGTTTTGTGACGCTTTGGCTTTAATGTCCCGTAAATACTCTTGTCGGATTTCAAAGTCTACTGGACGGCGGTTATCTGGATCTACCATACTCAAATCCCAAAGTTCTGTACCTTGGTAAAAGTCTGGTAAACCTGGTGCAGTAATTTTTAACAATGTCTGGGAAAGAGAGTTTAAAATCCCGTAGTGTTGAATTTTGCGTTGAAAGGGTCGGAAAGCTTCAAGAAATTGGTTATTCTCTGGTTCTTTCAACACTCTTTCTGCAAAGTTGGTGAAAGCGTTTTCGTAGTCTGTATCCGGTTTTATCCATCCGGTGTGGACTTTTGCCTCACGAATAGCTTTAATAATGTACTGTTGTATCCGCTCTACAAAGCCGGGATATTCTTCATCTTTGAAGGGAAAAGCACCGATGAGTGATTGATAGAAAAAGTACTCGTCGTTATAAGTCGGCACATCCCGCCCGTTTATAGTGTCCTTATGCGCTGCATTGATTTCACGCCACTGTTTAAGCTGATGTTCCCATTCTTGGGGAATTTCCGATAATACGTTAATACGAGCGCGCATATCTTCACCCCGTTTGGTATCGTGGGTAGAAGTAGCATTCATGGCGTGAGGCCACTGAGAAATGCTTTGTTGATTAAAGTTATGAAAATCTTCTACCGAAAGACCAAAATGACCAGGGTGGGAACCAACTTCGTTTAAAGATATCAAACGGTTGTAGACGTACAAAACAGTATCTTCCACACCTTTCGCCATCAGTGGTCCGGTAAACTGCTGCAACCGCATCACAAAACGCAACCATTGTTCTCTATCTTCTTCACTGAGATGCTCATCAATATCGAGGATAAGAAACTTTTCAATAAAGCTCAACTCGTTGAAGAAGTTAGGGATATTCTTTTTGGCTTGCGTCATCACCTGCTGAATATATTCTCGATCAGCTTTGCTAGCTCCAGAACTATTTATATAGGTGCGATATACGGGGAACAGTGCCAAAATTTCCACCAAAGCAGCTTTTAAGCCGTACATAGTAAAGTCGCTTGCATAGCGATAGCGACCAGATATTTGTTTGAGCAGGTGGGCTAAATTATCAATGTCTCCCGCTAAATGTTTGCTAATAATTAACCTTTTGTTTTCGTCAACTAAATCCTCATAGGAAACTTTTCTGCCAATAAAACGATGATAAATATCATTAAACTCTTGCTCTGTTATTTGTTGGCAGAAAATTCCATTTACTATGTTGAGGAAGTCATATCCTGATGTTCCTTGAATTGGCCAGTTTATTGGCAATTCTTCATTAGGTTCGAGAATTTTCTCAACAACTAAATACGCATCTGGAGCTTGTTCTCTGAGTCTAGTTAAGTATTGTGCAGGGTCGTAAAGCCCATCAATATGGTCAATTCTTAATCCGCTAATTATTCCGTCTTGAACTAATTTCAAAACGCAATCGTGGGTAGTGTGAAAAACTTGTTCGTCTTCCACCCGTAAGGAAATTAGGTCATTAACAGTAAAGAAGCGTCTGTAGTTAAGTTCTTCATTGCCAACTTTCCAGTAGGCTAGACGAAAAAACTGCTCGTTGAGTAAGTCTTCTAAGAGGTTATAACTTTCTGGTTTTCCTGGTTCTCCATTGAAGACACAGATATTTTCTTCGATGTACTGCTTTACTTCTGGGCTTTCATTCCAGAGTTCCCACAGCAGACGTTTAATAATAGCAATCTGGTCATAGCGTTCTCTTCCATCTTCACCGGATGGAATGTATTTCAACATATAAAGAACGCTCAGAAGTTTCATGAAATCCGGATGGTCTCTATCCAGTTTTTCTCGCAAACGCCCTAAATCGTAGGTTAAAACTGGGTAGTAAGATTCAATGCGGATAGGAAATTTCAGCGTGTAGTAATTGATGGTGATACCACTTTGCTCATATTGGAGTTGTAGTTGACCACTTTCTAAACAGTCGCCACAGAATTTACCCAAAAAAGGTGCTAGTACTTTGCCTTGATTTTCTAAGTAGTGATGATGCCAATCAATATCAAAGAAATTTTGATATTGGGAGTCAAAACCATTTTCCAAAACATCTACAAGCATGTGGTTTTGACTATCAAATGCCATATGGTTAGGTACAATATCTTGCACCCATCCCATATTGAGTTGCTTCAGTTTCTCAATGAATTCGGTAAATTTTTCTTTTCCCCCCAATTCCGGATTAATCTCGTTTGGATTAACAGTATCGTAGCCGTGGGTGCTACCTTTTCTAGAAGTCAAAATAGGGGAAGCGTAGATATCAGTTATTCCCAACTCCGACAGGTAAGAAGCGATCGCTTGTGCTTGTGTAAAACCAAAACTCGGAGTGAACTGTATCCGGTATGTTGCTATAGGTATTTGCATCATAAAAATTTTAGATTGAGTCAATAGTCATTAGTCATTAGTCATTAGTCATTAGTCATTAGTCATTAGTCATTAGTCATTGGATTTTCCCTCCGACCCCATGCCCAATGCCCAATACCCAATGCCCAATGCCCTACTCCCTACTTCCCCTCGGTTGTCAATGCGTATGGTAAGAGTTGTCAACAGCAATTAGCTGCTGTAGACAACAACGCTTTCAGGATTAAGCACTAATGTTGGTGGTTGCGAATCAGGGGAAAGCTTTTCTGGTAACTGGGAACCGTTACCACCCCAGGTGGTTTCGGCGGAGTCAAGTTGTTTTTCCCAATTCCCAGTAGGTACATTTACTTTAATCTTAACAGCTTCTTGGCCAAAGTTTAGCCAGCAAATAACTTGACTATTTTTATTCCATCGTCGCAGTTGTAAAACTTTTTCTGGTTCAAGTACCGTTGCTTCTAAGTTATGGCGATCCAAGTTAGCCAATGCAGGAATTTCAGTTCGCATCTTCAGTAACTTTTGATAGAACAACCACAACATTCGATTTTTGCCATCATAACGCTTTTCCCAATTAAGACGCGATCGCTCAAATGTTTCCACTGCTTGCGGATCTGGTGCTTCTTGTCCGTAAACGTCCTGAAAAGCCGCAAATTCAGCTTTTCTACCTTCTTGTACTGCTTTGACTAAATCGGGATCACTGTGACTGACAAAATAAAGAAATGGATTTGTTTCACCGTACTCCTCACCCATGAACAACATGGGAACATAAGGGGAAAGAAGAACCGCCGCCGCAGTTAATTTTAACCCCTCAAAGGATATTAGGGATGTAAGGCGATCGCCCAGCATTCGATTACCCACTTGGTCATGATTTTGGATACATACTACAAATTGCTGGGAAAGGCAGTCACTAGGGTCGTTACCGTGGAAGCGGTGGCGATGAGGGGAGTAGTCCCAAGCGAAGACAAAGCTATCACTGTAAGCTTTTGCTAATTGTTCTAAACTGCCAAAGTCTTTGTAGTATCCTTGTTGCTCTTTCGTCAGTACTGTATGCAAAGCATGGTGAAAATCATCACTCCACTGTGCATCCATTCCATATCCTCCCTTTTCTGAGGGACGGATAACGCGGGGATCGTTGAGGTCACTTTCGGCGATAAGATAGCGTTTGTGTCCTTGTTTTTGCGAAAGTTCAGCGACGGCTTCGGCTATTTCTAGAAGAATGTGTTTTGCACCAAAGTCAAAAATGGCGTGGATAGCATCCAACCGCAAGGCGTCAATATGAAAAGTATCCAACCAATACAAAGCATTTTGGACGAAGTAATGACGCACCCCATCACTGTAAGGGCCGTCGAAATTCACTGCACTACCCCAAAGAGTTTTGTAATTATCAGTAAAGTAAGTCCCAAATCCCCACAGATAATTTCCTTCTGGACCAAGGTGATTGTAAACTACATCTAAAATTACCGCCATCCCTTGCTCATGGCAAGCATTGACCAATTGCTTTAAACCATTAACTCCACCATAGGAATTTTGTACAGCGTAGGGAAAAGTGCCATCATAACCCCAATTGCGATCGCCAGGAAATTGAGCAACAGGCATAATTTCAATCGCATTAACGCCTAACACTTGCAATTCCGGTATACGGGTAATTACTGCCTCAAATGTACCTTCTTTAGTAAAAGTTCCAACATGCAATTCGTAGACAACCATTTTGTCTAGGGGAACACTCTGCCACTGGGCATCATTCCAGGTAAAGGCGTTGTGGTCAATAACTTCCGAGGGACCGTGAACACCTTCAGGCTGAGAATGAGAGGCGGGATCTGCTCGATCCGTTTGACCATCTAGCTGGTAAAAATAGAGAGAGCCTGGGTCAATATTGGTAACAGTACCATGCCAGTAACCCCTATCATTTTGCTCAAGAGGTATAATTTTTTCTTCTGGACTGACTATGTGAACAGCAACTTCTCGATTTAAAGGTGCCCAAAGAGTAAAGTTGGAAGTGCGATCGCCCTGATATTGAGAACCGATATGCATACAAATTTGTTAATGGTTAATGGTTAATGGTTAATGGTTAATGGTTAATGGTTCATGGTTAATGGTTATGAACTATTAACCATGAACTATGAACCATTAACTAATTATCATCATCATGTGAAACTCTTCCCATACGTTGGAGTAGGATAAGCGATCGCGCTTCTACCTCCACGAGTTTTTCGTCGGTGTAGCGTTTCCCGCGTTGGACGAAGCGAGGTTTGGTAGTATCGATAATGGTGAGCCATTCCCAGTTTTGTAAGCCTTTGGGTATGAAAAATTCCAGCATTTCGTAGTGAGCGTTGAAAAATATTAAGAAGCATTCATCAATAATGCGTTCTCCTTTAGGTCCCGGTGTTGGCATTTCTTCGCCGTTGAGAAAAATGCTAATAGCTTTGGTGTAACCAGCGTTCCACTGTTCCTCTGTCATTTCACCGCCGTCGGGGTTAAACCACCCAATATCATGCACGCCGGAACCATAAATGGCTCGACCTTGAAACCATTTACGTCTGCGAAATACTGGATGTCTGCGGCGAAAATCGATTAATTGTCGGGTAAAGTCTAATAATGCTTCATTTTCTTCTTGTAAGTCCCAGTCTAGCCAGGAAATCTCGCTATCTTGGCAGTAAGCGTTGTTGTTTCCACGCTGCGATCGCCCCATTTCGTCTCCCATTAATAACATGGGAACTCCTTGAGATAACGTCAGCGTCGCCAAAAAGTTTCGCAGTTGTTTTCTCCGCAAACGCAGTATTTCTAGGTCATCTGTATCACCTTCTACACCGCAATTCCATGACCGATTATGGCTTTCTCCATCCCGGTTCTCTTCCCCGTTTGCTTCGTTGTGCTTTTCGTTGTAGCTAACTAAGTCATAAAGAGTAAAGCCATCATGGGCAGTAATAAAATTAACACTAGCGCTGGGATTACGTCCGTTAAACTGATATAAGTCAGAACTGCCTGTAAATCGATAGGCAAATTCTGCTAAACGGCTATCTTGTCCGCGCCAGAAGTCTCGCACCGTATCACGATATTTACCATTCCATTCTGACCACAATAAGGGAAATTCTCCCACTTGGTAGCCACCTTCACCTACATCCCAAGGTTCGGCAATCAATTTTACATCTGCCAAAACCGGGTCTTGGTGGATAATATCAAAGAAAGCAGCAAGACGGTCAACTGCGTATAGTTCCCTAGCCAGTGCCGAAGCCAAGTCAAAGCGGAAACCATCAACATGGCATTCCAACACAAAATAGCGCAGGCTATCCATAATTAGTTTCAGCACTTGAGGATGGCGTACATTTAAGGAATTACCGCAACCAGTAAAGTCCATGTAGTAACGGCTATTACCTTCCACTAAGCGGTAATAAGCAACATTGTCAATACCACGTAGGGATAAAGTCGGTCCCATATGGTTGCCTTCACCCGTATGGTTGTAGACTACATCGAGGATAACTTCAATACCAGCTTTGTGCAGTGCCTTCACCATCTGCTTAAATTCTTTCAATTGTTGTCCTAGACAACCACTGGCGCTATAGCCGCAGTAGGGAGCAAAGTAGTTAATGGAGTCATAACCCCAGTAATTTTTTAAGCCTTTGTCTACTAAATGTCCGGGATAAGCATGAAAATGATGAATTGGCATTAATTCCACCGCAGTGACACCTAGGGCTTGCAGATGGGAAATTGCTGTTGGATGGACAAGTCCGGCGTAAGTACCGCGAAGTTTGGGGGGAATTTCGGAGTGAAGTCTAGTAAAACCTTTGACATGAGTTTCATAAATAACCGTTTCATGCCAAGGAGTTTGCAGTAGTTCATCTCCTTCCCAGTCAAAAGACTGATCGACAACAACAGATTTAGGAATTAAATGAGCATCATTGAGTTCAGAAAATCCTAGGTCTTCATTAGGATCGCCCCAAGGATAACCAAAAATTTCCTCACCAAAGCGAACATCACCATCTATTGCTTTAGCATAGGGGTCGATCAGCAGTTTGTTAGGATTAAAGCGGTGTCCTTCTTCTGGAGCAAAAGGGCCATGTACTCTAAAGCCGTATCTTTGACCTGGACCAATAGCAGGGACATAACCATGCCAAGTAAAATTAGTTGTTTCTTTCAGTTCCAGTCGGGTTTCTCGTCCTTGCTTGTCAAATAGGCATAACTCCACCGCTGTTGCATTTTCTGAAAACAGAGCAAAGTTAGTACCCTTGCCATCCCAACATGCTCCCAGTGGATAAGGTTTACCGGGCCAGAGTGAGAGGTACATATAGTCAAGCTCCAGTTGCAGGTTTCTAAAGCAGAATAATTTAGCTAATGCGCATTAAAATTACACACTTTCTCATGAAAGTAGTTTCAAGGTTTAAACTTTGATTGTTACAATTAACCGTTGGCTATTTTGAACAAACAGATGCAAAGTACGCGCTTAGCTGAAGCTAGTATTTCAAATCCTATTCTAAGTGCTAAATATTGTAACTCAACCTGTTGACAGAATTTTTACCTATTGGCTTAAAAGTAATACCTGTTATTTAGTGCAATTTGTCAAATAAGCCATCTGATATTGTAATTTTAATTACTTGGGCGGGCAAGATGCCCACCCCACAAGAACCACAAACTCTTGTGGGGTGGGCGTCTCGCCCGCCCTATTGTTACCAAAATTCAGAACTTCGTCAACACAGTTCAAAGCCTCGTCAATGAAGTTACAGTAAATTTCATTTATTTGAACGACAATTTTTTGTCGGGTCGAGTTTAGCAGATATCATTTCGTAGGGGCGGGTTTAGCAGACATCCTCTCGATAATAATTCAAGATTGAAACAAAACCCGCCCCTACAATATCCCGTGGTAGTTTATTTACCTGAAAATGGGTGCAAAAGCTTGGTCAATCGAGTTCTGAACCTCATTAATCTAGTTCAAAGCTTGGTTGATCTAGTTCTGAACCTCGTGAATCGAGATAAAAGCCTCGTGAATCTAGTTCTGAACCTCGTGAATCTAGTTCCAAGCTTCGTTAATCGAGTTAAAAGCTTCGTCAACTAGAAAAAAAGCCTCTAGCCTTTGCAATCTAGAGACTCCTGCGTGATATCAATGTTGTCTTTCTAAGAAAATACCGTTTTTAAGCGTTTCTTGTCTTTGTATCAAAGGGAGAATTTTATATTAAGTCTTGAAGCGATCGCGTATACAAATGCGGATAGTTGCATAAATTGACACTATATGGATTCACCTTGCACAAGTACCTCTACCAGTGCCTGATCTAACTTATCGTACAATATGAATTTCCCAACAATGTCTATTAGATCATCGAAAGATGTCGTTTTCACAAAATACGAGTGAGCGCCTAAGCTAGCAGCTTCAACCAGTTGGGCAGGATCATCACAGTCACTCATTAGCACAACTGGTAATTTATTTAGCCTAGGATGCTTTTTGATCCATGCAAGCAATTCAAAACCTGATACACGAGGCATATTTACATTTGCCAGTAGAATTGCCGGTGTAGGGTAACGCTCAAAGTTAGCAAAAAGCTCTTTACCTTCTAAGTAATTTATTGCTTCTTGCCCATCTTTGACGGATTGAACAGAGACAGGTAAGTTAGTAGCCTCAAACAAACACTCGATTAAAAATCTTGTATCTGGGTCATCTTCGACTAACAGAATAGTTTTTGTGACTTCATCCATAAATAAAATATGGAAACAATAAAATACTCTTCTAACAAGTAATAAATTAACTGATTCTGTTTTTCTTAAACTTCTATCAAGGGAATTGCTTAAATGTTAAGTTTATACGTGATCTATAACACTTTTTGCCTTCTTATAGTGTGGCTCTAATTACTTTCTTTGTCTTTGTATCAAAGTAAGAAAAAATTTTTGGCGAATTTCGGAATATTTTTCGTGTGACTTTCGTTATAGCAAATAAAGGGTACTGGCATTTTGTCAAGTGCCAAAACCAAAAAACTAGCTTGAAAATTTAAAGTGGCACTTCGTACAAGACAGGGCTATTTTATTTTCCCCTAGTCCGCCAATAAATTTATTTATTGGCTCATAGTGTGTATTCGGTTAAAAGTGATATCTTGCACCATTCTTAAGAATCGAGAGGCGGTAGCCCACCAAAACCTCGTTACCAGGTTGAACCTGGTAACGAGAATTAGAGCCTCTGGCTCTTGTTGAGAATAATGCAAGATGTCAGTTAAAACCGATTAAATCAGCGATGAAGCTGGTTATGCCAAGAATGAAATAGCCCTAGAAGGTGACAGTAACTCTTACTTTTTAACTGTAAAAGCTAGGGAAACAAGCTACTATGCAAAAACATCTTTTTTCACTTTTACTATTTTTCTCAATATCGCCAGTGTTGTTACTTTCCTCAAGTGCATATGCAGCTGAATTTATTGATGGACCAAAAAACCGTACAATTCGCCAAGGTATGCATTCCTGTCCAGTTGGAACATTTGTAACTGGTATTCATGTTGACGGCAAGATGCTTCTCTGTTCTGATTCTATTGGTAGCTATTCTGAACGTGATGAAAGGGTAAACTATCACAATATTCGTCAAGGAATGCACGCCTGCCCTGAAGGGTCTGCAATGACAGGTGTTCATGTTGACAGACGTCTTCTTTCTTGCGCACCCGTTCCTAAAGAATTTAATGCGGAAATAGTAGACCACTACACCATCCGGAATAAAATGCATTCTTGCCCAGAACGAACTGTAGCAGCAGGTATCCATGTAGATGACAGAAAACTTCTTTGTCTATATAAAGAAGCACGTTAAAAACTGTTTAAACGCTTACAGCCATTTTCAGGTCAATAGACCACACGATATTGTAGGGGCGGGTTTTGTTTCAATCTCTAACTATTGCCGAAAAGATTTCTTCTAAACCCGCCCCTACGAAAAATTGTGGTTCAAACAAATGAAATTTTCTGTAAATCAGCAACACCCTGTTTGAGATTAACTCAAACAGGGTGAACTTCGGTTTGTGAATGCCATTTCATCAGATCAACACATGGTGATGGGAATAAGTAATGGGAAAAAAATGATAAATTACCTACTCCCTACCCCCCACTCCCTACTTTGTATGTTGCAGTAGTTCTAAAATTCGCTGGAGAGGAATTTCTACCCAATGCGGACGATTTCTGAGTTCGTAATCCAACTCAAGCATAGCTTTCTCTAACAAGAAACCATCTAAGAGTACTTGTAATTCTGATGCTTGTTTAGGTACAAAAGCAGCATGATCAGATGTTTCCAAGTAGGACTTTAAAAAGGAGACACTCGACCAGCAATAGAAGAATTGTGCCCATTGTTCCATTACTGGCAAATCGTCTGGAAGAAGTATCCCGCTTTCTTTTTCATTACGCAGGGCGACACGACAGGCATAGTAAAAAGATTCCAGCATTGCGGCGACATCACGTAGGGGCGATCGCTTCATACGGCGTTCACTCAAAGGACGTGTTGAACTGCCTTCAAAGTCGATAATAATGAAGTCTTTACCCGTGTACAAAACTTCCACTAAAGAATAGTTACCGTGACAACGAGTCCGCATCGCAGTGATTTTTTGGTTTAAAATCCGCTGAAAGCGACCTAAGATAAAGTCTCGCTGGTTCAGTACCATTTTTGCCAAAGGCTGCACGTCATCTGACAGTTGTCCTACAAGTTTGTTCAATAACAACAATGTTTGCCCGGCTTGGTTGCGCATATTTTGATAGATTGAACGCTGGTAGAAGGAAGAAAATGCTTCCGGGGCAAAGTGCATATCTTCAATATCAGATGCTAACGCTATGTGCAATTCGGCGGTGCGTTGTCCCAATAATTCACAAGCCCGTAAGTAATTTCCCATAAATTCTTGTGCCATTTCGGGAACAGGAACTTCTAGCGCTGCTTCTAACAAGGAGGGCGGTAGCTCAATATCATTGATATCTACCTGTTTGGGCAGCACTTGTTCAAAGAAATCGCGTAAGCTGTCTATGGTATAAGACCACGCATCTCTACTATCGGCAATATATTTTCGTAAAATTCCCAGTGTCATCGGTTCAACCCCTTTGCAACGGTACTCTAAAGCACCTGCAACCGGGGATAAATGTTCTAACTGGGGTACGCCTTTACTGGCGGCAGTTTTGGTGAGAAAGCGACCTATTTCCAGATCCGGGTTAACGCCTGTTTCTACTTTGCGGAAGAGTTTGCAAAGTAGGCGATCGCCATAAACTATTCCTATGTTTGTATGTTCTCCCTTCATTAAGTGTGGTTCCAGATGACCATCTATTTGTTGGTCATTAATATCACTTAGTATCTCTGGGAAATCCTCTGTTGCTGTAGCTACTATTTGTCCGAACATCCCCTGATAGGTTTTTTGATGGGTAATTGCATATAAGGGGATATTCAGAAAATCTTTGTGCCCTAAAGCATCAAATAACACACCAACTTCTTCTTTACCTTGGATGTAAACTTGTGCTACTACCTGTTCGATGTGAGTGCTGAAGCGATCGCTACCAATACCATCAGGTTCATAAGCCAGTTGGAAAAGGTAGGTAAGGGGATCACCCTCTGTAAAGGCTAGCTGAACTAGAACAATATAAGCTTCTAGGTCATTATAAGAAACAGGTATTGCTTCAGTAATATGAGCAGATTGAATTACCCGTGTTTTGCCATCAAACCAAGCACAATTACAAAGGTAATCTGGCAACATACCTTCTAGTGCTATTCTCGCTTCGCCTTTGGCAAAAACATTTTCCCACCTGTCATTTACCACTAGTCTGGGTATTTGGTTCGGATTTCTGACCGGACAGGCAAGGCTGTTGGGCTGCAATTGCAGGGTAAACCAGTAAAATGAGTGCGGTCCCAAACTGAGGAAATAAGGAGATTCGCTAATAGCAGGGAATGTTGTTCGACCAAAAATTTCTACGGGAACCATGCCATTAAATGCAGCCAGATCCAATTCTACAGTCTGTACAAATCGTGATAAGTTGGCTACAACCAAAATATGTTCACCGTCATAGTTGCGAGTGAAGGCAAGCACTTTGCGGTTTTCTGGATACAAAAACTCAAAACTACCCCGTCCAAATGCTTGATAACGTCCTCTGATGGCTATTAATCGTTTCATCCACCACCATAGGGAGTTTGGGTTTGACCGTTGTGCTTCTACATTGACTGTTTCGTAGTGGTACTCTGGGTCTACAATTAGCGGTGCATAAAGTCTTTGGGGATTAGTTGTACTGAAACCAGCATTTCTGTCTGGACTCCACTGCATGGGTGTACGTACACCATTGCGATCGCCTAAATAAATATTGTCCCCCATACCAATTTCATCACCGTAATAAAGCACGGGTGTCCCTGGTAAAGACATCAACAAAGCATTCATTAATTCGACTCGGCGGCGATTATTACCCATCAACGGCGCGAGACGGCGACGAATACCCAAGTTGATCCGGGCTTGCGGATCTTGGGCATAAATTTTATACATATAATCCCGGTCTTCATCACTGACCATTTCCAGTGTCAGTTCATCGTGGTTACGCAAAAATAGCGCCCACTGGCAATTATCCGGAATATGTGGTGTTTGCTGCAAAATATCGATAATAGGGAAACTATCTTCCATATGCAGCGCCATATACAAACGCGGCATTAGAGGGAAATGAAAATCCATGTGACATTCATCTCCATCTCCGTAATATTGCACCGCATCTTCCGGCCATTGGTTAGCTTCCGCTAGCAACATCCGGTTCGGGAATTTTTCATCCATGTGCGATCGCAATTTCTTTAAAACCTCGTGAGTTTCTGGCAAATTCTCGCAGTTAGTTCCCTCACGTTCATGAAGATAGGGTACTGCATCTAAACGCAGTCCATCCACACCCATCTCTAGCCAGAAATCAACAACATCAAATACAGCCTTTTGTACCTCTGGACTTTCGTAGTTTAAATCTGGTTGGTGAGAATAGAAGCGATGCCAATAGTATGCTTTTGCAACCGGATCCCATGCCCAGTTCGAGGTTTCAAAATCCTTAAAGATGATCCGTGCTTCTTGATATTTCTCAGGAGTATCACTCCAAACGTAAAAATCTCTTTCCTTACTTCCAGCCGGTGCCCTACGTGCGCGTTGAAACCAGGGATGCTGGTCGGAGGTATGATTGACAATTAGCTCAATAATTACTCTAATGCCGCGCTGATGGGCAGCTGTTAAAAAAACTTTAAAGTCTTCCAGATTACCGTAGATTGGATTGACACTAGTGTAGTCGGCAATGTCGTAACCATCATCGCGCAATGGCGACGGGAAAAAAGGCAACACCCAAACAGCCGTTACTCCTAAATCTTGGAGGTAATCTAACTTTTCCGTTAGTCCCCTAAAGTCACCAATACCATCGCTGTCACTATCGGCAAAGGCGCGCACAGGCACTTCGTAAATAACAGCATCTTTAAACCAAAGCGGATCGTCTTTCAAAATCGGATTTTGCATCTTTATACAACCTATTAGCTTGACACTCCCCGGTCTAAAGACACGGGGATTCTTGGTTCAGTGACTCGCCGTTAGACAGCAGGTTTGCACCAACTGCCCAAGAGGGCAAATCTCCCCAAGCGTAAGTTCCGGTATGCCCTACCGTACTGAGTCCTATCCTCAAAATATTGATTGCTGCGTTGATGTCTCTGTCTTCGGTATACCCGCAATGAGGACAGACATGAGTCCTGGTAGACAGAGATTTTTGAACTTTCTTTCCACAGTTAGAACAATTTTGGCTTGTATTGTGGGGAGGCACGGCAACCGTCACTTTCCCATATTTGTGTCCAAAATACTCTAACCACGCCCTGAAAGTTGACCATCCAGCATCAGATATTGATTTAGCTAGATGACGATTACGTACCAAACCCTTCACATTTAAGTCTTCATAGGCTACCAAATCGTTAGATTGGATGACGGAGTATGCCAGTCTCTTGCAATACTCTTTTCGTTGCCTACTTACTCTCAAATGCTTCCTAGTATATCGATTTCTAGCCTTATGGTAGTTGTTAGATTGGCGCTGTAATCGTTTTTTCTTGTCAGAGCTAAACTTCTTGGATTTTTTGCGGTTAGCTCGGTTCAGTTGCTTTTGGGACTTGCGGTAAAACTGGGGTGATTGTTCAACATTGCCTTTGTTGTCGGCAATGAAGTATTTCAACCCTAAATCAATCCCTGCTACTTGTCCAGTTGGATGTGTTTCAATCCTGACATTAACATCAATTGCGAATTGAGCGTAGTAGCCGTCAGCACGACGCACCAACCGAACACGCTTAATCTGTTTAATGTCGTAGTAGTTCAGGTTGTAGGTTCCCTTTAATTTGAGGGTTCCTATTCCTTTTTTGTCTGAGAAGGTTATGGCTTTTCGAGTTTCCTCTAATTTCCATCCTGAGGTTTTGTATTCAACAGAACGGCAGTTTTTCTTAAATTTGGGATACCCTTTCTTGCCTTTAATTTTCTTCTTGCAGTTGTCGTAAAACCGAGCTATTGCACTCCAAGCACGTTCAGCAGCCGATTGACGAGCCATTGAATTAAGTTCCTCAGCAAAAGAAAATTCACTAGCCAATACCGCACAATATTTATTGAGGTCATATCGATCTACTTTCTTGTTATCCATCCAATAGCGTAGAGCTTTATTTTGGATGAATTGGCTAGTACGAATAGCATCATCTATTGCACGGTATTGTTTATCTTTTCCTTTAACTTTGAACTCGTAGATTATCATTTGGCTCGACCTGACCAACTACATATTTATGTTAACACAGTTAACATAAACTATATGAATATATTGAAAACATTGACATGCATAAGGCTAAAGCTTTCACAGGCGGCTTTCATCCCTTGTCTAAAGCACGAAATTCGCAACAGGTAGTTGCTGTTTGGGGCGGGTTTTCAGCCTGGCTTCCTTATAAGTTATTGTACTAAGGGCACTCGTTGCCTTTATTTCAATTTTTTTTAACCTTTTTGTAATAGCCGATACTGAATTACCAGGGAATTTGTGATGAGTTTTGAAAGAGCAAGCGGAATTTTATTACATCCAACTTGTTTGCCTAGTCGATATGGCATCGGTGATTTAGGCCAATCGGCGTACGAGTTTGTGGATTTCTTGCACAGGTGTGGTCAAAAACTTTGGCAAGTATTGCCTCTGGGACCTACGGGCTATGAACACTCGCCCTATACTATGAATTTTAGTGCTTTTGCTGGCAACCCACTGTTAATAAGTCTAGAACAGTTGGCACAGGAGAACTTACTATCTCAAGAGGAATTGACACCACCGGCAGAAAATGCAGATGATAACCCCAATCGGGTAAATTTCGATGTAGTCATTCCTCACAAAACTAAAATTCTTCGACTTGCTTACGAACGTTTTCAGCAATCTTTAAGCGAGAAACCTGATTCAGAATATGAGCAATTTTGTCAGGAACAGTCGGCTTGGCTTGATGATTATGTTTTGTTCATGGCAGTGCTAGAAACCAACGGAGGTAAAGCGTGGAGTGAATGGGAAAGTGCGATCGCTCGTCGTGAACCCAGTGCTTTAAAAGCCACAGCCGAGAAATTTAAAGATGCGATATCATACCACAAATTCTTGCAATTTAAATTCTTTCAACAGTGGTCAAAATTGCGTGCTTATGCCAACGACAAAAACATCAAAATTGTCGGGGATATCTCCATTTACGTTTGTCACAATAGTGCTGACGTGTGGGCAAACCCGGAAATATTTCAACTCGATCCCCAAACTTTAGAACCTGCTTATATTGCGGGAGTACCGCCAGACTATTTCAGTGCAACTGGACAGTTGTGGGGTAATCCAGTTTACGACTGGGATAAATTGCAGCAAACTAATTTTGCTTGGTGGATTGAGCGGTTTCGGGCGACATTATTATATGTAGATATCGTTAGAATTGACCACTTCCGAGGTTTTGAAGCTTACTGGCGAGTTAGGGCGGGTGAAGAGACAGCTATTAACGGCGAGTGGGTGAAAGCACCGGGAGTGGAATTTTTCGAGACATTGGGAACTACTTTGGGTAGTTTACCCGTGATGGCTGAGGATTTGGGAATAATTACACCAGAAGTAGAAGAATTGCGCGATCGCTTTGATTTTCCGGGAATGCGCATCTTGCAATTTGCCTTTGGAGGTGGTTCTGATAACGCATATTTGCCACATCATTACGTCAAAAATTGCGTAGTTTACCCAGGTACTCACGATAATGAAACTACGATTGGTTGGTGGGAAACAGCAACAGCACAAGAAAAGCAGATGGTTGCAAAATACTTGGGTTCTGCTTCACCAGAAGAAATTAAAGAAATAAACTGGGCATTTATCCGTATGGCTTTAGCTTCTGTTGCTGATCTTGCTATTATTCCCCTGCAAGATATTTTCGGTTTGGGTAAAAATGGGAGGATGAACGATCCCAGCGTCAATGCAGGTAATTGGCGTTGGCGCTACAGCAGTTCCCAAGAATTGAAACCGGAATTAAGTCACCGCCTGTTAGAGATGACACAGCTTTACAGTCGTTAAGTTGCTCTACAATAGATTTATTACAAAAATCCAGCTTTACGGTAATAAAAACCACAGATAGACACAGATGGACACAGATAACTGAACTTATCTGTGTCCATCTGTGTCTATCTGTGGTTAATTTCCAAAACTTAATAATTACCATAATTTTAATTCACATCTGACGTAATTTTAAAGTAGCAATGTTAGATCATCCTTGGTTAACGCTGGTGAAAAAACATCGAGCGATCGCAGTTATCCGCGCCAAAGAAATAGAACTTGGACGCCAGATGGCTTTGGCTGTAGCCTCTGGAGGAATGCAGTTAATTGAAATTACCTGGAATAGCGCCCAAGCCGCTGAATTAATCAACAAACTCCGTACAGAATTACCCGCTTGTATAATTGGCACTGGCACGCTGTTAAATTTGCAACAAATGGAAGCAGCGATACAAGCTGGGGCGCAATTTTTATTTACACCCCACGTTGACCCAGTAATAATTAAAGCAGCGGTTGATAAAAATATACCCATCATTCCTGGTGCGCTTTCCCCAACGGAAATTGTTACCGCCTGGAGTCACGGCGCAACCTGCGTAAAAGTATTTCCCGTGCAAGCCGTGGGAGGAGCAAATTATATCAAAAGTTTGCAAGGGCCATTGGGACACATTCCCTTAATTCCCACTGGTGGCGTGACTCTGGAAAATGCTCAGGAATTTTTACAAGCGGGTGCGATCGCAGTAGGTTTAAGCGGTAAGCTATTCCCCAAACAGTTCGTAGAAGCCGGAAATTGGCAAGCAATATCTCAGCAAGCAAATATTCTCATTCAAAAAATAGTCAAAAGTCAAGAGTCAATAGTCAAGAGTCAATAGTCAATAGTTAACAGGAAAATTGGGTGGCGTGGGAAATTCTATCTCTTTATCCGTTGGCAGTTACGAATCGATGGACTTGCTATAGGATGAAATCAGGAAAATCTACGCTTGTTGCAGTAATCAGGTGTGATGTAGAACATAAGCATAAAAATTTCCCAAAACAAGTCTTATTTTGCTGCATTTGTCATGAAAAATCCAAATTCTCCTAACTGGGTGCGTTCTTTAAAAATACTTTTTACAGGTGCAGCACTATCCTTAAGTATTTTTAGCACTGGTACGCCTGACGTTTTGGCACAATCAAAAGGCCAAGTTATTCGACGAGCAATTTCCAATCTCAAACAATCTCAACAACGCTGGATACAAGTAGACCTTTCATCACAAAGATTAACAGCTTGGAAAGGCGGAACACCCGTTTATGCAGTTACTGTATCCACAGGCAAAAAATCCACTCCTACTCGTACTGGTGTTTTTCGAGTCCAAACTAAACTGAGAAAAACACGGATGCGGGGTAGAAACTACAACCTTCCCAACGTTCCATACACCATGTATTACCAGGGAGGATACGCCATTCATGGAGCCTACTGGCATCGCAGATTTGGTACACCTGTTAGCCACGGTTGTGTAAATGTAGCACCTAATCACGCTAAATGGCTATTCAAGTGGGCTTCGGTAGGGACACCAGTGATTGTCCAAAGGTAGGCAACCTTGGATTATAAACCGAATGGCGCTAAGTTAAGAGCTAAGAAATAAATTTCACTGAGCGTAGCTCAAGGCAGGCGATTAGCTTACTGGCTAGGCGTTTTAACCCGTTAAAACGGGTTTAAGCTTTAAGCGGTGAAATTTATTTCAGGGCTTATCTTCGTGCGATTGGGTTATAACCCAAGGCTTTTTGTCCTAGGCGGAATCTGCAATTAACGTTTTCTGAGTGGTACAAGGTGGAGCATAATGGGAAACTTGATTGGCGGTAGTTGGATTGGTTGGTTAGGAACTCTATTTACATCTGGCGGGCTGGTGCTTGGAACTTCTTTTTGGAATACAAGTATACCTACGTCCCATTTTTCCTATCACTCATATAATCACAACCCCATTACTAAATCTGACACCTGGCAAGAATTAGCACCTCGCAAAATTGAAATCGATTTGTCCAAACAACGTTTGTATGCGTGGGAGGGTGAAAATCTTGTTTATTCAATGCGAGTTTCTACAGGTAAACGCTCCACCCCTACAAGAATTGGTAAATTTTTAATTAGTTCTAAGTATCGCTCTACTAGAATGCGAGGTCCTGGCTACAATATTCCTAATGTTCCCTATGCAATGTATTTTTTTGAGGGTTATGCCATTCACGGTGCTTTTTGGCATAATAATTTTGGTAATCCAGTTAGTCACGGTTGCGTAAATTTACCTGTAAAACAAGCCCGCGAATTGTATAATTGGGCTGATATAGGGACATTAGTAGTTGTGCGGAAGTAGAGAGTTAGGAGTTAGGAGTTAGGAGTTAGGAATTAGGAGTTAGGAGTTAGGAGTTAGGAGTTATACTTTGTAGAAAAGTCTGGAATTTTGCCGCTTCAATTTGTAGTTAATTACATCCCCATAAGAATGATTTTTATCGGGATACATCGACAAATGAGCCGTACAAAATCCTCTAAGGAAAGTAGAAAACTTTCTTAAGAAGAATTCTTTCATACGAGAAGGTGATGCATCATGACATCCTGGAGCCGCTACGGTTGGATGCGTCGCTCAGGAAGTTTTGCAAGCGTAGTACTAATGCTTGCAGGTTTGTTATCAATTACGCTGCCTGTTATGGCTGCACCCAATTCTACTAATAACAATACCATCACTGTATCTAAGCTAAATCAACAGGAGCGATACGCCGAAGGCGTAACGGCTAAAGCCGTATCGCGCTGGATTGAAATTGACTTATCCGAACAAAGGTTAAATGCATGGGAAGGTAAACAACTTATTTATTCATTCCGTGTTTCCACAGGCAAGAAATCTACCCCCACACCCACAGGTAAGTTTTTGATTGGTTCTAAATACCGTTATAACCGAATGCGCGGTAGCGATTATGACATTCCTGATGTTCCTTACGCGATGTATTTTTATAAAGGCTATGCCATTCACGGTGCTTACTGGCATAACAATTTTGGTACACCAGTTAGCCACGGTTGTGTAAATTTACGTGTCAGTCAAGCCCGCAATCTGTACAATTGGGCAAGATTGGGTACTTTGGTGGTGGTACATAAGTGAAGTTAGGAGTTAAGAGTGAGGAGTTAGGAATTAAGAGTGAGGAGTTAAGAGTTAAGAGTGAGGAATTAAAGAATTTAGAAAAACTCCTAACTCCTAACTCCTAACTCCTAACTCCTAACTCCTAACTCCTAACT
>JBHYDF010000143.1:0-22327 GCA_051861145.1 Nostocaceae cyanobacterium
CATTGGGCATCGGGCATTGGGCATTGGGCATTGGGCATTGGGCATTGGGCATCGGACATCGGGCATTGGGCATCGGGTATGGGGAATGGGGAAAAATCCAATGACTAATGACTAATGACTAATGACTAATGACTAATGACTAATGACTAATGACTAATTTGTGCCACTTTGGTCTTGCAGTTGAAAAATTTTTGTAGTAAAAACTCAAAACATAGTTGACAGAAATACCCCCCTTCTGCGAAAAGTAGCAACTAAGAGCGAACCCTAAATTTTAAAAAAACTGTAAACCCTAGATGAAAATGCGTAGAAGATAACACAAAATCAGGCAAAAATACTGTATTTATAAAAAATGTAATCAAAAATTCTGTAGGCAAGCACGAAGTTCTAGAATAGGAACCATTTTTTCAGTTCGTCTATCTAGGAATAGGATTCATTAGCAGTACACAGAGCTTAAGTAAAAATGGTTAACCAGAATTAGCAATGGTTCCACAGCGCTCAACAGTTTTAGTACAAAGCAATTCTGATTTGACAATTCTATACACCTTAATTGTATGTACCTGTTTTGCGATTACTATTTCGATACAATGGCTTGACAGAACCTGAAACCTGAAAACCGCTGTTGACAGCGACACCCATGAATAAACTTAACAATGGTTTTACAATATTTTTTAGTCTGCTAGTCGAGGCGATGCCTTTTTTGCTGCTAGGGGTGTTGTTCTCCAGTTTGCTGCTATTTTTTGTCGATGAGCGCAAATTGGCAGAAAAAATGCCCAAAAACCCGCTTCTGGGTGCTTTTGTCGGCAGTATGGTAGGCTTTTTGTTTCCTGTGTGCGAATGCGGTAACGTACCAGTAGCGCGGCGGTTGTTGATGCAGGGAGTACCAACACCAGTAGCGGTTGGTTTTTTGCTAGCAGCACCAACCATTAACCCCATTGTCATTTGGGCAACTTGGACAGCATTTCGCGATCAGCCAGAAATAGTAGTATTACGAGTAGTATTTTCCTTATTCATTGCAACTATTATAGGCTTTGTCTTCAGCTTTCAAAAAGATTTAACTCCTATAGTTCAACCGGCGATCGCTCGTTATTTGAAATTTAACCAACCCTCGACGCCAGAACCAAAAAAGCGCCGTTGGAAAGGTTTCCAAGAAAAGCAACAAACAACAGTACCAGCTTTGTTACAATCAGGGACGTATTTACTCGGTGCGGGACAAGCAGGACAAGCTATTCGGCTTGAAGGTGCGGTGGAACCCACAAGCACAGATTCCAGCAATAGCAAACCCTTAGCCGATAAACTCCGGTTGGTGTTAGAAAATATTGTCCAGGAATTACGTGAATTGGGAGCAGTGCTAGTGATTGGAAGTGCGATCGCAGCAGCTATTCAAATCTTAGCGCCCCGCGAACTGATTTTGAGTTTAGGCGCAGGACCAATTAGTTCCATCATTGCCATGTTGATATTAGCAGCAGTGGTGTCTATTTGTTCTACAGTCGATTCTTTCTTTGCCTTGTCTTTCGCCTCTGCTTTTACCAGTGGTTCCTTATTGGCCTTTCTGGTATTTGGTCCCATGATTGACCTGAAAGGCGTTGGGTTAATGTTAACAATTTTTAAACCCAGAGCCATCTTTTACTTTTTTGCTTTAGCAGCACAACTAACCTTTCTATTCACTCTAATAATTAACTTGCATTTCTTTTAAAAATTTAGTCAATAGTTAATGGTTAATAGTTAATAGCCATGAACCATTAACCATCAACTATTAACCATTAACCATGAACAAATGACCAATGACTTCTATACCAAAACCAAGTCGCAAAACTAGAATCCAAAATTTGCTACTTCCCTGGCTGGATGTTTTTGCAATTCTAGCTTGGGGAATTTTGCTGCTGAAATATTGGTTAACTAACAAGCTTAATTTGTTAATTCATCCTAATTTCTTTCCATTAGTAATTGCAGCTGCGTTTGGCTTGTTAGGTATCGGTATTTTCAAAGCAAAACAACTTCTGAAACGGCGTCGCCGTGAGATTTACCCAAACCTCCAACACATGAGTTTATTCCCCCCTGGTTGGGGAAGCGGTTTGCTTTTAACAGCAGCTATTTGTGGATTCATTATTACACCACAAGTCTTTGCCAGTGATAAAGCAATGCAACGGGATTTTAGCGAACTACTGGGTTCAACACGTGTTAAACCCGAAGCATTTCGCGCTTCGGTTGCTCCTGAACAGCGATCGCTTGTAGACTGGGTACGGATGCTCAATGTCTATCCAGAACCAGATAGATATCAGGGAGATAAAGTCAAAGTCCAAGGATTTGTGATTCATCCAGAGGAATTAGGAAAAGAATATTTATTTTTAGCAAGATTCGTTTTAACTTGCTGTGCCGCAGATGCTTATCCGATAGGATTACCTGTCAAATTAAAAGAAACTCGTGAACAGTATCCACCTGACACCTGGCTGGAAGTGGAAGGAGAAATGACAACAGAAAATTTAGCAGGTAAACGTCAACTTACCATTGCAGCTAACTCCCTGAAAAAAATTCCCCAACCGAAGGATCCTTATAGTTATTAGTCATTTGTCATTTGTCCTTTGTCATTTGTCCTTTGTTACTTGTCTTTACTAATGACCAATGACCAACGACCAACGATCAATGACCAATGACCAATGACCAATGACCAATGACTAATGACCAATGACTAATGACTACTAAAAAAGCATTTTTCCAACCCCTAGATCGCGTTGCGATCGCATTAATGCTCCTATTAACTTTGCTGATAGGATTACTCATATCCCAAGGTGATGCAGTCAAACCTAGCGTCCGAGATTTTACGTGGAAGCACTTACATGCAGAAGAAAAAGATATACATTTAAATAATTTCACCTCGCAAAGCCAAAAAATCGGCGCAGACTATAAAACCTTTATTCTCACCTTTAGCCGTCCAATGGACACAAAAAGTGTAGAGGAGAACTTGACAATAGACCCTCCCCTCGCAGGTACAATTGGTTGGGCAGGACGACGCATGGGTTATACCTTTGTGACACCAGCGCCCTATGGAACAACATATAAAGTACAATTACAAGGCGCGAAAGATAAATTTGCTGCTAAAAACAGAAAAAATACGGTAATAGAACCCTTAACAGCTACTTTTAGTACCCGCGATCGCGTTCTTCTTTATATTGGAGCCAATCCAGAAGACCAAGGCAGATTAGTACTCTACAATTTAACTCAAGAACAAAAAAAGATACTTACCCCTAAAGACTTGGTGGTTATGGACTTTAAACCATTTCCTAATGGGGAGAAAATACTATTTTCCGCTCGTCCTACGACAACTCAAGATATACTGTCAGGTCAGTTGTATACAGTCACCACAGGCTTTGCTGCACCCTATCGCCAAAAAGCCCAACAATCAGGCAAAGTTGATTTAATTTTAGATAATAAAGAATATCACAACCTGAAATTTGATTTATCTCCTGATGGGCAAACCATCGTCATTCAAAGGGGAAATAAAAGTAATCCCAACGATTTTGGACTGTGGTTCATCCCCATCAACAGTGATGATTCTGGGCAAAAACCCACCCCACAACGCCTGCAAAGCCAACCAGGCGGAGAGTTTATGATTACCCCAGACAGCAAAGCTGTAGCAGTCGCCCAAGGGCAAGGAACAGCAATTCTGCCCCTACAATCAGATGGTACTAAACCCCTAGAGTTTTTCCCGCAATTTGGGTTAGTACAAGCTTTCTCACCGGACGGCTCACAAGCAGCAATGGTAAAATTTAATACAGATTACACGCGAGATTTGTTTTTAGTTACAAACCAAGGCGTGCAGAGAAAAATCCTCACCACCAGAGGTTCAATAGTTAACTGTCAATATGATACAGCTTCCCCTACCCTCTACTGCTTGCTAACCCAGTTATTGCCAGGAGAATTTTATCAAGAACAGCCATATTTGGTAGCGATAGACTTGAAAACTGGACAACAGAAACCATTGCTAGTATTACCGCCCGATCAGCGAAACGTGCAGATAAGTTTATCACCCGATGGTTTAGGGGTGTTATTTGACCAAATAGTACCGCAGACAACTGCGCCAACAACACCAAATGCACAAGTTCTGACAACCGATGATGGAGAAGCGATCGCAACTAGCAGCCTGTGGTTAATGCCCCTATTGCCCATTGCCGAACCCGATGTAAACACTGAACTTAAACCAGAACAACTACCCCTAGTAGGATTTCATCCCCGGTGGCTACCTTAATGAAAATGGGTATTGGTTAATGGTTAATGGTTAATGGTTAATAGCCATGAGCCATGAACCATGAACTATGAACAATCAACTAATGACTAATGACTAATGACTAATGACTGTTATTGAACTTGCCTTCTGAGGTCGATTTTGATAATACAGCATATTATGAGAAGTAATGCTACCGCAGTCTTCTACTAAATGAGTTTAAAGCTGGTGGGTGAAGAGTGATGAATGAAGCAAACACCCCAAACAACGGGTCTTTTAATAAACCCCTCAATTCTGCTAATGTGCCACAACAAGAGCAGGCAAGTTGTCCTTTTTATTCTGTTTTGCCTCCTGAAAACAGGACAAATAAACAATTGCCACTCTTGGCACCAGCAGAAGATAAGCAATATCAGGAAAATGCATCTTACCAGGACTCGGTGGCGGAAACCAACCGCGAAACAGAGACAGTAGATGAATCTGAATGCGATCATCGCGTACTGGAATTAAATCAAAATCAACTCGAAGAGTTAGAACCTGAAAAAGATTGGGTTGCAGAACCTGATAGGGAACAACAAGCACAGACGGACTTTGAATTTAAGCAGTTGCTGACGTTAAATGAAGAATTGCGTTTTGCCAACGACGATTTGTATGAACAAGTCGAACAATTAAAAGTAGCCTTGGTTGAATCACAGGAAGCTTTGCAGTGGCAGAAAAAGCGATCGAGTGTCACAGAAGCAATGCTCAAGCAACAAGATACAGAAATTGCTACTGCTCAAGAACAGATAAAATCTCTATTTCAGCAGTTAGAAAATGCCCTCTCTACCGTTCAACGTCAGGAAATTTTACTTGAGAGTTACAAAGGACAGCTAGAAATTAACCAACAACGCCTCGCTCAATTAGAGCGAGAATGTGCCTTAATTCAAACTAAATATAGCGAACAGTCCCACCAGCTATTGCAATCAGAAAATGCATGTCGGGAGTTACATACTCGACTGATGCGGCAACAACGCCAGACTTTACAATTCAAAGCAGCTTTGGAAAAGTGTCTGGATACAACAGTTCCCAATTCTGATTCCTTTGATGAGGATATCACAAATAAAAGGGACGATATAATTAGCAAACACGTAAATCAATCCAAGCGAACTGGCTCTATATTACCCAACGCGCAACCGATTCGACCTTGGTCATCTCCCCCAGAATCTCTAGCAGATAATGCAGTTAATTTCTGGGCAAAATCTTCCGTTTCACCCCTGCATAAATGGGATAATCCTGTTCCCAATCAATTATTTACTACAGACACAACAACCAAGGAAAGCACACCGACAGCAAAGCAACCACCTATCAACTCAGAAATTAATAACTCAACTCCACCAAAAGCAATTTCACCTTCAGAGTCATCAAACTTAGAAGAACAATTGGATAGCGTCATCCAAACGTTTTTCACCCCCCAGCCTATGTCTCCATCACCACAACCTTTTATTGAAGATATAGAAGGTGAAAATGTTGATATAGATATAACTGTTACACCTATCTTAGAAACAGTTGCTACTTCTGTCGAAGACGATGAAGAACCTGTAACTACCACCTTACCCACTCATGTAAACAATTTCGAGGAATATGAAGAAGACTACTGGTTTGAGCCTTCACCATTGCCATCTTCGGAATTACCAAACTCTGCTTCGCAACAGAAACCATTCGATGACCACTCTAGCAATTCCAATTCACCTTCACCTGTTCTTTATCCCCAACGTCCACCCAAAAAGCGAAAGTCTTTGGCGTCTATAGACCTACCAAATTTTCGTCCAAATAATCAATAGTTAATTGTTCATGGTTAATGGTTAATGGTTAATGGTTAATGGTTCATGGTTCATGGTTCATGGTTCATGGTTCATGGTTCATGGTTCATGGTTCATGGCTATTAACTATTAACCATTAACCATTAACCATTAACCATTAACTAAATCACTTCCGGCTTTTGTATAGCTGGTTCTGACGTGATTTTTGCTACTTTATTTTCTGGACGCCGCTTTTAAAAGTCCGGACAAAATTACCCACAAGTGGATAAATCTGTGCAAAACCCAACTCCACGGTGTAAGTTCGCTCGATTAGAAGCGCCTTTCGACTTGGTTCCATTGCTTCGTAACTCCGGTTCCTTGACCACTAATCCCCAGTTAGAGATACTGATGAAATGAATCTCAGTACGAGACTTAAGAATATTCAATTGTTGTTTAGTGGTTCACAAGCCCTAGTACGAGCTTTTTAATCTTCACGATTAACTAGGCATATCTATCGGATGTGTTTAGCCACTGATTAAATAATACAACAAACCGGAACGACAATTCACCGAAAGAATGTCAAGGGATGTCCAAAGATTTAGTTACAGTTCCTAGCCCTTTACCTGCGGTTAAAGCGTAGCTAATCGCTAATAACCGTAACCACAATGCCGGATATCTATTTTCAAGCCATAAGGAATTCTGGCAAAGAAAGCGCGGAAACCATCCATTCAGCAAAGCGCCTACCAAGCTATGACGAGTAAAGTCAAAATAGTTACCTACCCATCGCAGCATATCTTTAACTCCTGCTAGTTCCCAAATCCATAACAGCAATGCTGGATTTTTTCTTGCTGCTTTTAGTGCTAAGCGATTAAAAGTTAGCCAATTAAATCTATCTTTAATAAAATCATCTGCGATTTCTTTTTGTTCGTCTACCAATAGCCCAAAGAAATTATTCAGCATGGCGTTGATGCGTTCGGGTGGTAAAAATTTACCTGTGGGAACCATCATTCCTTTGGAAAACATCCAAGTTACGGCAATATTATTTTGAAAGGCACGAATTCGGTTTAAATGCCGGAAAGAAAGCAAGTCATGTTTAAGAGCAATATCTAAAAGAGTAGTTAGACGTTCGAGGTTGCGAACTAGGGAACCAAACCCAGTAAAAACTAAAGGTGACTGAAGTGAGGCTGCATCACCAATGGCGATTAATCTATCAAATGCCACCGTGCGATCGCTACTCCCAACACTAAAATGTCCCGGTATATAGCCAAATGTCGGCTTTTTCCATACCAGCTTGTCCATATCGCAGCGCCGATACTCTGGCAATATCGTAAAAAAGTCTTCGTACATTTCCAGCAAAGAACCGGGATTTTGAGAATTTACCTCATGGTAATGAAATAAATAAATCGTTAGTTCTTCGTCCGCACCTGGGAACAATTCCCAAATCAACTGCCGTCCTCGAGAAATATCACCGTGACTATTAAGAACATCCCCATACTGAGAATCCCATACACCCGGCTCAAATCCCCGCTCTATAACCGCTCCCACCGTTGGACACACACTGTCAAAAGCACGACCGCCATTTAACTGCCAAGCGATCGGCGAAGCTGTTCCCATCGCATCTACTAGCAGTCGTCCACTCACTTGCTTCTCAGTTTTATTGCTTAGCTTGTTGACAGAAACCACAACTTGTGATATAAATATATCCGCTCTGATAAACTCTGTTTCATCCCAGATGTCACCGCCAGCGGCTCGGAGCTTTTGACCGCATACTTGCAGCAGTTTCTCAGAATCCAACCCCAAATTTAGCACTGTTGGAGTGTGTAAAACGGGGGCTTGGAGTTTCTTGGGAATATAAGCATCGAAAAATTTATTAAATCCGTCTTTGTACTCCCGTGCAATCATGGATTCTACCTCGGCAGAGGTTAGCAAACCTAGATTAATCAGGCTTTGGATCTCATCGCGGGAAATATTCCATTCCCGGTTCATGTGTCCAAAAGGCAATCGCTCTACCAACAGCACTTTGTAACCCAATTTTGCCATCACTGCCGCGTGAATGACGCCGAGTGCGCCACCGATGTAGATCAGGTCATATTCGGGAATTGGGAATTGGGAATTGGGCATTGGGCATTGGGAATTGGGGATTGGGAATTGGGCATTGGGCATTGGGCATTGGGGATTGTTTGTCTTAACAATGCCCGATGCCCGATGCCCCTTGCCCGATGCCCCTTGCCCAATCCCCAATGCCCCTTGCCCATTGCCCATTGCCCATTGCCCCTTGCCCATTGCCCCTTGCCCATTGCCCATTGCCCGATGAGAGAACAGCACCTGACGCGGTTTCTGGGGGTTACGTACGCCTTCTCGCCAGCGTTGTTCCCACCAGTACACCCGCTTTAAGTTATATTCCCCGTTGGACATTTTCTGAAAATATTTGACGGTGAGAGGATAATAGGGAGCTAGTGCCTCAAAAATTGATTGCTTAGATAAATCAATAGTTGGTGGTTCTGGGTATTGATGAGGAAAGCGGCTTCTAATACCAGTGGTTAGAAGTTTGAGAATTTTTTGTTCTTTAGGGAAAGGTTTATCTGACCAGCAAAATGCTTTCAAATAGGTAGTTCTCTGTACCGACCAAACGAAAATAGAAAGTTCAGTGGCTTGGTTTTCCGGAATACTCCTATTACTGATTGTATTTTCAATGGTTCTCAGACGTAAGCCATCTGGTGTTAGCACTTTTTCCCCAATTCCCGGATCAAAATTAGCTTGTAACCAATTGCGTACAGCTGATGTATCCGGGGTGGGGATTTCTAAGTAAAGTACCTCTCTCATTTGTTTTAAAATCTCCGCAAAAAATATACATTAAGACAGATGCGAAACAAGGGTAAAATGCGGTAAACTCCGCCCTATTAGTTCAATAAAATTTCGGTAAAGAAATTTTAAAATTTTGTCAATTTTATTGTTCATTTTGTGTCTCTGTAAACTCACGCCATGAATTATCCCATTCCAGACAGTCCCCAAGAAATCAATGCCCTACGGGAAAAACCAGTTGATGAAGAACTAGTTGCAGCAGCGATCGCTGGTGTAATAAAAGTTGTCCGTGCCCAAGGTCAATCACTAGAAGAATTAACCGCCCAATTATTAGCTGAAGACAGCCTATTGGATCAGCAGCAACGACGCTGGCTGACTCAAGTTGTTGCCCAAGCTTGGGAAAGCTTTTCTTAGAACAGTTAGTAGTAGTTGGTAGTTAATAGTTAGTAATTAATAACTAGCAATTAACAGCTTACAAGTTGCCGATTATATTGTGTGGTGTGAAGTTTTTTATATTTGTTGTTTGAGATTGGCAATTTGTTAATTTTAGGAACAAGAAAGAGGGAAGATAGAAGTTGGAAGATAAAAGTTAGAATTTCCCTCCTTTGTTGTAAACTTTGCTTACTGAAAGACTTGCACTCATCATCTTGTACTAGCTTCATAGTTAGCCATCAAAACCTCGTTACCAGGTTGAACCTGGTAAAGAGAACTAGAGCCAGAGGCTCTAGTTGAGAATAATGCAAAATATCAGTTTGAACTGACATATTGCACCATTCATAAATTTTGGGCTTAAAGCTGAAACAATGCTAAAAGCTAACTAAAACAAAGATTGAAACCCGTTTGCAACGGGTTTAAGCTATAAGTTCCGGAAATTTATTTCCGGGCCTTTTGCTGCTTCAACTCGAAACCCCTACAACCGCCGTTGACTCTTGCATGTGCAACAACAAACCATATTCCAATCCTTCCACCACTGCTTGGTAAGAAGCCTCTAAAATATTCGTCGAAACTCCTACCGTTGTCCAGCGTTGATGACCATTTCCTGACTCTACCAGCACGCGGGTTTTGGCAGCAGTACCCGTATGTCCATTGAGAATCCGGACTTTGTAATCTGTTAACTCAAAAGCAGCAATTTGGGGATAAAAATTTACTAAAGCCTTGCGTAACGCCGCATCCAAAGCCGCTACCGGGCCGTTTCCTTCTGCTGCTTCGAGAATATCCTTACCATTCACCGCTACTTTTACTGTCGCAAGGGCGCTGGTGTTTTCTTTCCCCTCTACCAAGTCACAATGGACTTGAAAACCTCTGATTTCAAAGAACTGCTGGCGATTTCCCAAGGCTTGACGCATCAACAACTCAAAACTTGCTTCCGCCGCCTCAAATTGATATCCTTCACTTTCCAAATCTTTCAGGCGATCGAGAATTTCTCGCGTTGTGGGGTTGTGCTTATCCAATTCAATTCCAAAAGAACGGGCTTTTGCTAGAACATTGCTCACCCCAGATTGTTCAGAAATAACAATCCGGCGACGATTCCCGACTTGTTCGGGCTGAATGTGTTCGTAAGTAAGGGGATTGCGTTCCACCGCCGATACATGAATTCCGCCTTTGTGAGCAAATGCCGATCGCCCGACAAAAGGCGCGTGTTCATCAGGGGCAAGATTTACAACTTCGCTGATAAAGCGGCTGGTTTCTGTTAGCCGCAATAACTGGTTTTCTTCTATACACTTAAACCCCATTTTTAATTGCAAATTGGGGATAAGCGAACAGAGGTTAGCATTACCGCAACGTTCACCATAGCCGTTCATCGTGCCTTGTACCATCCTTGACCCTGCCATAACTGCGGCAAGAGCGTTAGCTACCGCAGTATCAGAATCATTATGCGTGTGGATACCTAGCTGTGTTCCGCTGGGAACTGCTTTAACTACATCGGCAATAACTTGCGTAATTTCATGGGGTAAAGTGCCGCCATTAGTATCACATAAAACCAACCATTCCGCACCAGCCGCGATCGCAGTTTCTAATGTTTGTAGAGCATAATCCCGATTGTGCTTGTAACCATCAAACCAGTGTTCTGCATCGTAAATGACGCGACGTCCTTGACTGCGCAAATATTCAATTGTGTCCCGGATCATCGCCAAATTTTCTGCTAAAGTTGTCTTGATTCCTTCCGTGACGTGTAAATCCCAAGACTTACCAAAGATTGTCACCCAACGAGTACCAGCAGCGAGAATAGCTTGTAGCATTGGCTCCGATGCCGCTATTTGATTGGGGCGTCGAGTAGAGCAAAAAGCCACAATTTCAGCTTGCTGAAGTGGTTCTTCCTGCAACTGCCAAAAAAATTGTACATCTTTGGGATTTGCCCCAGGCCAACCGCCTTCTATAAAGGGAATACCCAGTTGATCGAGCCTCCTAGCAATGCGTAACTTATCTTCTATAGACACTGATAAACCTTCACGCTGAGTACCATCCCGTAGCGTGGTGTCATAGACCCAAAGTTGAGGTGAAGAATTAGCGGTCATAAAATGGGGAATGTGTAGATACAACTTTTAATAGATAGTCAGGAGTCAATAGTCAATAGTCAATAGTCAAATAACTCTCGACTCTTGACTCTGGACTCTCGGCAGGAGTTCAAACAACTCTAGTTGAGGTGTTAGCCAAAGTCCTATCTGAAGGATGACTCTAGAATATACCTTTGAGATTGATTTTAGTTTGTATCAGGCGCATGATGTTAATATGTACGTTTATGCATTGTTCGGCAAAATAAACAAATTGTTACAATACGACAAAATGATGTTAGTAGCCTTAAATGCCCAAAGTAGTAGCTCAAGGTAAAACAATCGAGTGCGTGCCTGGAACCAACCTGCGGAAAATTTTGCAGCAAAACGGTATTGACCTCTACAATAGCGGTGCTAAGGTAATTAACTGTCGGGGAATTGGTAGTTGTGGTACTTGCGCAGTACAAATAGAAGGTGAAGTTTCACCCCCAAACTGGCGCGATCAAGCACGCCGCTCTCTACCTCCTCACTCTCTGACAAGAAACCTGCGTTTAGCTTGTCAAACTCAGGTTTTAGATGATATCAAAGTTACTAAATTTGATGGATTTTGGGGAGAGGGTTCTCAAGTAGTCTGGACACCAGAAGGTTAAAAAGGAGAGAAACAACATGGGTAGATGGACACCACTCATCTTAATGGCTGGAGGCTTAGCGATTTTGCTGGGTACATTACTAGGTATTAGTTTTCCAATGGGCGGACAAAATACCGCTCAGGCTCCCAGAGGGAGAGCATCGCGAGTTCTTCCAGCAAATATCAATGTAAATAGCACTGCAACTGGGTCAAATTCTGCTAGTGATCGCAACAACGTTGCCCAGAATGATACTCAAACAGATGATACAACTACTATTGAGCCTGCTCCTGAGCAAACCCAAGACCAAAACACCACAGACGATACTCAAACAGATGATACAAATACCAACAATGAACCAATTCGCGCTTTGTGGTAGTGCTTGCCAGCCAATGGTTAAGAGTTATGAGTTATGAGTTATGAGTTATGAGTTATGAGTCATTTAGTTAGTAGTTAGTAGTTAGTATTTAGTAGTTGGTAGTTAATAGTTCATAGTTAATGGTTAATGGTTAATGGTTAATGGTTAATGGTTAATGGCAATGAACAATTAGCAATGAACTATGAACCATGAACTATGAACTATGAACCATGAACCACGAACCACTATCCACTAACTACTAACTAATATCTAATGACTAATGACTAATGACTATTGACTAATGACTAACAAGATTTTAATTATTGGTGGTGGCGTCATTGGCTTAGCGATCGCCATCGAACTAAAGTTACGTGGGGCTGATGTCACCGTTTTAAGTCGCGACTTCCACACAGCCGCTGCCCACGCTGCTGCGGGTATGTTAGCAGCAGATGCCGAAAAAATCCCAAACGGGGCAATGCAAGAGTTGTGTTGGCGATCGCGTTCATTATACGCCGATTGGACGCACAAACTAGAACAACTCACCGGCTTAAATATAGGTTACTGGCCGTGTGGAATTTTAGCACCAATTTATCAGGAAACAACGGGAGAAGGCGACGAAGCAATTCAAAATTCAAAGTCACCGAAGTTCAGATCGGCGGAAGCCGCCGCTCCGACTTCTCTCAAAATTCAAAATGAACAGTCTTCCCCCCTATCTCCTCCCTCTTCTTCCGCCTACTGGTTAGATAGAGAAGCCATTCATCAATACCAATCAGGGTTGGCAGAAGAGGTAACTGGTGGTTGGTGGTATCCTGATGATGCTCAAGTAGATAGTCGAGCGCTAGCAAAAGCCCTGCTGAGTGCGGCGCAATCTTTAGGTGTTGAACTCAAAGAAGGAATTGCAGTAGAAGGCATTATACAGCAACAAGGGCAGGTTTTGGGCGTACAAACTAATACTGGAATTTTGCACGCCGAACATTATATTTTAGCTGCTGGTGCTTGGGTAAATCAATTGTTTCCCCTGCCCGTACGTCCAATAAAAGGGCAAATGCTGAGCGTAAGAGTGCCAGAATTTGTTTTGGAATTGCCCTTAACACGAGTTTTATTTGGGCAGGATATTTACATCGTACCAAGACGCGACAGACGCATTATCATTGGTGCGACTATTGAGGATGTCAGCTTTACCCCCCACAATACACCCGCAGGCATTCAAACTTTACTACAACAAGCCATTAGGTTATATCCCCAATTACAGAATTATCCGATTGAGGAGCTATGGTGGGGATTTCGTCCCGCTACTCCTGATGAGTTACCGATACTTGGGACTAGTCCTTGTCAAAATTTAACTTTTGCCACAGGTCATTACCGCAATGGTATTCTTCTTGCACCAATAACAGCGGCATTAATTGCCGATTTGATTTGGGAGCAAAAATCTGACCCCTTACTAACTCATTTCCATTATTCGCGCTTTCAGGCGAAGTCATCTACATCTAGTTCAATGCTCACACTCACCACTCCCCATTCCCCACTCCCTCCCCAGGTTAAAACCTGGGGCTATCCCCACTCCCCACTCCCCATTCAAGACACACCACTCATCATTGCTGGCAAATCTTTTTCTTCTCGCTTAATGACGGGAACAGGGAAGTATCGCAGCATTGAAGAAATGCAACAAAGCGTTGTCGAAAGTGAATGTCAAATTGTTACCGTTGCCGTGCGACGGGTACAAACTAATGCCCCTGGACACGAAGGTTTAGCCGAAGCGTTAGATTGGACAAAAATCTGGATGTTGCCCAATACTGCTGGATGTAAAACCGCAGAAGAGGCTATTCGCGTTGCTCGTTTAGGGCGGGAAATGGCGAAACTCTTGGGACAGGAAGATAATAATTTTGTCAAATTAGAAGTCATTCCAGACGAAAAATATTTATTACCAGACCCCATTGGTACTCTACAAGCAGCAGAACAACTGGTAAAAGAAGGCTTTGCTGTTTTGCCTTATATCAACGCAGACCCCATGCTGGCAAAGCGTTTGGAAGAGGTAGGTTGTGCAACCGTGATGCCCTTAGCTGCACCCATTGGTTCTGGACAGGGATTAAAAACAACCGCCAATATTCAAATCATCATTGAAAATGCTAATGTTCCAGTGGTGGTAGACGCGGGAATAGGTTCGCCATCCGAGGCGGCGCAAGCAATGGAAATGGGAGCAGATGCTTTATTGATAAATAGCGCGATCGCTCTAGCACAAAACTCAGCCGCAATGGCGCGGGCAATGAATATGGCAGCAGTCGCCGGTCGTTTAGCATACCTTGCTGGTAGAATGCCCATCAAAAACTACGCTAGCGCCTCCTCACCCCTTACAGGTAAGATTACTACTTAGTAGTTCATAGTTAATGGTTAATAGTTAATAGCTAGGAGCCATGAACCATTAACCATTAACCATCAACCACTATCCTTTTGTAACGAATTATCTCTAAGCAGGAGAGTGATTATTGCATTTATGTAACATAAAACTAACCAGGAGAGTAAGGAATTGATTCATGCCCTACACAACTGAAGAAGGCGGTCGTCTGAATAATTTTGCCCGTGAACCCAAAGTCTATAAAGCAGAACCTCCTACGCCACAGCAACAGCGCAACTATATTTTTTTGGGAATTGCTGCAATAGTTTTGGTTGGCGGTCTGATTTTCGTTGCCTTCTCAGTTTCCAGTGCTAGTTGAGAATCTCAAGTTTTCCGCCAATTAATTTTTATCAAAGGAAGAGGGAATAAGGAAAATAAAAGTTAGCATTGTTTCCTCTTCCCTTTAAGGTTTAAAACTCTCACCAACGCTCTTTCCGTGATTAAAAATGAAAAATTAAAAAACTGGTATTATACCTTAATTTTTAATTTTTAATTCTTAATTTTTAATTCTCCAAGGGTGGCGGCGGGTCTGAATATCCCACGAATTGTCTTTCTTGCTTCCATCTTCTTCCTTCTTCAAATGCTTTCAGGTTCTGAGCAATTTAGGAACCTGGTTTTTTTATTTTCTTCTCTTCTGTTTACCCTGGGGTTGACTTGCTAAGATAACATAGGATATTAAGTATAAGAATATACTTTTTATCTATTCAGACCTTAAAGGCTTGATTTATCCTGAGCAGAGTAACAAGTAGTTGAAAACCGTAGTCATGATTCGATTGATAGGCTGCTCACATATGCTGCCTTTTAGGAATGTCTACTTTGTTTTGGCTTCTTAGCCGCCATGAGCTTGAATGAAACTGCACACTCGGATAAATTTGGATGGAATCGGCAAGTATACCACCGCCTAAAACTTGCCCTCAGTCTCGGTTTACGGCGACAACTCTTTATAGCGGTGTGCGATGACTTAAATCTGAGAAATCAGGTGGCGGCTCGTTTGCATTCTACTTTGGCTTATCCAGTAGGGCAAGTGCTATATCAGCAGCCATCAGATACACAGGAAGCCAGCAGCACACCAGCTTATCCTCGATTAGTCACCTTACGATTAAATTTAAGCGATCCTAATCCTGTCGCTCAAATAAATCAATGGCTGGCTAATTATCCACCGCCGATAGTAGGAGCAACCAACGATGCTCCAGGACGCCCCTTGCCAATACCGGCATTTCAGATTGTGGGTGTTGAGCAGTTAACCAGACAATCAGTAGCAATACAGCGGTTATTTTTGCATTATCTGCGTTTAACTGAACAGCATCTTACAAGTCCGGAGTCTAGCCGCTTTCTAGAGTCGAGCTTGCTTTTGTGGGTACCGCGTCCTTGGTTGTATGCCATGCAGCAATCAGCACCACAGTTCTGGCGTTGCCGTACAGGTGTGTTTGTGTTTGCTGGAGAACCAACACCACCAGTACGAGCAAAAGCCCCGCCAGATCATTTTTCTGGTTCTAGAAGTTTGGACTTCGACAATGTTGAGCAAAGGATTTTGGAAGAATCTGTTTCCACAGACGATTTTTCTAGTGAAGATTTTGATTTTCAGCTTCAGACATCTGTCAATCGCGGACATACATCGCAAGAACCTTCGCCCATTAAATCTGAATTATATACACCAGAAGAGCAGCCAGAAGAAGCAGCAACTAACAAAGCCAGTGCCAATGAAACTCCGCCGCCACGCAGTTTATCCAATATTAGCAATGAGTTAACAGAACTTGTGCTAGCAACGATAAACACCGCGATCGCGCAAGATTCGGAGCAGAGTTTACAAGTGCAGCAACTTCTAGAGGAAATTGATGCCTTGCATTCTCAACAAGCTTCCCCAGAAACGCTAGCAGTAGCTTATCATCGCCTAGGGAACCTTTATCGTCAGCGCATTGAGCAGGGACAGACAACTCTAGAAAATCTGATGGTGGCAATTCTGGCATATCAAGAGGCAATTACTCACGATGAAGGTTCGCCTCAAGTGCCGGATATTTTGAATGACTTGGGTACACTCTACTGGATGCTGTACCGCACACCACCAAATTCCGAAGAGGGACAATCTTACATAGAACAGGGAATTGAATTTTATCAGTTAGCTTTAAAGCTGATTTCACCTGAGACAAACTCAGAAACTTACGCACGGGTACAAAATAACCTGGGCACTGCTTACGGTGATTTAGCGCGTTTTGCCAACCCTGCGGAAAACTGGCAACAAGCGGTTACAGCCTATAGCGAAGCCCTCCGCTTCCGTACAGCCGAGATGGAACCATTGAAGTATGCTGCTACCCAGAATAATTTGGGAACTGCTTACTGGCACTTGGCACAGCACAACCAACCGATGCAGCATTTAAAGCGAGCGATCGCAGCTTATAGTTTTGCCCTTGTTTACTACAACCCACAACAAGAACCACTCAAGTATGGCATGATTCAAAATAATATCGGCACGGCTCATTGGAATTTAGCACAATACGAAAATTCAGCAGAGCATTTGCGCTTAGCTGTTGAAGCGTACAATGAAGCTTTGAAATATCGCACCCCGGCAAGTGTTCCCACCGCCTGCGCTGCCACACAAAATAATCTCGGCACTGCTTATTGGCATTTAGCTAACCAATCACCAACAGATAAGGAAGAACGGCAAAAATTTTTAGAATTGTGCATTCATGCCTACGAAGAATCCCTCAACCTTGCTCACTCTTTGAACGGTGTACCTTTGAGTTTTGATACCTTTGCCACTCACAATAATTTAGCATTAGCTCATTTTCAGCTAGCAACAGACCAACAATTCAATCTTGAAAAAGCCACACGTTCTCAACATTTAGAAGCAGCATTAGACAACCATTTACAGGCTTTAAGTGGATTAAGTCAAAAGCCAGAGGCTTATGAAACTACTTTTAATTACGTTGTCAAAACAATTCGCGCTTTTCACAATGAATTAGGATTACAAGGACAAAATCTCGCTTTATCCAAAGTTCCCGGTCACTTGTTACCTGAAATTTTGCCAAAGTTGTAATTTTGGGAATTGGCAGCAATGAAAGCTTGTAATATGTAAAACTCAGAGCTTACGTATTACGTAAGCTTTACCTTATCTATTTGCCTATGCCTTTGCGTTTTCGGCAAATGGATAAAGTCAAGTTAAGGTATTTTTTGCAACTTAATGGTTTGTGGAGTGTGGAAACAACCAACCAACAATAGCTATCAATACAATTCGGTTAAAGGAAAAAGGGGAAGGGGAAAGGGGGTAAAACAAGGGATACAACCCTTTTCCCTAAAAGATGCACCCCTTATCCCTTGCAGTATTGCAATAGCTATAGATCGGCTAACTTGACATCTCTTACATAAAAACCTATTATAAAGTTATCAACTTGCATATTTGCTCGTTTATTATTTCTAGGTAGAATTATGACTGCTATTACTCTGACAATAAATGCACCTTCCACAAAAGCTGTAAGCACAACCATAGATGCTCCTTCCGCAAGAGATGTAACGCCACAAAGCTTAGAAATGATAGCAAAAGTAGTGCGGGCGCTCACTGGCTTACAATCTGATGAAATTAAATGTTTGGCAGATCAATTGGAAGCAAATTGTCAAGCGCCAAAGTCTCGCAAAGCGGAAAATGGCTTAGCGGCCAAACTCGGTGCCAACAAGATTAGTGAAGAAAAGCAAAGAGCATTAGAACTTGCTGCGATAAAAAATTTTTTCGAGTGGAGACAAGAGTTACTGAAGGATTCATTAACTGCACCACAAGTGGCTAAACTGCTGAACACAAGCCGTCAAACGCCACACGACCGAAGGAAAAATAATACTTTAGTAGCAGTTCAAGACAATGGAGTTTGGAAGTATCCCCACTGGCAATTCGATCCTAATGGGCCAGATGGCGTTATAGCTGGACTACCAGATGTCTTGAAAGCTCTTGATATTCCTGATTTCTCTAAAATTAGTTGGCTTGTTCGACCAAACCCAGCATTAGATGGGCTTACTCCCATAGAAGCTTTGAAGCGAGGTTATAAAGATGAAGTAATTACAGAAGCAAGGACTGTTGGAGTCATATAAATGTGAGTGATTTCTTTTGCAAACTGGTTAACTTGCAGATTAAAAAAAAATACACCAAATTATCAACGGCGTGGTAGCCCCTCAATTCTATTTATAGGGGCTAGCCATTGGCTAATTTATTCGCCGTCAAGTTTCTTTTTGATATTGATGAAAATAAACCACAGATGGACACAGATGAACACAGATGATTTATCTGTGTTCATCTGTGGTCGTAAGTAGCGTAAAACCTAATTTTTATAATAAGTTTATTGCATAAATTCGTAACAAATAAAATTCAGAAAAACTCTGCTACAGGCGTGCGTTTCCTCCGCTACAGGCGTGCGTTTAAAATACCCCTCAGCCTGAAAGTACAATTTCAGGCTGAAGGCAACGGGTTTTGCCCCGCACCCTGAAGCCATCGCGCATCGGGTTTCCAACTACCAGCTTTTGTATAGGTTTGCGCGGAAATAAATTAGGACTTGCAAAGCCCACGGCAGTTGCTACAACTCTGGAAGAGCAACGCAGTGCCTCCCCTTTTTAAGGGGAGCCACTGCGTTGCGGGGGTTCCCCCCGTTGTAGCAAGTGGCGTGGGTTGGGGGGGATCTGCAACGTCTGAAATACGCGATTTTCCGTGAATGGTGCCTAATACCATTTCTCTATAACAATGAGCTTAATTAGCCCGCGCAGGCGGGCTTTGTTTGTGTAGCCCCACCCTTCTAGGGTGAGGGCAAATAAAGCTCAACATCACAGAGAATTGGTATAAGTCCTATAAATTTCGGGCTATCTCAAACCCAAAACTCCACTCTTGTTTTCACAATCCAAAATCGTATAACTCCCAGACGAAGAAAAAATAAATAAACCTTGAGCAATTTTGATGTAGTCCAGATAACGAGTTATCATCGGATATTGGCAGGCTGCAACGTGTATCCCTAAACATCCATGACCGCTTCTTACTCTGCATCCCAACCCAACGCAACTAATGCGAATACTTCTATCACCGACCATCGTCAGGTCGATCGCACTAAGCTGAGTCAAATGTACCAGCATTATATTGAGACGAAGGAGAAGTATCCCCATGCGGTGTTGCTGTACCGAGTAGGAGATTTCTTTGAGTGTTATTTTGAAGACGCTGTAACTTTGGCGCAGGAATTAGAACTCGTCCTTACTAGCAAGCAAGCTGGGGAACAAGGACGGGTGGCGATGAGTGGTGTACCGCATCACGCTTGGGAACGCCATGCTACCCTGTTGGTAGAAAAAGGGTATGCAGTTGTAATTTGTGACCAAGTGGAAGATGCTGCGGAAGCTGCTGGTAGGTTGGTGCGACGAGAGATAACACGCATCCTTACTCCTGGGACTTTGCTAGAGGAAGGGATGCTGAAATCTAGTCGTAATAATTACCTGGCGGCTGTGGTAATTGCTGGTGAACATTGGGGCTTGGCTTATGCAGATATCTCTACAGGCGAATTTCTCACCACCCAAGGCAGCAATTTAGAACATTTAACTCAGGAATTAATGCGCTTGCAACCGGCGGAGGTATTAATCCCTACTAATGCTCCCGATTTGGGTAGTTTGCTGCGTCCGGGAGAAAAATCCGAGCATTTACCGGAATGTTTACCGCCTTCTTTTTGTTATGCACTGCGATCGCAAATTCCTTTTTCTGCTGGGGAGGCGAGATCGAGATTATTGCAGACATTTAAAGTGCGATCGCTCGAAGGTTTGGGTTGTGAACATCTCCCTCTCGCAGTCCGTGCGGCTGGCGGTCTGCTTCAATACCTGGAAGAAACGCAAAAAGAAAATTCCGTTCCCCTCCAACCCCTTCGCACCTATACTCTTACGGATTATTTAATTGTAGATTATCAAACTCGCCGTAACCTGGAAATTACGCAAACAGTCCGTGATGGTTCTTTTCACGGTTCTTTATTGTGGGCGTTAGATAGAACTTCTACATCGATGGGCAGTCGAGCTTTGCGGCGCTGGCTGTTGCAACCGCTACTTGATATCAAAGGTATTCGATCGCGACAAGATACGATTCAGGAATTGGTAGAAAATACATCCTTGCGTCAGGATTTGCGGCAATTGCTACGGCAAATTTATGACTTGGAACGCCTAGCAGGACGGGCGGGTTCCGGTACTGCTAACGCGAGAGATTTAGCCGCTTTGGCTGATTCTGTTTCTAAATTACCAGAATTAGCGTATTTAGTCGCTGAGTCTAGCTCTCCCTTCCTTAGAGCCTTACAGAAAGTACCATCTATCTTGGAAGAATTGGCGCAAAAAATCCGCTTCCATATCGTTGAGTCGCCGCCAATCCAAATTAAGGAAGGTGGGTTGATTCGTGCAGGTATCAATCACCACTTGGATGAAAGACGGTTTCTGGTGGAAGAAGACCAGAAATGGATTGCTAATTTGGAAGTTGATGAGCGAGCAAAGACGGGAATTCCGACTTTGAAGGTGGGATTTAATAAGACTTTTGGTTATTATATCAGTATTTCCCGAAGTAAAGCTGACCAAGTTCCGGAAAATTATATACGCAAGCAAACACTGACGAATGAGGAACGCTACATTACTCCAGAGTTGAAGGAACGAGAAGCGAGGATTCTCACGGCGCGGGATGATTTAAATCAGATGGAGTATGAAATTTTTGTAGCACTGCGGGAAGAAGTGGGACGGGAGGCGGAGGTTATTCGCAATCTTTCTCGGGCGGTGGCGGCGGTGGATGTGTTGTGTGGTTTGGCGGAATTGGCTGTACATCAAGGTTACTGTCGTCCGGAGATGGTGGAGGGACGCGAGATTTATATTGTGGATGGGCGTCATCCGGTGGTGGAACAGTCTTTACCAGCGGGGTTTTTTGTACCTAATTCTACTGGGTTAGGGAGTAGGGAATCGGGAGTAGGGAGTAGTGAAGAAAGTTCCCTACTCCCCACTCCCCACTCCCCATTCCCCGATCTGATAATTCTGACGGGACCGAATGCGAGTGGTAAGAGTTGTTATTTGCGTCAGGTGGGGTTAATACAGTTGATGGCGCAAATTGGTAGTTTTGTACCTGCGAAGTATGCAAAGTTGAGTGTGTGCGATCGCATTTTTACACGTGTGGGTGCGGTGGATGATTTGGCAACGGGTCAGTCTACGTTTATGGTGGAGATGAATGAAACGGCGAATATTCTGAATCATGCAACATCGCGATCGCTAGTTTTGTTGGATGAAATTGGGCGGGGGACGGCGACGTTTGATGGTCTTTCGATAGCTTGGGCGGTGGCGGAGTATTTGGCGACGGAAATTTGTGCTAGAACTATTTTTGCTACGCACTATCATGAGTTGAATGAATTGTCGTCGCTGTTATCGAATGTGGCAAATTATCAGGTGACGGTGAAGGAGTTACCCGACCAAATTATCTTTTTACACCAAGTTCAACCGGGAGGCGCGGATAAGTCCTACGGTATTGAGGCGGGAAGGTTGGCGGGTTTGCCAAAAGTGGTTATTCAACGGGCGAAACAGGTGATGGGGCAAATTGAGAAACACAGTAAAATTGCGATCGGGTTGCAAAATTTGGATTAATTGTAGAGCAAGATTTAATCGCTAAATAGTTTGCTAAACTTCCTCATAGTTCACTTAA
>JBHYDF010000144.1:0-22214 GCA_051861145.1 Nostocaceae cyanobacterium
GGTGATGTTGGGATAGAGACGGGTTTTTGACATGTAATTGTCTAACGCGATCGCTATGTCTGTGTAGTCTGGCTTTAATTCTTTGAGTTCTTCTTTTGACTCTTTAATCTCTATCTTTAACACTCCTGACATCCGTGGCTATCCTCTAAAATCTTCTCTCATTTATTTGTAGCGTGATTTTTTCTATTCCGTATTACCTCAAGTTGATCGTTGGATTCAGGCAAAAATCCCGAATGCCAAAGCCACCTAGTGGTGCGGAGGGCTTTGTTGCATGAAAGGTGAAAAAGACACATCTTCTCTCAATAGAGTGGTGAATTAGTCTTCCACGCTAGTGCTGTCGGGTTTGCCCAATTGAATCATGCGGTTAAGAGCAGCACTGCCCTTCACCCTAAGAATCTGATAAATCATCGTAAGAATCTGAAAGAAGTTCAGTATTGGAACTCATTACATTTCAGATAGATAGGACATGGTTTGTAACTTCAGGAATAAACCACTGTAGCTTCCTTGCCCTTTCCTTCAACTTTTATCAAAAGATTCACCGGATACATCCACCATGTTTTTTAGAGCAATTATAGCTGTGATAACTACAGTGCTAATTATTACAACCTCGTATATTTCTTCGGGGATGGCTACAGATAAAACTGCAAAAGCTCAAGTACCAGGTGTCTACTCTTTTAGGTTAGGCGAATTCACGATTACGGCACTTAGCGATGGTACAGTACCGCAAGATCTCGATAAAGTTCTAACTAATGCCAACTCAGCAGAGGTTGAGCAACTTCTCCATCGCAACTTTCTTACGAGTCCTGTTGAAGCTTCAATCAATGCGTTTGTGATCGATACCAAAGATAAACAAGTATTGGTTGATACTGGGACAGGACAATTGTTTGGACCAGGGCTAGGTGGCAAGCTACAACTGTCGTTGAAAGCAGCAGGCTACGCACCAGATGAGATTGACACGATCCTCCTGACCCATATCCATGCCGATCACAGTGGCGGTTTGGTCGAAAATGGACAACTGATGTTTCCGACTGCCACAGTTTACGTTGGCAAGCCTGATGTCGATTTTTGGCTCGATCCTAGGAATGCAGAGCGATTGAATCTTGATCGCAAATACTTTGATGAAGCAGTCAAGACGGTCAAACCCTATCTCGATGCAGGTAAGCTGAAATCGTTTTCTGGCGAGACAGCCATTTTACCAGGAATTACTGCCTATCCCACGCCAGGACACACGCCAGGACACAGCTTTTATCTGGTTGAAAGTGGGGGCGAGAGCATTGAGTTTTGCGGCGATATTATTCACTTCGGTTCGCTTCAATTTGCCAATCCTAAAATCACAGTTGTCTACGATGTCAATTCTAATGCCGCAGCAGAGCAACGAGCGAAACAGTTTGCTCGTATAGAAAAATCACGCCGCCTAGTCGCAACTGCACATTTGCCCTTTCCAGGAGTGGGGCACATCCGTGCAGCAGATAAGGGTTATACCTGGGTACCTGTGGATTATCGCTGGCGCAATTAACGAGCCGGGTGTTGCACGATCCCATAACAAATTGCTGAACCAAATAAGTCAAGGAGGCACGAACACCTGAAGCATTGACGCCGACTACGTTTGAGCAGTTTGCAACACATAAATTACTCAAACACATTCTGACTTAACGCTCTAAACGCCTAACTCGAATGACACCAAAGCAGGTGCGTCCTTCACCATAAGAATCTGACAAATCATTGTAAGAATCACCAAAGAAGTTGAGCGTTGAAAGTCATTACACTCAAGTCAATACAACTGGTTTTACAACAACAAGAGGTAAATATTATGATGCTTAAAAATAAGGTTGCTTTAGTGACTGGAGGAACATCGGGCATTGGTAGAGCCACTGCGATCGCAATGGGTGCTGCTGGCGCACTCATTGGTGTTCTCAGGTAGACGGAATGCAGAAGGCGAAGCAACTGCGGCGCTGATTCGCGATACAGGAGCGGAATGCAAGTTTTGTGCGCTCGGACATATCCAATGAAGCAGAGGTTCAAACCTTGGTCGAGAAAACAATGTCCGCTGGGCGAGGGAAAATTTGAAATAAGCGTTCGTGTAGCGTGGGCTTTGCCCAATCGCTTTTTGAAAAATATCAACAAAATCCTTAAGATTTTTTAGCGACATAACCAATCTAAAAGTAGCATTAAATAAACTAAATCAGTCAAATGCTGAAAACAAAATCTGTGACGGGGAACTTTGTTAGTCCGCTCGAACTCAGCCAACGGTTGAATAAACCTCCGGTGTTATCCAGTCGGCAACAAGGCTGGAATGGTATTTTGGTTGAGCAGTGCCAATGTTCTTCAACGTCATCCTTTGAAATGGAACTTCCCGCCATATCAGATCATTGGCTCAACTTACCCCTGGGTCGTCCCGCCTCTTTGATCCAGAAACGCGATAATTGCTTGCATGAATCAATCGTTCAAAAGGGGGACAGCATCTTGGTTCCTGCTGGACAACCGAGCTACTGGTGTCGGCACGAAGGTAACGTTTGCTGCCCGCTACACATTTGCTTAAAACCGGATTTGCTCGAACAAGTTGCCCAAGCATCCGAAATTGATACACAAAGGCTCGACCTCGTAAACTGTTTCGCTAAGCCAGATTTACAGCTTCATCATATCGCCATGCTGCTTTTAGCTGAATTGCGATCAGGTGGCATAATGGGACGATTATATGTCGAATCGTTAACTCAAGCGTTAGTCATTCATTTGCTGCGACACTATTCTACCGTTACACAAATTATTAAATTAGAGAATAAAAGCTTAACTCGTACCCAGTTGCAGCAAGCAATTGACTATATTCACGCTCACCTCGATCGCGATTTATCGCTCTTTCAAATTGCCAAAGTCATCAATATCAGCCCGACTTATTTTGCTAGTTTGTTCAAACGTGCTATGGGGACTTCTCCGCATCAGTACGTGATTCAACAGCGAGTAGAACGAGCAAAATTGATGTTGTCAAAAACGGATTTGGCGATTGCAGACATTGCCTTACAAGTAGGTTTCTCCAGCCAAAGTCATCTGACTCAACAGTTCAAGCGATTGACTGGAGTAACTCCAAAGCAGATTCGCCCTTCTTTATAAGAATTTGATAAATCGTTGGTAATAGGACTTACGCACTCTACAAAAAGACCGCATTATGCATAACGTGCGCGCTCGTGAGGAAAGCATTGTCTGTATCTGCCGATCAATTGCACTGGATCTGCAAAATTTTTCAGCTATCTACAATCCACGTTCCATCTTCCGCCAGTGCATAAGTTGATTTCACTTACACCTATATAAGAAGTAGAAGGACTTATATCCTCGCTAGTTCAAAATCCTACTTAGTTGAGGTGATTTATGTCTACTATGGGATAAGCTACACAATCAAAATTTTGTCAATGCGTAAGTCCTAGGTAAGAATGGCGCTATAGCTTTACCAAAATTTTAGATCGATTTTTTTTGTAACACAACCAATTGACTATATTCACGCTCACCTCGACCGAGATTTATCACTCTTTCAAATTGCCAAAGTCATCAACATCAGTCCGACTTATTTTGCCAGTTTGTTCAAACGTGCTATGGGAACTTCTCCCCATCAGTACGTGATCGAACAGCGAGTGAAACGGGCGAAATCGTTATTGTCGAAAACGGATTTAGCGATACGCCTAAAGGCGTTAAGCTTCGCTTATCGCGGATATTGCTTTACAAGTGGGCTTCTCCAGTCAAAGTCATCTGACGCAACAGTTTAAGCGATTGACTGGAATAACTCCAAAGCAGATACGCCTTTAATCATAAGAATCTGACAAATTTGAAATAGATTTAATATAAATATATTAGTGATCGCTTTATTGGTGGGCAATAGGTTAATCATAAAATACCAAAATTGATGTTGGGATGTCTGTGGATAGTGTTGCGATCGCATTTGTATGAATTGAGAAGTAGGGCGATCGCGATCGATTTAACTCTAACGATCCCGAAACAAGTTCAGCTACCACCATAAGAATCTGATAAATCGTTGTAAGAATCTGAAAGAATTCAAGCATTGGAACTCAGTACCCTTGAGATAGATAGTCAGCGATTTAAATCGCTGCCTCATATATAAAGTCGTCTAAAGACGACTGTGTAAGAATTTCAGTCCATTAAAATGGACTTGATATGTGAGACGGGGAATTAATTCCCCGTCGGCTAACTCGATCGTCATATTTAAAGAAAGGAAAAATCATGAAATCGAGCCATTGAAAAGATTATCAGTACCTACGGGAAGGAAGCTGCCGTGCTACCGCCGCAGGAAATTGAAGCCATTATTGCATCAAGCGGATTTGATACACCTGTATTGTTCTTCCAGTCTCTGCTGATTCATGCTTGGTATGCCAAGCGCACATACATATCTAAATCTTAAACATTACAAAGAGAAAAACAATGGAAACATTAAAAGTTACTCCCCAAGAAAAGATGCTCGATCTGATCGGTGGCTTTTGGATTGCTCGATCGATCTATCTTGCTGCTGAGTTAGGAGTTGCTGATGTGTTTGACGATCGCCCGAAAACCATCGCTCAACTTGCAGTCGCAACAAATGCCGAACCGCGATCGCTCTATCGACTTTTACGTGCTTTAGCCAGTATCGGCATCTTTACCGAAGTTTCAGATCGATGTTTTGTTCTGACTCCTTTAGCTGCAATGCTCAAGAGCGATCGTCCTGACTCAATGCGGTATACTGTGCTGTCAGAGATGGGAGATGACCATTTTTTAGGATGGAGCAATGGACTACATAGCTTAAGAACAGGTGAAACTGCGTTTGATGCCGCAACTGGAATGTCGGCTTGGGATTACTATACTCAAAATCCTGAAGTCGGTTGGATTTTCTCTCAGTCAATGACAGGTATGTTGACTCCAGTTTCGCAAGCCGTTGCGGCAACCTATGACTTTTCTGAATTCAATACGATTGTAGATGTGGGTGGATCTCAGGGCAGCTTAATTTCTACAATTGTGCGATCGCATCCCCATATAAAGGGTATTCTGTTCGATCTGCCCGAAGTTATTGCGACTGTCAGTGTAGACGATAATATTCAACCCGTTGCTGGGAATTTCTTTGAATCTGTGCCATCGGGAGGTGATGTTTATCTAATGCGCGCCATCATTCACGATTGGGATGATGAAAAATCCTTACTCATTTTGAAAAATTGTCACCAAGCCATGCCAGAGCATGGCAAGTTACTGCTTGTCGAAAGCATTCTTCCACCTGGTAATCAACCTTCTTTAGGAAAGTTTGTTGACGTACTCATGCTGATGATGACAGGTGGACGAGAACGCACCAAAGAAGAATACCGATCGTTGTTGCAATCTAGTGGCTTTGAACTGACGCGAGTAATTCAAACACCCTCAATGCTCAGTATTATTGAAGCCGTAAAACTCTAAAGCATTCATCTAGCAAGCGATCGCAATTAAACTAACTCGAACAAGGGAGCAACAGTCACATCAATATTAGAGATCGAATCATGAACCAATTAGCAGATTTCTTCGTTCGTAGCGCGGTTACGGAAACGACCCGATCTTATATGGGCGGTCTGATGACTTTTCTCGTCATGTCCGCCCAATACCCCGGCTTTGGAGTGCCGCGACGTGGAAATGATGCTATACTGCCCGGAACATTACCCTCGTCCTCAACCATCTGCTTTATGTCAAATCAACCTGCACCAGAAATCGAGATGCTGCACGCAGCTTACGCCGCCTTCAACGCACGAGACATCGATGCCGCTCTTGCCCTTATGACTCCCGACGTGGTTTGGCCGAGAGCGTTTAAGGGTGGATTCGTCCATGGACCGGAGGAAGTCCGCGCTTATTGGACGGAGCAATGGAGCGAGATCGACGGGCATGTGGAGCCGACGATCTTCCACCTGGAGGATGACGGACGTATCCTAGTTGAGGTGCATCAGGTTGTACGCGACTTGGCTGGAGCGATCCTTGCCGATGAGCATGTGGGACATCGTTTCACCATTGAGCATGGACTGATTCAAAGTATGGAGATCTGTTCGCTTCCGTAGTTCACAAGGAGCGGACTAACCACGCGCTTCACGGAGCGAACGGACTTCGCACTCTGTGCCGCGTCAATTACTGGTAACTATTATGATGCTTAAAGACAAAGTGGCTTTAGTAACAGGAGGAGCATCGGGCATTGGTCGAGCCACTGCGTTAGCGAAGCTTAACGAAGTTATCGCATTCGCTAATGCCGGTGCAAAAGTAGTGTTCTCCGACATCCACGATGCAGAAGCTGAAAAAACTGCGGCTCTGATTCGCGATACTGGAGCGGAGTGCTTATTTGTGCGATCGGATGTATCAAGTGAAGCGGACGTGCAAGCCTTGGTGCAGAAAGCGGTCGCCACCTACGGCAAACTCGATTGTGCCTTTAACAATGCTGGGATCGATCTTGCTGTTAAACCGCTGCACGAACAATCGATAGAGAATTTTGACCAGATCGTGTCAATCAATGCACGAGGGATATTTCTGTATCCCGTCACTGTTTATTCTAAATCAAGGAGAGTTGTCACAGATGGAATCTATGAAAGCAGCCGTATTAACTGCGTTTGGTGATGCTGAGAAGTTTGAGATTCAAACTGTTCCCATACCAACACTGAAGGCGAATCAGGTGTTAGTCCGAGTTTGTGCGACCTCGATTAACCCGGTCGATTACCAAACTCGTCGTGGTGATTACAAGGAACTGGTTCGATTACCCGCTATCCTTGGAGTCGATGTTTCAGGGGTGATTGAGGCAATTGGCGAAGCTGTGACTGATTTCAAGGTGGGAGATAACGTCTATTACTCGCCGCAAGTTTTTGGAGAATTCGGTAGCTACGCTCAGTATCATGTGGCTGATGCAGCGATTGTTGCATTGAAGCCTGCAAATCTATCGCACATTGAAGCAGCTTCTTTTCCGCTTGCAGGCGGAACTGCTTGGGATTGTCTAGTGACTAGGGGCAATCTACAAGTTGGTGAAACAGTTCTCATCCATGCGGGTGCGGGTGGAGTTGGTTCGATCGCAGTTCAACTCGCCAAAGCGACAGGGGCATACGTTTTTGCGACGTGTAGTTCTAGAAACCGAGATTTCGTGACAGAACTGGGCGCAGATCGAGTGATTGATTACAAAAATGAAGATTACGTAGAAGTCATTCGTCAAGAAACAAATGGACTGGGTGTGGATTTAGTTCTAGATACGATTGGCGGAGAAACAATTCAGCGTAGTCTAGAAATCATTCGTCCCTTCGGTAGGCTTATAAGCATTGTAGACATTGCAATACCGCAATCGCTTCTTGAAGCATGGGGCAAGAATCTGACGATTCATTTTGTTCTTTCACCCCAGTACCGAGCAAAATTAGAGGCTTTGACAAAACTAATCGAGCGTCATCAGCTTCGCCCAGTGATTGATTCAGTATTGTCTTGGGATCAGGTCGTTCTGGCACATCAGCGTCTAGAGCAGGGAGGAACACGGGGTAAAATTGTGCTGCAATTTACAGAAAATTAGACCAGCGATCAAAGCAGGTGCAACAATGGCAGAAAATATGATTGCGGTTTTCATCTTTGATACCCTGATGCCATTTTGTCCTCATAGAGTAAGAACCCAAAAAGCGTGTTAATCGACACGATATCACACGCTCTTTGGTCTAGCCGATGATTTTAGATACGCTCTTTGCTTCCCTGATGATTCATGAGGCGGATACCTCAGCTTGAAAAGCCTGATAGAGATGCGATTGCAGTTGTTTTTAGGCTTTTGTCTTTTGAGCTAAACTTCTGCAATTATCAAGCAAATAGCTTGCTTATATGCAAAATAAATATCACTTAATTTTGGTGATTTTACTCATTGATTTTCACTGTGTACATGCTATTTCCATTTTTGGGCAGTCTTTGTAAAGGGAACGGGGAATTCTTAACCGGAACACAAGTAAAAATTTATACTTATAATCAAGTGTACCACCTATAGAAGTGGGGGTCTCTTATTCTCAAAGAGGGAATGGGAAACAAGGAACACTGTTCCCCGTTAAGAGTTAAGAGTTCCCTTCTTCGATGAATTGAGAATCTAGGTAACAAAAATGACTTTTAATTTAACTGACGCCATTCAAGTTATTCTGATTGCTGCTGTTGCGAGCGTGGTGTTGTCTTCTGGTATCTGCCCGGCATTGCCCAAAGCTAAAAAGGCATTCCGGAGTTGTAGCTTTATAATTCGCGATACGCAACAAGGGCGTAATCGCTTCGCTCTTAGCGCACCCACTCACAGTAAATGGCGCATCACTCAATTCGCGATCGCCCAGGCATTCGTGTACAGTGCAATCCTAACAGAAGGTTGTTAAGCGAGTGATCGCCCACATCTAAGATACCCCGGCTGATTTTAGAAACGTTGGCATCTGTGTGTGAAAAATTAGTAGATGCATGTTTAAAAGTTTTGGGTGCAGTCTGAACAAAAAACGCAAACCGCTTAACACCGGACTAAACAATTCAAAATTCAACGGAGCAAAATTCAAATTGGGGGAGAAACAGCAGGTACAATATCTGACCAAGGGTATGTTGAGAAACCATTAAATTAGCCAGTAAGACAGAAGAAAAACGATACCTAATCTCGACATTATTGAAAACCAGTAGATTGAGGGTAGGTAAATGACAGTTTATTCACTGGCTACAGGTAAAATTAGGGAGCCTAACCCGAATGATGAACAGCTTCTTTATCTAACCAGGTGCAGCGATAGTGCTGTTGGTAGTACGAATGAGACTTCAAAAAACTCAAAAAGCCAACATCTGGGTGAGGATGAACGAACTATCTTCAAAGCTAAAGCATTTAAACAGACTCGCAAAACAAAAATAAACCCAGATGGTAGCTACTACGATCAGCTGACTGGTATGATGGTGGTTCCATCACTTGAGAATTTTCGTGATTACAAGCGGCAATATTTATCCGCACAAGACGTGAAAGCACAGCAGACAATAGCACATGGAATTAACCACTATCATTACGTGAAAGTCACAGACGTTGATATTCTGACTGGGGAAGTGACCAAAACAATTCACGCATGAGGGCGCCCGCACCCATTCAAAATGGAAGATTAAGAAACAAACTGCTGTTGAATTAATAAATTTAGGTTTCAAGCCCCATTATTTCTTTAGGTCAAAGGAAAAAAGATTTTTTACGACCCACGTAGTGGGAGTTCAATATGGCGTCCAATTTCTGCGCCCCATTATTTATCCAGAGAGGGAACTCAAGAGCTCTTAACTCTTAACAGTTAAGAGTTCCCGACAAACGGGGTTTAATACCCCATCGGAGTTATTGTTGCCTGTTTGGGTTGGGGTCGCGCATTACTGTCGCCCTTTCCCTCTGTTAAGAGTTAAGAGTTCCCTTTTAATTATTTATGGGGATTGTAATTTTACGGGCGTTGAATGCGTGAATTTTGAATTGTCCGCAAGCGAGTGACCAGTCACTCGCTCGCGAGTGACATTTGTACTTATTGACATTTTTTCATGTCATGCACTATCATGAGGTGCTAATAAAAAAAAGAGGACGCGGGAGATGGTGCTACGTCCTCGGATTGATGTTAGAGTTCTTTATTCACCTAACTGTCAAAAATAACGCGCGTGGTCGCAAGCTGTCGGTGATGGCAATCACTCCTTAAGCCTCTTGTTCCGGATTTCGCTGATTGAGAATGATAGCTTTATTTTCGCCTCGGTGTACTAGTGGGTAAGATGCTCTTGCTCAAATGGGTTTATCAGCAATATTAGAGCAAGTTCCACATTGTCAGTTTGATGCTTGGGAAGTAATTGTCAACCCCTTCGGGGAAATTCAAAATTCAAAATTCAACCGAGCAAAATTACAATCCCCATAAATTAATTTAGGGGCGTAGAGATTAGGACGCTTTTTTCCTCGCACTACGTGTCTTGTCAAAAATCTTTTTCCCTTTGACCTAATTTAATTTAGGGGCTTGAAACCTAAATTTATTAATTCAAAATTGGTTATTTCTTAATCTTCAATTTTGCGGGCGTTGAATTTTGAATTTTGAATTGTTTCGGTCAGCGATTGGCAAAGAAAAGTTTTTGGTGAAGCTTTATCAGTCGATCCTGTGTCTGTTGTTCACACCATCCGGGCGAAGAGCAGTTTCTAGACTACTTTTCAAGTCCCTCTATTCTGGATGGACTTAAAAGCGATCGCGCCCCGTCAGTGCCAAGATAGGTTCCTTAAGGGAACCAAAGAACCGAATCTCCGATTCAGCGTGCTGCGACTGAACTTTTAATGTCGGAATCGGCAATTAAGGGGCAACAATCCACCTTGTACACAAGTGGCTCAAGCACTCCCATAAGCGGACAGTACGAAATAATCAATCCGAACGGAGAAGGCACGGGGGACGCACGCTACAGGACTAACAATAGAAGTGCCACAGTGATGCCGGCAATTAGACTAGTGATTGCAATTATCAGCCCGTCTTTTTCAATCAAGCCAAGACAGATGACAACAATAGCGATCGCTGCTTCGCATATTACCAAAAGGAATTGGCAGGGCAATGATCAACCCCAGATGTGGGTAATATTAGATGTTTTACCAACGGTACTGCTGGTCAGCAGGATCTCCATAGGGGTCTTCGCTAGCTGGGCGGATGTTACCATACTGTCCGTAATCGGCAGGATCTCCATAGGGGTCTTCACTAGCTGGGCGGACATTACCATACTGCCCTTCTTCAGCAGGATCTCCATATGGATCTTCACTGGCTGAGCGGATGTTACCATACTGCCCGTAATTTCTGTCTCCTTCCATCAACTTCTTGACAGCTAGAGCCGCTATACCAGCCATTGCTCCCTTGGCGAATGGATTGCTGAAAATGTTACCACTTTGACCACCCATAAAGCTTCCCGTAGCACCACTGAGAATTTGACTGAGCATATCTGGTTGTTGCTGGTGAAGGCGACCTGTGGTTTGGGCAAGATAATTTGGGTCTTGAAAGCGATCATCTATACCATCTTGGTTTAGATCGGGGAAATTCAAGTTTGAAGAACGTGTCTGCTGTTGAAGATATTGACCAAACTGCATCCGTTCTTGTGGTGACATGCGACTAAAAGCTTCTTGTGCAGATTCCTGATAAAGGTCAGGGGGTAACTGTCTAGATACTTGCTGATAGCGGTTTAAAACTTCCTCATCCGAGTAACCCTCATAAGGTAAGCCCTGCTCGTAGCGGTTAATAAAATCGCGGTATTCATTTTCTGCTACCTGGGTGTCACCGAAGATTTTTTCCAATAAATTCATTCGTCTCTCCTAAAGCTTTATTTCACTAAACTTCCAACGCAAATAATTCTTCTCAAACGGTCATCGATTTGTCAAGTTTGCAACAGTTAATATGTCGGAACAGGAGCTTGACCCAACCCCGTCAAGTCGCGCCCTGTAGGACTGTTGTTATATCCTTGAAAGTCACGGTATTGTCGTGCTTGTTCTTCTGGAACACGAATACCCTCTGGTGGCGGCGTAACCCAGTGAGCGCGACCTTGGTTATCACGATAGTAAACACGCCCGTTTTTAGAAAGGTAGTATTTTCCCTGTGGTCCTGTTCCTTGAGCATTTTTTCGCTGATTATAGAGGTAGTAAAGCGCAGCGGCTCCCGCTAAGATTGCCACTTTCTGCTGTGTACTTAATCCTCTTCTAGCTTGGGGTTGATTTACGGGAGCAGGATTATTTACATTTCTACCAACAGTATCGTCAACCGGAGGTAGCGACACACCATTTTGGGAACCTCCACCGCAGCTACTAAGTAGCGGGACTGTTAGCAATGCCGAAAGAAATACTGCTGCTGGAAGCGAAGCTAGTTTATGATTGTTCATCATATTTCCTTTGACCCTGAATTAGATGGTGCGGTGTTATGAATTGGTACAAGAACCTATACTTCTGTAAAATAGTCAAGTAAAAAACCGATTTCTACTTGACCACAAATACTTAATGGGAGCATACATGGCAAAACAAAAAACTTTTTTATTTACTACCATGCTGTGGTTAGCTTAAAGTTTCTGACTCTTGTCTGCCCCAAATTTGTTCTTTAAACGAGCGAATTTCTGCTGCTAATTCTTGGCGAGTGGAAGCTTTGAGAAGATAGCGGAAAGTAAACCAAATTGTGTAACCAATTCCAACCATCTCCAAAAATGGAGCAAACAGTGGAATATCATTCAAAGCATCCAGTAATGCAACCAATATTCTGAGAGTAACAACTGCTACTACAAGCAAAGTAAAACTAATAACCGGCAGCTTATATTCTTGAAAAAACCTGCCTATGTATTCGGGTAGTGACGCCAAAAAGTAAGAAATTTTTTGACCAGCTAACTTCAATTGATAATTAGAGTTGTTAGTAGGTGATAGCGCAGGCAAATTTTCTGATTCTACCTTTTGTATTTCTTGCATTCTATCTGGAGAATGACTATCTACGTATCCTGGTTGTTGTACTTGGGTTTCCATAATTCACCCTGTCTAAAGCAATGGTAATTAATAGAAGGATAGTCAAGGATGGGCTATCAAACCACATCCCTTGGAATAGTTTTAGTAGTTAGCTATTAGTTACGTTACTGTTAGTGTTAGCTGTTTGGTTTGGCAACAGTTACGTTCTGCACTACGGCTAGTATTCCTTTTTCTCTGCCTTAAGACTTATTTGTTTAAATCACTCTCAAGGAGGAGGCAGATTCTGTGTTGTGGTAGAGAGTTTTTTGGCTCCACCCAAGTATCTTAGTCAGTTAGCAAGCCAATAGCACTCTTTTATGGAAGGACAAGCTACTGCGCATGGATAACACAGATAAAGTTGAATTCTCTACAAATAATTCTGCTGGGAATACAACAGGTACAGAAGCAAACATAAGAACTGTTGCATCATCTAAGGAACAAAAACAAATTTCTAAAACAATTGACATAGATGGTCAGCGTCCGGTTGATCCAAGTGAAAAAGAGGTTAAAGACATCCTCGACATAGATGGTCAACGTCCAATTGCTAAGAGCGATTTTCAATTATCAGAAATAATTGACATAGATGGTCAGCGTCCGATTGCCAAGAGCAATTTTCAGGATCATCAAATGCTGGCTATAGACGGCTTGCGTCCGGTTGATCCAAGTGAAAAAGAGGTTAAGGATATTCTCGACATAGACGGTCAGCGTCCAATTGTTAAGAGTAATTATCAAGTTAAAGATACTCTTGACATAGATGGTCAGCGTCCAATCACTTCAAATAACACGCTTTGAGCCTGAAATTACAACTGACTATGTAGACTAAAATTCTACGCTTGGATGCAAATTAGCCTCAATACGTGTGCTGTGTAATCAATTAAATTGTGCTTAATTTCTACTAAATCTCAGGGAATTTATCACACTATATTTTATCCCTGAGTTGAAATAAAGCAATAGCGCCTGCCTGTATTTAGGTTGGCGCTATTATTATTTTTAATAAGTGTAATGGAGATGGCACTATCCGATGTAATTTCTATCTTTTAAAAACAACAACACCCAAGCTTCTACTTGCAAGCGTGATTTCCTCTGATTGATCATACTATTCAGGGTTGTACTGATTGAATAATCAGTTACAGCGCCCCCATTTACTACAGGGAGGAAATATCAGCTTTCGAGTTGGGTGTTGTTGTTAGTTGACGAGACAGATTGAAATCAAACAGCGTTTTTACCTCTTAACTAAATTGAACGAATGGCTGTTAAATCTGCCGTAGAAGCTAGAAAGCTTCTACTAATAAATTATCACTACTAGATGAGGGAAAATCATGCTTTAACTAAACTTTACTTTTAGTAGACCAGACCGCATTTGTAACCAATAGCAGGCTAATTCCAAACCATGTTTCATGCATTGGAAAACAGGCGATACCCACCCCCACAAAGTGGTTCCTCAAAGGAACACACTTTGTAGCGAATCTCCAATTCGGGGTAATTTGGCGGGCTTTCATAAAGTTATCCAAAATTGCCCAGCCTTCATCAAATAATTAAGTAGGATAGCATGAGTGCGAGGGGGGTCACGAGGCGGTTTTACCGCTAAAAAATTATTTTTTCAGCGGTAAAACACCGCCTCGTGACCAAGGCTGGGCAATTTTGGACAGGTTTTTCCCAAGGGAGCGAAGCTATAACTAGTTAAAAATTTTACCAGACTGCGAACGCACAGCACTTGGAGTACTGCGCGATGCGCATGATTAAAGGAATCTGCGTTTGGAAATTGCGCCAGTCAACCTTGTAGATGTCATCGAAGTTTCTTTAGATGCGGACAACAAGTGCGGTTTTTTCCACGGCTATCTACGCCGTGAGATAGAAGGCGTGAAAATCTCTTTCGACATATCTTAACACTATACTTGAGAGGGACGCACAGGCAGCGTATAAACATGAATAAATCTCGCGGGCAGAAAATTTTGGCGTTATGGCACTACAACAACGAACAGTTTTAATCGTTGATGATTTTCCTCAAGACAGGGAAATTTATCGGCGGTATCTGCAAAAAGACCCAGACTTTGCCTACACGATTTTAGAGTCAGAATCAGGCTTAGCTGGGCTGGCATTGTGTCAAACGCAAAAAATAGATGGGATTTTATTAGATTTTTGGCTGCCAGACCTTGATGGTTTGAAGTTTTTAGCACAACTGAAAGCACAGACTAATGACAACTTCCCACCCGTAGTGGTGATAACGGGTCATGGGAATGAAGCGATCGCGGTTCAGGTGATCAAAAGTGGAGCAGAGGATTATTTAGTTAAGGAACGAACTACGCCAGACTCGCTACGGCAGGCAATGCGATGTGCGATTGAAAATGCCGAGTTGCGGCAGCAATTGCAACAGAGTGAAAAGCTATTCCACACGTCTGTTGAGAATATGCTCGACTGTTTTGGGATTTATTCTGCCATTCGGGATGAGTCGGGTATAATTATAGACTTTCGCGTTGATTATGTCAATGCAGCCGCTTGCAAAAGCAACCAGATGACGAAGGAACAGCAGATTGGCTTCAGACTTTGTGAGCTACTACCTGTCCATCGCTCAAGTGGGCTGTTTGAGGAATACTGTCAAGTGGTGGAGACGGGCGAAACGTTGGTTAAAGAATCCCTGATTTACTCAGATGTTTACGATCAGCAACATCTGACTAAAGCCTTTGACATCCGCATTACAAAATTAGGTGATGGTTTTGTTGCAGCATGGCGGGATATCACTGAGAAAAAGCAGGTAGAAGTTGCTCTTTTTGAGAGTGAACAGCGTTACCGTTCTCTTGTAACAGTAACTTGCTCAATTGTCTTTCTTGCACAAGCCAATGGTGCAATTGTGTCAGCACCCGAATGGGAGACGTTTACCGGACAAACGCCAGAGCAGTACACAGGTTGGGGGTGGGTGGATGCTGTTCACCCAGATGACCGTCAACCCACAGCCGAAATTTGGACAAGGGCGCTACAGGAGAAGAAACCTTGTGAAGCTGAATACCGCCTTTTGCACCGCGACGGAAACTACCGTTATGTTTACGTGCGTGGCGTACCCATACTGGATGCTACTGACAATGTGCGAGAGTGGATTGGTACAGTTACAGACATTACTGAACGCAAACAAGCACAATCCGCACTGCGTCGGAGTGAGGAACTACTCTCCCTCGCCCTAGATTCCGCGAACATGACTGCCTTTACCTGGGACATCCTCACTGACCAAGTTTACCGCTCTCGCAGCGTGGGTGAAACACCAGGATTGGGATTTAATATCCCTGTTGGCAGATTCAACGATAAGTTGAACATGGTTCATCCAGACGATCGCTCTGGCTTTCTGGCAGATCTGCAAACTGCACTGTCGAGTGAAAAAGACTACGAATCCGAACATCGCATGTTACAACCGGATGGTTCTGTGTGGTGGGTATTAGACAAGGGACGAATCACGTTTGATGAATCCGGTAGGGCTGTGCGGCTGTCTGGTGTGGCATTCGATATTACTGAGCGCAAGCAAAAAGAGGCAGCCCTACAAATCCAAGCCTGTGTGCTAGAAAACATGGCAGAAGGGGTGGTGATGGCAGACGAAAACGGCATCATCGCTCTCACCAATCCGGCGTTTGATCGCATGTTCGGCTACGAACGGGGAGAACTGCTTGGTCAACCCGTGCAAGTACTTAACGACCTGCCACCGTCAGAAAATGACCAATTTATCAGTACACTGCTTGCAACGCTAAAAAGCCACGGTACTTGGTCTGGGGAGGTAAATAATCGCAAGAAAGACGGAACTTCATTTATTACCTATGTTTGCATCAACGCACTAAATATCAATCACAAAACCCACCTGATTGCGGTTCAACAAGACATTACCTCGCGCAAAATTGCAGAATCAGCCCTGCGCCAAAGTGAGGAAACAGCACTCCGGCAACTTGCAGAACTCGAAGCGATTTACGCTACCGCTCCCATTGGGCTGTCCTTCCACGACGCAGGGCTGAGGTTTGTCCGCATTAACGAACGTTTAGCACAAATCAACGGTTTGCCAGTGTCGGAACATATCGGGCGAACCATACATGAGGTAATCCCAGAACTTGTTGAAAAACTAGAACCGATTTTTCAACAAGTGCTTCAGTCAGGATTGCCACTACTAAATCTGGAAATACACACTGCAACACCTGGACTGCCAGATGTCGAACGCGACTTTTTGACTAGCTACTATCCCTTGAAAGCAGCAGATGGTCAGCTGCTGGGGATAAATGTGATGGTACAAGATATCACAGAGCGCAAGCAAGTAGAAGCAGCACTTAGCCAGAGTGAGGAACGATATCGACAGTTGGTAGAACTCTGCCCGGATGGAATTTTCATTCAAAGCGAAGGAAAATTTGTTTTTGTCAACCAAGCAGCGTTAACGTTTTTTGGTGCAGACAGTCCTGAACAGTTGCTTGGAAAATCAGTCCTTGAGTTTATCCATCCAGAGTATCGAGAAATTGTCAGAACGCGCATTCAACAACTCAAGGAAAATCAGGCGGTTGGGCTGATTGAAGAAAAATTGTTTCGCTTAGACGGAAGGATTGTTGATGGCGAAATTGCAGCCATTCCCCTCATCTACCAAGGTCAGCCAGCCGCCCAAGCGGTGATTCGCGATATCTCTGCTCGCAAGCAGGCGGAGTCAGCCTTAAAACAAAGCGAAGCCCTTTTCCGAGGCGTATTCGAGTCTGACCTCATCGGTATCCTCTTTTGGAACACAGAAGGGCAAATCACCGATGCTAACGATGCCTTCCTCCGCATGACGGGCTACAGCCGTGAAGAAATACATGCGGGAGAGCTTTACTATCATAACATTACGCCACCCGAATACCACGAATTAGATGCCCAAAAATTCCAGATTCTGCAAACCACTGGCAAATATTCGCCCGTAGAGAAAGAATACATTTGCAAAGATGGTAGCCGCATTCCCATTCTGCTTGGCTGTGCCTTCCTACCCGGAACACGCGATCGCGGTGTCGCCTTTGTATTAGATATTAGCGATCGCAAACAATGGGAACAAGAACGCGAACAACTCCTCGTCCGTGAACGGATTGCCCGTGAAGAAGCCGAAGCCGCTAACCGCAGTAAAGACGAGTTTGTGGCAGTGGTGGCTCACGAATTGCGATCGCCCCTCAACTCAATTTTGGGCTGGGCGAAACTGTTGCTCCCCTCGCAAGTTTGATCAGGCAACGACAGCAAAGGCACTCGAAACGATTTGCCGCAACACCCAAGCCCAGGTGCAACTCGTTGAAGATTTGCTCGACATTTCCCGCATGGTCAGGGGCACGTTGCATCTCGATGTGGCGACCGTGAACCTGGTCGAGGTGATCGAAGCCGCATTAAATATTGTGCGCCCAATGGCACAAACCAAACAGATTCAGCTCGAAACTCAACTCACGCTCACGCCGCAAATTTCTGGCGACTTTAACCGCTTACAGCAAATCGTGGTGAATCTTCTTACCAATGCGATTAAGTTCACCCCTTTTGGGGGGCGCCTTGACGTTCGACTAGAGCAAGTCGATTCTCAAGTACAACTTTGCGTCAGCGACACAGGCATTGGCATTTGTGCCGAATTCTTGCCGTTAATCTTTGAGCGATTTGTGCAGGGTCAGAAGAATAGGGGGTCAAAAGAGGGATTGGGGCTAGGGTTGGCGATTGTCAAACACTTGGTCGAACTCCACGGTGGTACAATCGTGGCGTCAAGCCCAGGCCAAGGACAGGGGGCAACGTTTACGGTACGATTGCCAGTGCCTAAAGCGCTCGTGCAAAACCCATTTGACGACACTCCGGTTGTTTCTGACGCAGGTTCTCTAGCTGGAATTCGCGTTCTCGTCGTCGATGATCAGCCAGATGCGATCGACCTGATTACTTGTGTTTTAGAAAATCATGCAGCCCTTGTGCAATCGGCAACGACGGCTATTGAGGCGCTGGAGGTGTTAACCCAGTTCAAACCCGATATTTTAGTCAGTGATATTGCGATGCCAGGAGGTGATGGTTATGAATTAGTGCAACAAATGCGTAAGCATCCAGACGGACAAATTCCCGCGATCGCGCTGAGTGCCTATGCCAGTGCGACCCATCAAGAGCGATCGTTGCTGGCAGGATTTGGGCAACACCTCACCAAACCCGTAGAGCCAGAAGTGCTAGTTGCTGCCATTATTAATTTAATCAAAGGAAGACAACAGCAATGAGCAGGATGCAGCAAACGCCCTTATTTGCAGGCTTAAAAAGTTGGTTTTCTGCCAGCGATGGCGATTGTCAACCAATAGCGTGGATTGCCAGTGGTGTTATCATTTTGGTGGGTTGCTTCGTCCTGATTGGCTGGAGTCTGGATATCTCGTTTCTCAAAAGCGCTCTGCCAGAGGCGGCAACGATGAAAGCCAACTTCAGGCTGTCGCTGATGGTCATGTCGCTGGTGGTCATCTGGCTTGGACTGATTGGATGCAATGCTGTTATTCTCAATCGGCTAGAGTCCGAGCTATGTCGTTCGAGCGAAGAACGGCTACAATTAGCACTTCGAGGCGCAGGACAGGGAATTTGGGATTGGGATCTCAAGACCCAGGTTTTGACCTGGGACGATCGCTGCAAGGAAATTTTCGGACTCGCAGCCGATTTACCAGTCATGTATGAATGGCATATCGACGCGCTACACCCTGACGATCGGCAACGAGTATTTGATGCGGCTGCCATTGCCCTGCGCGATCAAACTGAGTTTAATCAGGAGTACCGCACCTTTCACCCTGATGGCACAATGCGATGGGTGCTGGCGCGAGGACGCGGTTACTACGATGCAGGGGGTGAACCCTACCGGATGTCGGGGACTGTACTGGATATTAGCGATCGTAAAATTGCTGAAGCCGCTTTGCAGCAGCAGACTGAGGAACTGATCCAGGCAAATCGCCTCAAAGATGAATTCTTAGCTGCGCTCTCCCACGAACTGCGAACGCCGCTCAATCCGATTTTGGGCTGGACAAAGATGCTTCAGGGGCACAAGCTTACGCCTGCCAAAACTGCCCAAGCCCTCTTAACCATTGAGCGCAACGTGCGGCAGCAGATCGCGCTAGTAGACGATTTGTTAGATGTTTCCCGTGTGATTCAAGGCAAGCTTCAGCTAGAATTTCATCCGGTCGATCTAGCGCTAACGCTCAACAGAGCGATCGAAACGGTGCATTTTGCAGCTCAAGCTAAAGCCATCACAATCGAGCTTCACGGTTTATCCTCACTGCCAGCAATGGGGGATAGCGATCGCTTGCAACAAATCTTCTGGAATCTTTTATCGAATGCGATCAAATTTACGCCTACTGGTGGGCGGGTCGAGGTGGAGTTATCGCTCGTCACTCAGGTCAACGCTGCGCGAATAGCCCAAATTCGCGTCACAGACACCGGAATTGGCATTGCACAATCGTTTTTACCGCACGTCTTTGACCACTTTCGCCAAGCCGACGGCAGTTCAATGCGCAAGTATGGAGGGTTGGGCTTAGGAGGAGCGATCGTGCGGCATTTGGTTGAGTTGCACGGCGGCACGGTTGTAGCAGAGAGTCCTGGAGTTGGGCAAGGCTCAACCTTTACGGTCAAGCTGCCGTTGTTAACCGAAGTGGAAGCGCTGACATCCGTTCGTAGCACAGCCCCGATTGGCAATTATAATCGAAACGATCCACCCCAACCATTACCGATTGCCACCTCGTCAAAAGCAACGACTCCGTTAACTGGAATTCACATTTTGTTAGTCGATGACGAGCCAGACAATTTAGACCTCTTGTGCTTTCTGCTTGAGCAAGACGGGGCGAAAGTAACTGCTGTGACTTCATCGGCTCAAGCACTCGAAATCATTACCGAAAATCTCCCAGATTTGATTATCAGCGATATTGAGATGCCAGAAATGGATGGCTATGAATTGATTCGTCGAATCAGAACCTTACCGCAGGGTGGACAAATTCCTGCCCTTGCCCTGACTGGTTTTGCCCGGCGCTCAGACCAAGAGCAAGCGATTAAGGCTGGTTTTGGGGCATACATTGCTAAACCCGTTGACCCGCTACAGTTGCTTTCCACCCTCACGCAACTCGTACAAGGTTAACCAGAATTCTTCATGAGGTGTGGCACAGGAGCGAGGGGGAAATAGAACAAATTTACTATTTTCTTGACTTTTTTGGTCAGAAAGCAACTACACCGCAACTATTGGCAGCGAAAAAGCTTGTTGCAGCGCGTGGTTCTGTCATCATAGAATCGTTGGCACTGCAAGAGTTGAAGGTGCAGTTACCCAATGTCAATCAACTGGCGCTGAGAGGTGCGCTTGCTGCTGCTTGTTAGTCGTGCAGGTTATGTAAAGTCTCGTATCAATCAACAATATTCGGCTTGGGTTAAGGGAATTTAACGCCGACTGATATCCATCGAGCGTTTCGGCAATCAGTGGAGAGCGATACGCCTTTAGGCGTTAAGCTTCGCTTATCGCGTAACGCTGGATGTGGGGTGATGTTGGGATAGAGACGGGTTTTTGACATGTAATTGTCTAACGCGATCGCCCATCCCTAGATGTGGGGGTGATGTTGGCTCCGCGATCGCTCGTCAAATGGCTTCTCTATTGATAGAGTTACCAATGCGCGGGCGTGTCCAGCCTGCCGATCCTTGTTCTAGCAGTTCATAAGTTTGGCGAAGGCATTGAATTAGAACAGTAGTAAAGGCGATTGCCAGAGCGATCGCTTTTTTGATGAACATTAGATAGGTATTATGTTTAAAGTTTGTGTTTTTCAAATTCTTCTCTAACATAGCTGCTTAAATACCAAAGCGGTTCGCCAAATTCTTCAGATTTTGAGGCCCCTAATTCAATAAACAGTGAGGTGCGTTTATTAATTTCAAGAGCAACTTTTTCGGCAAATTTGGCATTGCGTAGATAGCTTTCACCCGTTTGAGGATAAGCATCGTACCAAAGTATGTAGAGCGCGGAGGCTAAAGTTCTTCTTTGCCAGATATGGGTGTTAGGAGAATCTAAAAACTCTAGCAGCAATTCTAAATTACTTGGAGTAGCTAGAATCAAATCTTCGTCTTGTTCTAAGAAATGAAGCTCGTCGTTAATAGCCCAAATTTCTAATTGTTTGCGATCAAGTGGGGGAAGCGCGTTACTTTCTCCACTAAAATCTGTGGAACCGCATTTGGAACAAGGTTCAGACCATGCGCGTGTTTCTTCAAATGCTGCGGTTAGTTCATCGAGAAATCGCGTTTCTTCATAACCGCATTTTGCACATGAACGGGTTTGTTCGTATTTTTGAGAGGTCATTACACACGAGTGTGAAAAATTGCATCAATTAATATCTTCAATGTTGCCTGCTACGATTTCGCACTCAATCGTGATGCGAGAGCGCAATTAAAAGAGCGATCGCACTTCAATTGGCGTTGGGAGCGTGAGCCAGAATCTTCAGCATGACACCGAAGTAGCGATCGCACCTGAACCCCAATGTGGCAGGCCCCCTCGTGCGTTTAACTCTACACTTGGGGGCGTTATGTAGCGATCGCACGCCTACCAACTAGTAACAGTATTATCACTTAAAAATATAAATGATATTAGTAATATTATTTGAAACATAAATGTATTGCATTTTGAAGTGCGGAAGGTGGGATTTATCAATAACTGTCTTATTCATCGCGCCGGGACTAAATATCGAGCGATGCCCACGCTTTGTGGGCTACCCCCGTGAAGGGGGTATCGCCTTCTCTAAAGTACCCCGGCTGATTTTAGAAACATTGGCATCTGTGTGTG
>JBHYDF010000145.1:0-22206 GCA_051861145.1 Nostocaceae cyanobacterium
TTGTCCATCTGTGGTTAATTATCCTCAATCATGAATGCGTGCAAGAAGTCTATTATTGTCTAAAGTTTCAGAATTGATGAATTGCCCATTCACAAACGCTGGAGTGTAACCTAGTTTTTGACAAGATTCTCCACCTGCATTTGCTTTTCTGCACAGCTTTGGTTCACCTCTACCACACCCACCCGCCGAAAAATCGCATCTCCAAATTGTGGAGAAAGTTGTGAAATCGCAAACAAAAGTTTGGAAGCAGCACCATCCAGCACTACTTCCTCCCGGTTGTGCTTAATAGATTGAAGCACTGCGTCGGCCACTTCCGTTGGTTCAGCGACACGTGCTGCACTAGGTGGTGTTATGTCAAGAACATGAAACATACCAGCATCGGTATATCCAGGACAGACTACCGAAACACCAACATTGGTAGTAGCTAATTCTTGCCGTATTGCATCAGACCACATAATCAAACCAGCTTTACTGGCTGAATAGATGCTGTTATAAGGCGCTCCCTTTTTACCCGCTCCAGAGGAAATATTTACAATATGGCCGCTATTGCGGTCTAGCATGGTCGGCAGTACCAAACGGGTTAACTCCATCGGTGCCAGAAGATTAGTCGTCAATATAGATTGGATATCCTCTAAGGTGTAGTTCTGAAAAGGCCGGTATTTTTCTATTGCAGCATTATTAATCAAAATATCGACCGGACCTGCAAGTTGATGAATCTGCTGCACTAGGGAAGGTAATTCTTCCATTTTGCTGAGATCAAATGGAATACTTATACCTTTACCGCCCGCAGTTTCGACCTCAGCACAGATTCGAGCCAGACCTTTGTGAGAACGAGAAACGCCGACTACGGTTGCCTGCTCTTTTGCGAGGGCACGGGCAATAAATACTCCAATCCCACCCGGCGCACCAGTCAAAACTACTGTTTTACCTGCTATTGTTTTCATACTTATGAATCCTGCTCAAATCATATCAACAACTTTTTCTTGACTATAAATTTGGGAAAACAGAGCGTACTATGTTTCTTTTATCCATAAAAAGTTTGTAGGTGGGGCTATGCCCTACAAAGCCCAGATATGTAGGGCATAGCCCCACCTACGTGTATTTTATAAATCAAATAGTAATCCTATATGTTTATTTTATCCATACATAAAAAGGTAAAATTTTCAATTTACCTCGCTAAACAAATTTGACTAGAAATTGAGGAAAAAATTTTTCAACTGCAAATAGTAAGTTTTGTTTTCATTCTTACCAACCCAAAATTACAAAAGAGAGTTAATTCTTAAATAACGCTCCTCATCTGAGCAATTCGAGTAAATGGTCTCCGACGCGCAATGCATTCGCGATAATCGTTAGCGAAGGATTTACAGAAGCGCTCGAAGGGAAAAAACTAGCATCAACAACGTAAAGATTGTCAATCTCATGAGTGCGGCAATTAATATTGAGAACCGAAGTTTTTGGATCTTCTCCAAAAACACAAGTACCGCACTGATGTGCAACCCCTTCTAAGCCAATTCGGTGTTTAAGATATAACCCAAGCGGAACAATTTGATTGCCTTTATCGATTGATTTTAATATTTCAATCCAACGCTTCATTAAACGATTAAATGCTTTCATATTGTTATTTGTACAATCGAGAACAATTTTGTTATCTTTAACACGCACTCGATTGTTAATATTTGGTAAGTCTTCTGAGATTATCCACCAACTAAAAGAATGTTTTGCTAATGCTTCTAGCACGAAGCCGGGCATAAAAGGCGGTGCATAGGCGGTCAGTAAATCTTTATCGACATCACCCCGCGAATGTATGATTCCCATTGGGTAAGGAAAATCTTTTTCACCCCAATAAAAATCATAGATAGCCAGCGTCTTGGCAAAAACCGTAGGTTTTTTTTGGGGTGTAAAACTTACAACAACACCGTTGTTGTGGTACATATAGTTACGCCCTACCAGATTAGAACTATTGGCTAATCCATTTGGATGCTTGTCATTAGCAGACTGGAGTAACAAAACTGCGGAATTGATTGCCCCACAAGCGACAACGACAATATCCGCAGAAAAAATTTGATGTTGACCGGCGATTTCTGCTTCAACGGCCGTGACTTCGCGACCCGATGCACTCGTATGCAGACGCAAAACTTTTGCTTGAGTTAGTAAGGTAAGATTTTCATGGCTGAGTGCTGGCCGTATACAGTTAATATCGGCATCAGATTTAGCATTAACTAAACATGGAAAACCGTCGCAAGTATCACAGCGAATACAAGCACTTAAATGACGATTAACTTCATTCAACTTAATACCAAGGGGCACATAAGATGGATGCAAGAATTTATCTTTTAAGGCGTTTTGGATTTCTTGCACGTAGAGTTCGTGACTGACTGCTGGAAAGGGATAGTCTTCACTGGTTTCTGGTTCGCTGGGATCTAGACCTCGCTTACCATGAACTTCATAGAGTTTTTCAGCCTGGGTATAGTAGGGGGCAAAGTCTCGATACTTCAACGGCCATTCTGGTGAAATACCACCTTCATGAATAACTTTTTCAAAATCCCGTTCGCGAAATCTCGGCAATGCACTGGCGTAAAATTTGGTGTTACCTCCGACATAATAGTACGTGATCGGATCCACAGCTTTGCCGTTTTTATCGTACCATGTCTCAGATGTGCGATAGCGTCGATTTTGATGGATTTCTTTTGAATCCCAATTAGCTTTTTCTCTTGGAAGGAAAGTACCTCGTTCCAGGACTAAAATTTTTTTTCCACTTGGTGCTAGTCGATGTGCTAAAGTTCCTCCACCAGCACCCGTACCTATAATGATGACATCGTAGTGAATGTTAGCCATTTTTTCTTTATTTTTTGATTTGGTTGTGCATCAAAAAAGTAAAACTAGAAAAGGGACTGCCGGAAAACTTATGGATTCACCCGACTAATCTCACCCTCAAACCTGAAGTGGTTTTTGAACAGTTTCTAAGTAGGATTTTTCAATAATTCCTTCCAAAATATCAACAACTTCAAACACTGCTTTATTGTTGATCGCGGTGGCGTTGGCACGGTAGCGAGTCAGAGTTTCAGGCTGGATTAGCTTTGCTACAGCTTGGTTAATATCCCGAAAATTGCGCACTACAATACCAATCTCATTCTCTGCAATCCACACAGCCGAGGGCCGTTCTTGAAATAAGCTGAAAGCATTGGATTCTGTAATTACTGGCAGTTTCATAGCCACAGCCTCGCTGACACCTACAGAACCGGATTTACCAACGAAGAAATCCGACAGATGCATGTAGTAAGGAATTTCACTCGTAAAAGTTTCAATGTACCTTGGTAAGCGACTCTGTTGACGACGTAGAGTGTTTGCTATTTCTTCATTGCGTCCGCAGATAAAAATTAGTTGTAGATTTAGTGATGATTTCTCCAGACACTCGGCAATCTCCAGCATCACCTTTGACCCCTGACTGCCAAAAGTGATTAAACCAGTAGGCAAATCTGGGTCTAGTCCTAGGCGTTGTCTCTCAATTTGGCGATCGCACTTTATGGGTTCGTAAAACCGAGGATGAATTACTACCCCCGAAGTGCGGAAGATTCGCTCCTGTGTATAACCAAAGTTTTTTGCTTGGTCAACCGCCCGTTCAGTGGGACAAATTAAGAATTGTTCCTGCTTCTCTATCCAAAAATGAGGCGGGCAATCAGCATGATCGGTTATAAACGTCGCGAAAGGTACACCGGGTGACACTGCCTGCAAGCTTTCATAAATCAGCCGATTGAGATACGGTAGCAATGCAATTACCATATCGGGCTGATGCTGTTGCCAGTATCTTTTAAAACGTGCTAACCAAGCAAAATGATAAAGGCGTATTTGTAACTTGAATGAAGGAACCAATAAGGGCTCAGTCACAATCTTTGCCCAGTTTTTTTTGAGTATCATTTGATTGTAAACTTTGTGTGGAGCAGTCGTCCCAATGATTTCTTTGAAAGCATCGACTATATGAATTTCCCAGGGTAATTGCCGCTTCTCGATAACTTTTTGCAAAGCGTTGGCAGTGCTGCGATGTCCTGCGCCTAAATCATAAATCATTAAATATACTTTCTTCATCGCTTTCTCCATTCGGTTTGTATTCGAGTTAGGGACAATCCTTTGCTACCAAGTCGGTGAACTCATTAAATAAAGTTTAATTATGGTATTTTTCGGCTTTATTTCTGGTTCTTTTTACCTTTTTTTGATATTAAAAATTAATTATCTGATAATGTTTTTGGAAATTGATATTGTTGAAAACGTTCCCAAAAAAAACCTGTTGCATTTGCTAATTGGGATACTATCAACATTGCTGTTACTAAGATTTCTGGCTGTTTAGACTTTTGCAATAAAGGATAAGTGAGTAAATTTAAAAAAAACTTGAGTGGTTCAAGTTTGATGCGCTCATCAGTACGAGAAGTCCTGCGGACGTGAAAGCAAAAAGCACCCCGACCATAGTTGAAGTGTTGACGCCAAAAAGTGAGTAATGTCAGTTTATGGGCATGATAGACCCGAACTTCTGGAGCGTAAATCATTTGATAACCGTGGTGTAACCAGCGATCGCACAATTCCCTGTCTTCTCCCGCAGCGAGAGTAAAGGTGGTGTCAAAACCACCAACTACCCAGAAAAGGTCTGATGGTAAAGCCATATTGTTAGAGGCGAAAAAGCTCAACGGATGAGAGCTACTCTTGTAATAGTAATAAGTGTAAAGGTAGTCAATTAATACCTGGCTAGCTGTGGAATACAAATTGCTATCCAAGACGTTGACAGTCCGACCGCCAATCATGCAATGTGGTACTGTAGCAAAACGAACTTCTAAATTTGTTAACCAATCAGGCGCAGGCGCACAGTCATCATCGGTGAAGGCTAAGTACTTACCCCTTGCTCGTGTAACGCCTGTGTTTCTAGCTGCTGCTGGACCTGCATTGGCTTGCTTAATTAAAGTTAGATTAATTTGCTCATGAAAACGAGCAACTACAGGCTCTAATGGTGTTTTGCTTCCATCATCTACCACAACAACTTCAAAGTTTTGGTGTGGGTAGTCCAAACGAGTGATAGACTCAAGACAAATAGCAAGTTGTTCTGGACGATTGTAAGTAGGAATAATAATTGAGAACAAAGGTATTTGCTGTTCTTGCATGACAAATGGTAAACCTCTCTAGTAGTTGCGCAATCCTAAGTTTTCTCCTTTGAACGAAGTTTCTTGAAATTGCGTAAAACTTCTTTCGTCCCTTGCATCCCACCTGGAAAAATCATCCACAGCAGAATGTAAAGCAATCCAAAAATTGTCATCTTCACGAGCAAATTCAAGAAAGCATTATTAATATCTGGTAAAACATATTGACTTGCAGAGAGTATGACTGCTGCTGTTACAGATGCTAATGCTGATCGCCACACAACACTGAAGAAATCACCCATTGACAAAGGCGACGTTTTCAGGCAAAATGCAACCGCTGGGTAAGTCAGCAGGCAAATTCCCACTGTGTAACCCATGGCAATACCATAAGCTCCCCACTTTGCACCAACTGCTACAGCGAGAATCATCACACAAGTGTGAATTAGACCCCAGCGTAACTGTCGTTGAGTTTGACCTATCGACACGTAGAGCCATTTCGTAACTCTGTACATACTACCGACAAAAACAGCGATCGCCAGCACTTGGAAGAGTGGAACCGCCTCTAACCATTGCTTTCCCAGTAGCAGGAGCATAATCTCACGCGCTTGCACAAAGCAAAACGCTAGCAGCGGCATAGAAAAGGCAAAGATTGGCATTAACCCTCGGCGACAGTAAGCACGGTACAAGTCTGGGTCATGCTGGGTACGGCTGAAGCTAGACACAGCCACATCGAACATAGGATGATAAATCTGTTCAAAGGGAAAATATGCCCACGTGTAGGCAACGTGATAAAAACCGAGCGGCCCCGCACCGCTAAAATAACCAACGAGAATGCGGTCAAGCCGCATACCAACGCGCGTGAGGAACCGGAAGCCACTAAGATGCGCTCCATAAGAAAGCATTTCTCGCAGATTGGTATCTAATTTTGTGTTTTTGACATACTTCGCAGGTCGCCAACCACAAACAAACCAACTAGCAATGCTTTGAGTCAGTTGCATTACAACCACCTGCAAGACTAACGCCCAGTAGCCAAAACCGAGCCAAGCCGCACCTATGGCAAAAACAGCACCTGATACCAGGGAACCAACTTCGATCGCGGTCATCATCTCAAAGCGCATCTGTCGCTTGAGTAATGATTTGTGCTGAAATGTTACACACAAACTCAAAACGCCTACTGCTAGCATCAGCGTAATTCCTGTTAGTTCCGCCTGTTTATAGAACCACGCGAGAACAGGAGCCATCAACACCATCAATCCTATGACCACAGCGTTGATTTTTAAAGACAGCCAGAACATAGCGCTGGCTTGCTGATGATCTAATTTTTCTCGTTGTACCGTTGCTGTCTCCAAACCCAGATTGGTCAAGCTGTCTACAAATGCAAGCAGTGGAGCCACCATCGCCAGCAAACCAAAGTCAAATGGTGTCAGCATCCGAGCCAGTACAGCAGTTGAGCCAATCCCCAATGCTAGCTTGATCGGCTGGGAAGCCACTGTAATCAAGCCAGATTTGAGCGATCGCTTTTTCAGGTCGGCGTTGAGCGCATCTGTTCTGATATGCTGCTCAGAATCAACACCCGAAGGGTACTGAGTCATGAGGCGGTGTCTCCCAACAATTGTGCTGTTCTACTAAAATTTTGTTTGTGATTGGCATAATTTGTGGTATAATCCTTTTGACAAATTTGCTGATATATTTCTAAAAAGCGCTCCGTACATTTATCTTCGCTAAAGTAGGTGAGCGCCCGTTCACGACCAGCCCGCGCCATTTGTTCGGCTAGGGTCGGGTTAAGCAATAAACGCTGTAAAGCCTTAGTTAAGGCGTCTACATCATTCGGCGGTACTAAAAAGCCAGTTGTCCCGTCGCTGACAATCTCCGGCTGTGCGCCAACATTGCTAGCGATAACAGCCGTACCCCGCATCATCGCCTCTGTGGTGACGTTCCCGAAAGGCTCCGCCCAAAGAGAAGGGACGACCTGTACCCAAGCCGAGTCAAAGTGTTTTTCCATTTCTTGACGTGGTAGATGACCAAGCCAAACCACGCTGTCACTGACTCCAAGTTCTGTAGCTAAAGTTCGCAAGTTCAATTCCTCAAAACCCTGACCAGCAATCACCAGCCGCGCTTTTGGTATCAGTGTTTTTGCCCGTGCGAATGCTCGTAATAAAACCCCCACGCCTTTCTCTGGCGCTAAGCGTCCAGCATAAGCAACTGTGGGCGGATCGCTCAGGCTTGGGCGCATCGGTCTAGAGGGAACCCCGTTGTGAACAACTTCGATTGGTTCAATCCCTGCCGCCTCTAAAATAGATTTCATCGCATGGCTGAGGGCTACGACTAGGTTAAAAGCATTGCGCCAGCGTTGCCAAAGCTTCTGCTGTAACATGAATACTGGCCAAGTTTGTGGTACCATCAAGCAACCGTGACGCAAGCAAGCTCTTCCAGGCGGATCATTGCAGGGACTTCCATCCGGCAGTAATTTTGTTCCTACCGGACAAATTGCTTTGTATACTGCTGTTTGATACAAACACGGCACATCTTTCAGAAGGGGGAGGATAAGTGGCGAAAGTTGCCACAAAAACATCCGTACGTGGACTACATCCGGTTGAAACTCCTTCAGGACGTGACGTAAGCTCAAATATGCTGAGGGATTAACGGTATTTGACAGAAATTGAAAACAAAGAGAATTCGTTCCAAAGCAAGTATAATCTGATAGGACTGGACTACCTGGAACTAATGAGCTACGACTAGAGAAAAGCCGAGCATCATGACCGCGATCGCGCAAATTCTGACGCAAAGCTAGTATTTGTAGTTCGGCTCCCCCGGTAGCTGTACCATAGTCATGAAGGAGAAGAATCTTCATTTTTCTACTCCTTCAGCTACCCGATACTGCTGTTTCTGGGGATTTTGGCAACAAGATTTGTGTTTCGGGTTGCTTTGGTTTTAGGTAATGTTTGGCGTATTGGCTAGTGAGATAGCGGTTAAATAGCTTTTCAATCGGTGCTAACCCATAAATAATAATGTTCTCAAGTAGCTGATTTTGAATACCAAAAGTTAACTTACGGATTATGGGAAGATATATAGTGTGTACGCGTCTCCATCCCAAGATTTTGTATTTATGTTGAAAATATCCATCCTCTGCCAAATCCCACTTTTCCCGTAAGCGCCTTAAGCTCGCCAACTCCCATGCATCGCTCCAACGCAGCATATAAAAATGGAAGTCTGTCCACTTAATTGGTGGTCCCGGTACGTAAGTAATAATACTGTCAGGCTCAAAATAAACCGTACCTCCCGCCTTGACAACATTCATACAAAAATCCAAGTGTTCCTTGGTATTAAACATAGTTTCATCAAAGAAACCAATTTTCTGAAATATCTCTGTACGAACCAATACACAATGGAACTCTGAGAGTTCTGTTTTTGTTCGTTGAAGTTGAGGACGTACATCTGCTACCAGCTGACCTTGCTTGTACATCTTCTCGCGTAGGCGGCGTCTTTCTCTAGCATCACAGATAATATGCGATTCGCCACCAGCAAAGTGAACAATTTCATGCACTGGCTGCTCATGACATACTAACGGTCCAACCACTGTCGCCTCAGTTTCTTCGGCACAGTTAATCAGAGGTTCCAGCCAATTTGGTGAAACGATCACATCGTTATCAATAAATACAACATACTTAGTGTCAACCTGAGCCAAACCAAGATTTCTGGCGCGATTGGGGAAGAGATAGTAGTCGGTACGAATCAGTTGAAATCCCTTTTCTTGAGACTTTGTTTCCAGGTATTGTTGCACCTCTTTTGGTGAGTTACCGTCTACATACACTAACTTAAAGGGAATTTTTGTATGTTCGTAAATGCTTTCTAAGGATTCACGGGTATAGCTAAAACGCTCCCGTGGTGAAACAACAATTGTGACTTGAGGGTTTATCATCTGAAACCTCGTGGGAGTGTCGTTTTGTTGCTAGGGAGTTACAAGTGGTCAGATTCCCGACTTCTTGAAGAAGTTGGGAATCTTGCAGCCTATCAAAATTAAGGTGTTGCTGAATTTGGGTATGAAATTTAAAAATCTTTGCGCCTTTGCGCGCCAGTCGCCTGCGGAGGGAAACCCTCCTATGTCCTAAGAGGACACGCTATGCGCTTAGGCGCACGCTTCGCGAACGCGAACAGCGCTGGCTTGGCTTTGCGTGAGGCAAATTCATACTTTTAATCAGCAACGCCAAAATTAATGACATGAACCACTAGTAGCAAGAATCTGATGCAAGATATCAGGAATTTCAAACACCGCTCGATTATTCAAAGCAGCGACATTCGCACGGTAGCGAGCAAAATTTTCAGGCTGAAGAAACTTTTCAAGCGCTTGAGCAATATTTTGAAAACTTCGGATTACTAAACCTACCTCCTTGTGTTGAATCCAGTCGGCATTGTTTCGTTCATTTATGAGTGTGGCGGCATTACGTTCTACAATCACTGGTAGCTTCATCACTAACGCCTCACTGATACTCGCACCTCCTGGTTTACCAATAAAAAAATCGGAAAGATGCATATAGTAAGGAATGTCTTGAGTAAAGGTGGCGACAAACCTCTTTTGCAAACCTTGGCTCTTACGTAGAGCTAAAGCCAATTCTTCATTGCGTCCGCAAATAAAGATGAGTTGTAGTTTTTGTTGAAAACACAAAAGACGCTTGGCAATTTCCAGCATCAGTTTGGAACCGAAACCCCCAAATAACACAAGTCCGGTGAGACAGTTTGGATCTAAACCCAAACGTTGTCTCTCGTTGGGGCGATCGCACTGCATGGGTTCATAAAAGCGAGGGTGAACAACCATTCCCGAAGTTTTGATGATACGCTCCTCCTCTACTCCCAAACAACGAGCTTGCTCTACTAATCTTTGGGTTCCACAGACTACATAATTTTCCGTTTTCGGTTCTATGTAAAACCCAGGTGGAGAATCAACTAAATCTATAGGAATAGTTACTATAGGAGTGCCTGGTTTTCCCTTCTGTAAACTATCATATAGTATTTTATTATACATTGGTAAAAGCGAGACTACCAAATCAGGTTGTTGCTGATGCCAGTATTCCGCAAAAATTTTGACACCAGTATCGTAATTTAGTCTCATCATTAGTTGATTTAGGAACAGTATCAGCGGGTGAAGCCATGTCCAACCACTTTTCAACATCAAATTATACAAATCACCCCCAGTCATTCCCGATAGTGCCTTGTAGACATCCACTATCTTGTTTTGTTTTGTTAAGCGCTCTACTGTTTCGTCTACATCGATTACCTTCAGCTGCCAGGGAAGTTGTTGTTGCTCAATAATTGAACATAGTGCATTACAGGTAGCGTAATGCCCTCCACCGTACCATGCTGTAAGAACACTAATCAAAAACTCTTTTTTTGGATCTGAGAGTGATTGCGTTATTTCCATTTTTTAAAGACCGAAGTCATTTATAGGACTTACATATTGACAAATTAAACAAAATGTGAATTATGATTTTGAGTCAGGCGATCGCATTTGTCTCGAGTTACTGAATCACCATGCATTTGATTTTCAGCACGCATTTGGTTGAGCTTGGCTACTCCCAACCACTGATAAACTGTATCTCCAAATCGTGGGAAAATTTGCCACAGCGCCATTAGCAGTCTTGTCATACCTGCTGTGATTGGATCTTGATTCACAATCACTTCAGCCTGATTTTGCTCGATCGCTCGAATTACTGCGATCGCTACATCACCTGGTGTAGAAGAACCCGCTAAACTTGGTATAGGTACGCCTGTATCGGCAATCATTCCTTGACTAGAAACATACCCTGGACAGATTGTGGAAATTCCCACGCCAGTACTAGCTAACTCTTGCCTAAGCGCATCAGTCCACATCAGCAAACCAGCTTTACTAGCAGAATAAACACTGTTGTAAGGATTTCCCTTTTTGCCAGCTAGAGAAGCAATATTTACAATGTGACCATTACCTTGATTTAACATGCTTGGCAGAAAAGCGCGAGTTAACTCCATAGCAGCAAGTAAATTGACTGATAATATTGACTGGATATCAGCAAGGGAGTAATCTTGGAAGGCTCGATATGTTTCTATGCCAGCATTATTAATTAAGATGTCAACAGAAGGAGCAACCCGCTCAATCTGCTGTCGTAAGACTGGTAGTTCTTCCACATTGCTGATATCAAAGGCAATACCTATCCCTTTACCACCCATAGCATTAATCTCTGTGCAGAGATTATCTAGCGCTGGCTGCGATCGCGAGACACCAATTACAGTTGCTTGTTTTTTTGCCAGCGCGTGAGCAATAAATACGCCAATACCCCGCGAGGCACCTGTTAAAACTACTGTCTTACCTGCTATGGTTGTCATAATTACTCACATTGCTATTTAGTCAAGGAATGGAAGGACGAATGCGCTCATTAGCTGGCGTTGCTGAATTAGAATATGAGTTAATCTCACGCAAAGCCAAGCCAGCGCGTTGCGGTGAGTCCAGTCCTGAAGGAGGGTCTCCCTCCGTAGGGAACTGGCGAACCCGAAGGGGGGTTTCCCCCGTTGTAGCGACTGGCGCGCAAAGCCGCAAAGAGTAAGAGTTTAGAATAGTTGTTTTTTAAGTTTCATATTCAAATTCAGCAATGCCCATTAGTTAGCAACTATGCTCTCTTTCAGAGAAATAAAATGCCTTCCACCTAGCTCAATTTCTCCTTGTTCAATACCAGTTTTGATTCTGGCTACTAAATATTCCCAGTCAGAGGTGATGATATTTGTGCCATGATCTGGCTCGATCAGACTGGCTAGGGTAATATTGCTGCCATATTTATTGACTAAATTGTGTATACCTAGGAAATTGAAAACTCCTGATTCATATGTTCCACAAGGAACAGAGGGATTGTGTACTCCAGTGCAATACTCATCGGGTTTAAACCATTGAATTGACGGATATCCGTGAAAATGAAACATTGGCGCACCATCTTTGATGAGTTCGGGTGCGTACAAAGCAGCAGCCAGAGCGATCGCCACCATAACGTAGATATCATAAGAAGGCTTAATATCTGCTACTGCTGGATCGATTCCTTCTGGTAATTGCAAATACAATCTATCTTTCAAACCAATTCTGAGAATGTCACGCTCAAGGTTTAAATCTGTTTTGTTTGAACCTGAACGAGAGGTAAGCAGCCAGATATCGGGAATTTGCTTATAAACGTATTTATCTTCTATTTTTGTTTTTACGTATCGCCTGCCTATTTCATTTTGACGGACTTCCGCACTACTGTATCCTGCTACTGGTAACAAATTTAGCCACTCGTTCTCGGATATTTCCAATTCTCCTACATATTGTGGTGGTTCGGCATAGGCAACAAAACCATAAGAAACACCTGTTCTTCCATCCGCCATCCAGTCAACAATATCTCTATGTGACTTTCTTTTAATCACATTATCAATCTTAAAACCAGCAGGTAATAAATTTGTTGATGCCAATTCTTGACCCATTTTCACCAATCTGGTTGCAAAACTAGATTGATTAGAATCATATATTCCTACCTGAAATTGTCTCATCGACAATGGCATGATTGGCACATAAATTTTCGGAATTAAGGATTTCAGAACGAATTTTTCTATTTCATCTACACTAAACATTGAATCGGAAAGATTCATGTTTAAAATGGAGATGTGAGTAGGAGAAACTCCAATAGCAATTTCCGAAAATGTTCTAACTAGAGTGTTGATACCAATTGGGATTTTTTGTTGATAAGAAACCTTTGGATCGGTAAATTTTTTATCTAGTTCTGTCAGAACGATAACTTGAGTATTTGTTGGGTCTTCAATAGAGCGAACATTTTCTTCAGCCCAACTAATAAACTGAGCTATTTTTGAAACGGATATTTTTTGATTTTTCAAAATAAAACGAGTATAAGCATAATAAAGATTTTCTACAGCACATATCTTTAATTTTCCTGCTAAATCCGGCTGCCTTTCTACATCAATAACTGCACTAATCCCCGCTTTTACCGCCCTTGATTTAATGCTTTTTTTCCAGTTGGTAAATGGTATATTAATTTCATATTCAAACTCTCTTGTTGCTTGTTCCCAAGGTTCTATCTGAACGCCACAAGCCTGGAGTTTCTTTTCTAACTCTTGTCTAAATTCCACAATCGCCTTATTGTTGTAACCTTCCGGTAAAGGACGAAAAGTTACAACCAAACTTTTTGCCATTACTGTTGAATCAATAACAGGAGGTTTAAAGCCGACAGTAGAGCGATCGCAAAACCCTCCAATCAAACGCCCAATTGTTTGCAGGCTGAGATATTCCCCATTCAAACCAGAATTATCACCGACAGTTCCGTTGCTTTCATCCAGAAACGCCAAAATCTCAGGTTTACGCTGAGCAATTTCCATGCGAAGCTCGGATGTCAAAATTCCCTTTGGAGAATGAATCTTAAGTTTACCGTTATCAGCCCAAATTTGCACACCTTGCTGATTAAGATTTTCCACAAGCTCAGATACATTCATAATCCACAATCTCTCTTATCTTCTAATCTTTCAAAAAAATCTTTGCAATTAAGTAGGCAAGTACAAATAAACTAACTATATAAAGATAAGTAAAGCTTTAAAATTGGCTTGTAGTAAGCGCTGTCTTCGCGCTTAGCGCTTACTACATACCTTTTATTTTTCTTGCCCACCTACTTAAATCTCAATTAAATTTCAAATATCTCTGACTCCGAAGCTTCAATTTCCTTAGCTAAATGCTGCGAAAGCAATTCAATCGTCGGATAATGCACCAACATCAGCGGCGAAACTTCAACTCCAAAAACTTGCTTTCCAGCGCTAGCAATACTAATTGCCAACACTGAATCCAAACCATAACTATCAAAAGAAGCTCGAATATTTATATCCTCTGGTTTAACTCCTAACTCTTTCGCAATTCGATCCACCAGCCAAGCTTGAATATCTGGCGCTGTTCGAGAACTAATATTAAACTGTGGCACTGATATTTGTTCAGCCTTTTCCTCTACTTTACCAACTGCTTCGGGACGGTATTGTTTTCTCAAAACCTCAAAAATCCTGGGAAGTAAATTTAACTCATCTTTTGAAAATTCTCCTGTTTTTTCTAACTGCTTAGCTAACTGTTCAGACTCTGCCTGACTCAACAAGTTAACAATAGAAGACTGACCATTATTTTGAGACAAGTTTTCTATTTTCCTATGCCCATTATTATTACTTCCAAACCAGTGGCGCTTTCGCTGCCAAGGATAAGTAGGAAGTTGTACGCGCTGATGCGAGTAGTCTCGGTCAAAACCTGACCAGTTAACTTTTGCTCCACGTACATATAATGTGCTTAAACTATCAAGAAGTTGTTGCCAATCATCTTTCTCTGGATGCAGACTGGAAAGCCAAACTTTTTCAGTTTCAGACAAGTAATTGCGACCCATTTCTACTAAAACCGGCTTTGGTCCAACTTCCACAAATATTTCGTACCCTTGTTGAGCGAGGGTATCCATACTGGTAGCAAAACTCACGGGTTGTCGCACTTGACGACACCAATATTCGGGGCTAGCTATCTGGGTGGTAGCTAATTCACCAGTGAGATTGGCAACTAGGGCAATTCTTGGCTGAGAGTAGGTTACTTCCTTGACAATACGCTCAAACTCTGCCGCTTTCACCATCTCCTCTTGGGGTAGTGCTTGCATCAACTGCCCTCGTTTAGCAGCTAACTTTAAGCCATCTTCCAAGCTGAAAATTCCAGCTACACAGGCAGCAACGTATTCTCCTACACCTTGACCCGTGACTATACTGGGTTCTATTCCCCAGGATTTCCATAACTGGAACAGGGCATATTCCAAGGTAAATAAAGCAGTTAGGCTGTAAGTATTTTCACTGAAAAGAGAATCTGTTCCTGATTCGGGATACAGAACCTCTAGCAGAGACTGTTCTAAATAGGAACGTGCAATCTCATTGCAGCGATCGCAAACTCGCCGAAATTCTGGTTGGGTTTCGTAGAGTTGACGCCCCATTCCTACATACTCAGAACCTTGACCGGTGAAAAGGAAAGCAATCTTGGCAGAATCTGCCACCTTTCCCTTGCATAACCCTGCTACTTCCTGCCCAGCATTGAAAGCAGCTAGCTTTTCACAAAGTTCGGCAGATGAGGAAGCAACCACACTCAGCCGATGCTGAAAATGCGATCGCCCAAAGCAAGCACTAAAACAGATATCTCCCAAGGCTAAGTCTGGATTAGCGGCTAGGTGCTTCTCGTACCGTTCGGCTAACTGCACCAAAGCCTCATCTGTCTTAGCTGAAAGTGCCAACAGATGCAAGGGACGGTCTTGGGATTTTGGATTTTGGATTTTGGATTTTGGATTATTGTTAGGTTCAGAGGGTTCTGAGGTTTTGCCAGTGTTCCCCAATCTAAAATCTAAAATCGGCAATCCAAAATCAGTGGGAGCCTCTTCCAAAATCAAGTGAGCATTGGTACCGCAAAAGCCAAAACCACTTACTCCTGCCAAGCGTCGCTTTTCTCCTGCGGGCCAAGGCATCCGTTGCGTAGTAACTTTTACAGGCAATTCATCCCAATTTATATAAGGATTGGGTTGCTGAAAGTGGAGGTGGGGTGGAATCTCTCCATGTTGCAGGGCAAGTACCACCTTGATCAAACCCGCAACCCCAGAAGCTGGTTCTAAGTGACCAATGTTAGTTTTTACCGAACCAATTACCAAAGGTTTATCTTGAGGGCGATTTTTGCCAAACACTGCCCCCAAAGCTGCTACCTCAATTGGTTCTCCTATAGATGTCCCCGTGCCTTGAACCTCTACATAGTCAATCTGGGCTGAATCTACGCCACCATTTTCTAAGGCTTGGCGAATCACGGTTTGTTGAGATAGTCCGTTGGGAGCAATCAAGCTAGTACTACGACCATTGTGATTAACCGCAGAGCCTCGAATCACGGCTAGAATGTTATCTTTGCTAGCCAAGGCATCTCTGAGGCGCTTGAGGACGACGACGCCACACCCTTCTCCTTTCACAAAACCATTAGCAGCAGCATCGAAGGTTTGGCAGCGACCATTAGGATTGAGCATCCGTGACTTAGAAAGGGCAATGCTGGTGTCTGGCACGAGATTTAAACCAACTCCACCAGCTAGAGCCTGATTACACTCTCCCAAGCGTAAACTTTGACAAGCCAAATGCACTGCTACTAAGGAGGAAGAGCAGGACGTATCAACAGCCATACTGGGGCCTTTTAGTCCTAAAATGTAGGATAAACGCCCAGCGGCTACGCTCAAAGAATTGCCGATCGCACTAAAAGCATCAATCTCAGTCTGATCAGCTAGCGACCACATAACTTTGCTGTAGTCATTGATGTAAATGGCTACAAACACTCCTGTGGAGCTATTATACAAATGCTCTGGTGCTTGAGCTGCATTTTCTAGAGCCTCCCAACTAACCTCTAATAAGAGCCGTTGTTGGGGATCCATACTTGCTGCTTCTCGAGCTGATATTCCGAAAAACTCAGGGTTAAAGGCATCCACCTGAGACAAGAAACCGCCTTTGCGGGTACACATTTTGCCTAAAGCATCTGGATCGGGATCGTAGTATTTTTCAATATCCCATCGGTCCGCAGGAACATCGGTAATGGCATCTACCCCATCACGCAACAGTTGCCAAAATGCTTCTGGATTGTCAGCCCCTCCCGGAAATCGGCAACCCATACCAACAATAGCTATTGGTTCCTTCTTGGCATATTCTATAGCGTCCAGCTTGGCTTGCATGTCCTCTAATGCCAGAAGTGCCCGTTTGATGGGAGATACAGACTTTTCTTGTTCTGAATTCAAATTCATTTTCAGTACCTCATGCTGTCCAATTTACTGAGCAACAGCGCTTCTGCTTCGTTGTCTGATAAATGATCTAAATTTGACTCAGTTACAACTTGCTCCTCATTGTTGCTTGTCTGTAACTCCACAGCAGATTCATTACTAAACTCTATTTCCATCACTTCTTTAACCAGATAATCCACAACTGCTTCTACAGTTGGATAATCAAAGGGTAAAGTTGCAGGTAGAGAAGAGTCTAGAGTGCTTTCCAAACGGTTCTTCAACTCGACGAGCATTAGAGAATCCATACCCATATCAAAGAAACCTTGTTGCGGATCTGGCAATTGGGAAGAGTCAAGTCCCATCACCTTAGCAACTTCAGTTTGAATGTGGGCAATTAAAAGAGTTCGGCGATCGCTAACAGGAGCGGCCTCTAATTGCTGCAAAAATAATTTTGTTGGCTGTGGTGCGGATGGTTCTTCAAATCCTGCTGCAAAGGACTCAAGAAATGGTGAAGCTACGCTTTGAGGGAATTGTTTGAGGAACTTAGACCAATTAACTGGCAACACTCCCACCTGAGTTGTGCCCTGTTGTGCTAGCAAGTTGCCTAATATCTGCATTCCCTGCTGTGCTGGTATAGGCTCTATTCCTTGGGCAGTAAATCTCGCTTGGTCGCGGCTGGTGAGGCTAGCTGCCATCCCTGCATCGCTCCACGGTCCCCAGTTAATGCTTAACCCTGGTAAGCCCAACGCCCGCCGATGATGGGCTAAGGCATCCATAAAGGCATTAGCCGCCGCATAATTTCCTTGACCTGGCGAACCCAGCAAAGCGGAAACGGAGGAAAATGTTACAAACAAATCTAGTGGTAGCTGCTTGGTCAAGTTGTGCAGAATCCAAGCTCCTTTGACCTTTGCCGCCATAACTTGCTCAAAGGCTTTCCAGTCCTGCTGTAGCAAAATGCCATCATGGAGAACGCCAGCAGCATGTATAATTCCTCGCAGGGGCGGCATTGAAGTTTCAATTTGCTCGATCACTCTGACCATATCCCGCCATTCGGCGACATCGGCTTGAGCGACGACAATCTTAGCTCCTACCCGTTCCATCTGAGCGATCGCTTTCTGTACCTCAACAGAAGCCTCTCGGCGTCCAGTCAACAATAAACGCCGCGCTCCATGCTCTACCATCCACTGGGCTATTTTTATACCTAATGCTCCCAACCCTCCAGTAATGAGATAGGTGCTATCAGACTGGAAGGATGCAGTACGAGCCGGTGGTACTTCGCTTTGGACTAAGCGAGACACATAGCGCTGTCCTTCGCGAAAAGCTAGTTGGTCTTCCCCTTGAGAATCAAAAATCTCTCTCAGTAAATTTACTGCTTCATCTTGTGTCGCATCGCCAGCTAAATCTACCAGTCCTCCCCACAATTTTGGATGCTCCAGAGCAATAACTTTGCCCAATCCCCACAAAGAAGCCTGAGCCACTCCCGGCATTAAGCTCATCCCTCTACTGAAGTACTCTTGATTTCGCGGGCATTGGGCATTGGGCATTGGGAATTGGGAATTGGGCATTGGGAATTGGGCATTGGGCATTGGGAATTGGGCATTGGGAATTGGGCATTGGGCATTAGTTTTTTTACCCATGCCCGATGCCCCTTGCCCGATGCCCCATGCCCGATGCCCCATGCCCGATGCCCCTTGCCCGATGCCCCTTGCCCCTTGCCCAAAGACGGCGGGCGGCGGTTCCTCCCGCCCCTTGAAGGAGAGGGCTTCCCCGCCGTCTTTTTGTGACGAAACCTCTGGTACAGCCCCTCTCGTCACCAACCACAAACGGGGGAAGGCTTGTTGATAACGATTGGCGATCGCTTGCACTAAATGCAGGGTACTGCCACAACCGAGAACCTGAATTTCTTCTAGCGAGGGGATAGTCAACTCTGGAACCAATCCTGCGTCTAAACTCCACAGGTGGACAACTGTCCTTAACGGCAGGTTTGTAGTTTCCAGCACCTCTTGCAACAGCCGCTCGAAATCGGCTGGGTTAGATGGGTTGAGACTCCAAGTTCCAGGCTCTTTCGCTTGATATGTGTCTCCCGCGTAGACTAAAAGACAATTCTGACCTCGTTCTTCTAAGAGATAGGCTAGGGCTTGTCCTACACCCATCCTGTCAGCGAAAATTAACCAACTACCTGGTTCTTGGAAGCTGATTTCTGTCAACTGACGCGGCTTGGGCTGCCAGGTTACTTCGTAGAGCCAATCTTTGATGGATGCTGCCGTTAACTGTTGTTGGTGTTGCTTGACTAATACGGATAACAGCTTAGGCAGTAATTTTACATCTTCTTCTGAAAGTTCTGCCGCTGTTTCTATATATTGGGCTAACTGTTGAGTATCCCCCTGATGTAGAAGGTTGACTATGGTAGTTGTTTGAACATTGTTTTGTAATAAAGGCTCCGCTTTTGAATGCGCATTATTATGTAATGTTTGTAACCAATAGCGCTGGCGCTGAAATGGATAAGTTGGTAACGTCACTCGACGACGGGAATAGTCTTGGTCAAAGCCAGTCCAGTCTACTGGCGTTCCAGATACGTACAATGCCGCTAAACTGTCAAGAATTTGTTGCCAATCTTCATGCCCGACCCGCAGGCTAGGAAGCCAAGCTATTTCTTTCTCTGTTAGGCAGTAACGACCCATTCCTACTAGGATTGGCTTGGGACCTATCTCCACAAACATCTTGTAGCCCTGCTGAGCAAGCGTTTGCATACTTGCTGCAAATTTTACTGGCTGTCGTACGTGATGACACCAATACTCAGGGGTAGCGATATCGTCTGTAATTGGTTGACCAGTGAGATTGGAAATAAGGGTAATTTTAGGTAATGAGTATGTAATATTTTTAGCAACTTGTTCAAACTCCCCTAGCATTGGCTCCATTAAGGGAGAGTGGAAAGCATGAGAAACTTGTAACTTTTTGGTTTTAATTCCTTCTGCTTGCAGGGCGTTGGTTACTGCCTCTACAGCTTGGCGATCGCCAGAAATAACGATATTTTTGGGGCCATTAATAGCAGCGATTGCTACCTTTTGGGCATAGGGTTGAATAGCTGAGACTACACGGGCTTCATCTGTTAATATCGCCACCATCTCGCCACCCCCCTCTTTCCCCCCTACAGGGGGGATGACAGAGGAAGAAATATTATTACTGGGCAAAGCTTGCATCAAACGGGCGCGTTCTGCAATCAGTTTTAGACCATCTTCTAAACTAAATACCCCCGCCGCACAGGCTGCCGCATATTCGCCCACACTATGACCCATCACAGCATCTGGCTTAATTCCCCAGGATTCCCATAACCGAAATAGAGCGTATTCCAGGGCAAACAACGCCGGTTGGGTGTAAGCAGTCTCATCTAAGGGTGAAGATTTTCCTGCTTCCGGATAGAGAACCTCAAGTAGAGGCTGTTTCAGATAGGGACGCAGAATTTCAGCGCATTGATCGAGAGTTTGCCGAAAAGTGGGTTGGGTTTCGTAGAGTTGGCGACCCATACCTATATATTGCGAACCCTGACCGGTGAATAAAAATGCTAACTTTGGTGGCTTACGTTTGGTTACTTGCTTGCTCCTCAGACCATCCGTATCTTGTGCGGCGGCAAAAGCACTTAATTGCTGGCACAACTGTGCAGAAGATGCAGTGACAACAGCGAGACGATGCTCAAAATGCGATCGCCTTGTACTGGCTGTAAAGCATACATCAGGCAGTGATACTTCTGGATGAGACGTTAAGAAATCTTTGTACACTTGTGCTAGCTCTACCAAAGCTGGAGCGCTTTTTGCTGATAGAGTGAGAATGTGTTGAGAACGATCTATGGATTTTGGATTTTGGAGCCACTTGCGTGCGGGGGTTCCCCCCGTTGAGCAAAGTGGCGTGATTTTGGATTTTGGATTTTCAGGAGCATCATCTGAAACCGGCAATTTCAAATCAGATGGAGTTTCTTCCAAGATTAGATGGCAATTGGTACCACCGAAGCTAAAAGAACTGACCCCGGCTAAGCGACTTCCAGAACAAGACCAAGGCTGGCACTCAACAGGGATAGTAAGGGGTGTCCCTTCCAGAGAAATATAAGGATTGAGTTGCTTTAGGTGCAAGTGGGGGGTAATCTGCCCGTGTTGCATTTGCAAGACTATCTTAATTAGACCAGCAATACCAGCAGCGCCTTCGGTATGGCCAATGTTAGTTTTGAGTGAGCCAATCCAACAGGGTTGGTCTTGGGAACGATTTTCCGTAAGCACGGCTTTGAGAGATTTAACCTCAATAGGGTCTCCTAAAGAAGTGCCAGTACCGTGAGCTTCCACATAGCTAATTTGCGCTGGAGTCACTCCAGCCTGTTCCAGGGCTTGGCGAATAACAGCCTGCTGAGAAGGTCCATTAGGGGCTGTCAGTCCATTGCTTGTCCCATCTTGGTTAACTGCCGACCCTCTGATGAGTGCCAGAATATCATCTCCATCTCGGAGAGCATCTTCTAAGCGCTTAAGCACGATGACGCCACAGCCCTCTCCTCGAACGATGCCATCGGCACTAGCGTCAAAAGTCTTACAGCGACCGTCAGACGACATCATCTGAGCTTGAGAGCAAGTAATAGTTGGCTCCGGAGACAGCATCAGGTTAACTCCTCCGGCTAGGCATAGATTAGATTCCCCGTTCCGTAAACTTTGGCAAGCTAAATGAACTGCCACTAATGACGAGGAGCAAGCCGTATCTATCGCCATACTGGGGCCGCGCAAATTCAGCACATAGGATAGACGATTAGCGGCAATGCAAGGGGTCGTACCCGTAGCACTGTATGCACTCAGCGCGGAAGAATCCTTGTAGAGCATTTTGTGGTAGTCAGCATTGGTAAGACCAATGAAAACTCCAGTTTGACTATTTTCCAGAGTTTCTGGGACAACTCCAGCATTTTCTAAAGCTTCCCAGGCTACCTCCAACACCAATCTTTGCTGGGGGTCTATATGCTCAGTCTCGCGGGGGGAAATTCCAAAAAAGCTGGGGTCAAACTCATCTACTTGGTCTAAAAAGCCACCCCAACGGGTGTTCATTTTTCCCGGTGTAGCTGGCTGTGGGTCATAAAAAGCGTTTATATCCCATCGTTGCGGCGGTACTTCAGCGATCGCATCTACACCATTACGCAACAACTGCCAAAAATATTCAGGATTTTTCGCTTTGGGAAAACGGCAACCAATGCCAATAATTGCTATAGGTTCCATCTGAATAGTTTGCCCAATTTATTTACTACTGCTTTTGGTTAATGGTTCATAGTT
>JBHYDF010000146.1:0-21976 GCA_051861145.1 Nostocaceae cyanobacterium
CTTTGCTATTTTGGCATTTTCCCAAAAGTTTAGCCCACTAAGTACGGAAGAACCGGAACTTTAGGACTAGTTCAAGCACTAAAATATATTAAACAAAATTCTTATTTATCTAAAGTTTATAAGATTGCTGCCGTCATAGTTTTGATACTATTTTTAATTGGCAGTTTAAATGCTAAGTTTCAACCCCAGAAAGATTTATTTACAGAAACTATACTTGACGAAAAAGATTTTACATCTCTAGTGAATTGGAAAATTGACAACGATGCCGAAATAAAATTCGGAGGTTTATTCCAGCAAGAGAGAAGAAGGAATTTTGGCGCAATTTCTTTCTTTAAACATAAAAAATCATTAAATGACATTGATTTTTCAGCGACAGTTAAGAAAGAAAATGGTTCAGATGATGTAGAATTTGGTTTAATCGCTCGGTATAGCAAAACTACAAAATCTGGGATGGGAGGAAATTTTTATTACTTGCTAATCAAAGGGAATGGAAAGTTTGCAATGGGGAAATACTCTGACAACAACAGCTGGGATAATCAAGTAGGCTGGCAAAATTCAACTACTATTAAGCAGGGTAACAAACTGAATAGCTTGAGAATCGTCTGTAATGGGAAAAGAGTTATTGGATGGATTAATAATCAAAGAGTCGGGATGTTTGAGGATGACTCATACAGTGCTGGACAAATAGGAGTTATGTCAGTCAGAGGTGACAGCGAGGCAGTTGGTGTATATTTCGATAATATTCTTGTTAAGACAAAGTTTCAATAAAGGAATGATAGATACAAAGTGAGCGATCGCACTTTCACCCCAAAACAAGCGATAAGCCACAGGCTTAACGCTTCGCGTATCGCACCGCACAATAAGCTTCAGTTAAACGAATAATTTGACGTTTGTAACGAATGTCTTCGCGTTCATAAAGAACGTCAAGACGTTGGTCACAAACGTCGTGATGTTCTCTATGAATGAAACGATGTTAATAAAGAACGTCAAGACGTTGGTCACAAATGTCGTGATGTTCTCTATGGATGGGTTCAGATTCGTAACAAAAGCTTTGAGTCGGCTTACAGCTATGCGCCCCTACAAAATATGTAGGCGATCCAATACTTGTCGGTTAAGGGGTTTTGGGGTAAGGGAAAAGGCGTAAAATAAGCATCTTTTTCCCCTTCCCCTTTAACCTTTTACCTTATCCCTTGCAGTATTGGTAGGCGATCGCACTTTCACCACAAAACAGGCGATAAGCCGCAGGCTTAACACTTGGGTGCATCCCTATTTTGCAAAAAGCCGTGAAATAAATTTCCGGTCGTGTAGAGACGCGAAATTTCGCGTCTCTACAAACCCGTTTTTAACTGATATCTTGCACCATTTTCAATAAGAGCCAGAGGCTCTTGTTCTCGTTACCAGGTTCAACCTGGTAACGAGGTTTTGGTGGGCTGCCGCCTCTCGAATTTTTGGGTTATTGCTATTGGTGCAAGATATCAGTTAAAACTATATGTTTCGGGGCTACCAGGCATCCCGTGTTATTGTGGTGTGGGGGTGTCAATTTAAAGATACAGGTAAATTGCAAAGCTTGAGAATCGCCATCAGACTTTGCTGAACATTATCAAGGCAAATTGTATTGTCGTAGACAGTCCTACGGACAGCGCCCTGAACTTTTGCTCGTTCTTGGATGTAGAACATATCCACATCATCTTTAAATTGTAATTGGCGAATGCTGCTCACTCCGCGCGAGATTGCCAATTTATAGGCTCTGATTCTTGCTGTATCGCCATTTTGCACTGCTAAACGATAAGCATCGATTAGACCTTGTAAATAACTCCCCGTTGCAGCGGCGGGTAAACCGTATTCTAGGCGTGTAGGATCGTAAAATTGCCCCCACGCATCGACGTATTGCTGATTATCCCACTGCTGTGTCGATAGCAGCCAATCGTTCATATCAAAAACAAAATTCCGGAACATCCGGTAGCCCGTCTCATCGAATAGCAATGCACAGGCTTGGCTGTACCACGGAATAAAGGCTGGATGACGATTATCCCAATGCCACTCACGATCATACACAAAGCTTTGGCAACATTCCTCCAATATTTGCCGATCGCGATTAGCTTTGTAGAGAGATGCCCGAAACAACAGTGCTAGTCCTGGGTATAAGTTCTGCAACTTATGACGTTTAGGAAACTTGTCAGAAGTGTGGAAGGTTCCATCCGGTAGCCACAATACTTCTATTTGCTGAGATAGCCTCTGGAAAATTTCACGATAGCGATCGCCGTCAGGATGTTCCATAATCGCGATCGCTGCGATCGCTGCCGCGCCAAGTATAGTCTTACCTCGATGTTCGTACTGCGCCAGATTATAATTAAGGTTGCGCGAGGCTAGAGCAAGATGATCTGGCTGTCCCGTAAACTTGGCATAGCGAATTAAGACCAGAGTTGCCATAAACTGACGTGTGATATTATAACGATTCGATTCTTTGTTTTGGCTCGGCCAATATTTGTCGATTAGGCGTCCGTCTTCAGTAGACATTCGCAGTAGCCATTCTCCCATGCCAAGAGCCATATCTGAGATTGTCTGATGCGACATTACCTCAAACGGTACACTCTGATTTCCTTGGTACATGATCGTCACTTTTGGCGAGGGATTAAGAGAAATTAGTACTTGTTTTGCCTCGAACGACTCAATTATGCCCCCGTTTTCCTCAAACGCTTCTGCTGACTGAGACACAAACTCAAGAAAACTCTCTAATACCTGCTGGAAAGTTAGGTTATGAGCAATCATTTGCGTGGGGCTATACAAAGCCATGTGCGATTGATATTGCAGTTTTATGCCGCGAATACCGATTTTAGTGTTTGGGAACTTGCTTTTAAACTCTTGGAGTGAAACACGATGATAGTGATGAGTCAGGCACATTTCGATAGCATCCACTCCTTCAAAATCAGGTTGGGAGAGGGCTGGGATAATAGTGCCGTTCAGTGCGCTAAATAGTTCCCTATCATCGAGCCAGTAATCACGCAATAAAACTCCTTGTTGACGCAGTGCTACATAGGTAGAACCTACACAGATCACAGATTCAGTTATTGTGCGAGTGTCACTTAAAGCCTCTTTCAAAAGTTCTGCTAAAACCTGATCATCAATATGGAAAGAGCTGTCCATTTCAAGCTCCTCAAAACATTTTTGCGAACGCTTCAAGCAATTGAAAAATTGATTAAGACAATTGCTAGTAGCATTAAAAGGGAACAGGGAACTCTGAACTCTGAACTCTGAACAGGAAACCTTTGGGATGGGGATTTAAACCCCAACCCAAAGAAAGCAACGTAATAGTTGATGTGGTTTTATACTCCCTATGGGGAACTCTAAATTCTTGCGTAGGGGTAATTCATGAATTACTCCTACTTTCGTTATCTTTTGCGTAAGTTCTGGTTTAAATCAGCAAGCCTTTTGAAAAAACTGTCTAAACTCACAAGTATTTTCCATTACGAAACCCCTGATATATTAATGTTTCAGGTGAAGAAAAGCTTATAAACCGACAAGTCTAATGACTGTCTTCTTGTTTTAATGTCATCATTTATTCTTACCGTTCTTTTGTCACTTTCACAAAGAATATTCAAAACCTTGGTTGGAGATAAAATTGCTTAATTTGGGTTATAAACCCGATGAAAAATTCAGAAAACAGTTATCTTTCATGAAAGTGACACAAGAAAGTTATAGCCGTTTTGTATTGGATGAAATACAGGTCATAGGGGTAAAACAATGTTGTACCCTTACTATGTATTCTTTACAAAAACAACTACTATAAAGCAAACTTTACTAGATATTTATATATTGAGTCATGAGAGGATTATAAGAACTTTATAAGAACTTTCTTATATTCGCAGTTGATAGCCCATGCCTCTAACAGTCTCTATTAGGTCATTGCCTAACTTCTTCCGCAGGTATCCTACATAGACATCCACAACATTAAAGCAGCGGTCATAGTCGTAGCCCCAAACGTAATTGAGAAGATCCTCTCGGCTGAGAACTTCATCTGCGTGGCGCACAAAAGTGTCTAAGAGGATAAACTCCCGGTTTGATAGCTGGACTACTGTGCGATCGCCAACTTTGACTTGGCGTTTGGGCAAGTCAAGGACAATGTTACCGACTTTTCGGACTAATTCTTGCTTGCGTGCAGGTTCATGCACTTGGCGATCGCGCAACCGCAGGCGCACCCGAGCAAGTAATTCTTCAATCCGAAACGGCTTGGTTACGTAGTCGTCGGCTCCGCCCTCCAATGCGGCAACTTTGTCCTTGATATCGTCTCGAGCCGTAAGAACAATAATGGGCAGCCGTTCGCCCTGACCTCGCAACTGTTCCATGACAAGTGTGCCATCTTTACCAGGAAGACTGAGGTCAAGAATTAACAGATCAAATTTGTGGCTGCAACTCATGTCAATTGCCTCTTTGCCGTCCTTTGCTATTGCGGTCATGAAGCCATTCGCCCGCAGACTTTTTTCCAAAAAGTTAGCAATAGGAGTTTCATCTTCGGCGATGAGAATTTTATTCATAAAATCAAATTTAACCTTGGTAAATTCATATAGGAATAATAATGGTAAAGGTAGACCCACAACCTGGTTGACTGACTAATTTCACCCAACCACCGTGAGCTTGAGCGATCGCTTTAACAATCGCCAATCCTAAACCAGCTCCCTCGGAACGACGATAACTGTCACCTCGGACAAAACGCTGGAAAATCCGCTCTTGCTGATCGGGACTAATGCCTTCGCCTGTATCGCGCACCCACAAACGAAACTCCTCATTAGTCAAGATAGATCCCAAGGCGATCGTATCCCCCTCTTTTGTATGCTTGATCGCATTTTGGACAAGGTTCATTACCGCCTGGGTGAGACGCTGGGGGTCAGCGATGATACGACCCGAACCCTTGGCTTCTAAACACCAATTCCTCTGGGCTAAGGTGCTTGCTTTCACGTACAGTTCCTCAGTCACCGAGCTGATTTCTACAATTTCTATATTTAAAAAATTGGGATGCTCCGCCTTAGCCAGCAGTAGGAGTTCATCTACTAAGCGACTCATACGCCCCAACTCGCTGAGGACTAATTCTAGTATTTCAAGTTGCTCTAGAGACTCCACTTGGAGTTGTTCTAGAGAGCATAGGATAATGGCAATTGGTGTCCGCAGTTCATGACCTGCGTCGTTAATGAAATCTCGTTGACTGGCAAAGGCAGCCTGGAGCCGTTCCAACATTTCATTGAAGGTGATTGTCAGTTCAGTGATTTCGTCGCTTCCTTGGATCACAATGCGTTGGGTTAGATCGTACTCGCTAATCGCTCGCGCTGTTTCACTGAGTAAGCGCAGGCGGGACAGTATCCTTCCTGCTGCTAACCAAGCAATTGAGGAGGTTAAGGCAATGATAGCCATGATCCCCTCGACAATTCCAACAATCGCAACAATCTGATTCACATCCTCATAAGCACTAGCAGGAAGGTGAGCTACCACAAACACTCCATGAGTTTTTCCCCCAATCTTGACTGGTTCTGCCATATAGCGAATAATACCGTATGTGCTGTTTGACTCACCTCGTGTTGGCTGAGTGAGTTTAGCCCAAACTTTGATCAGTTCCGAGTTAGTAGGAGGATTCAGAAAGTCTGGAATCGCTGTATGACTGGACTTGTAGAATTTGCCGTCTAATATTGCGATCAGAAACTCATCGTCATTGGGAACGTTGCGGGTTAGAAATACATCGAATATGGCAGCAACATCATCCCCAAAGGGTTGACTTGTCATTGGGTTTCGTCCGTCAACTAAGCGACGAAACTCCTCCACCTCCTGAACCAAAGATTTCTCAATATTCTGTTCTAAACGAGCAATGAGGATGCGACGAATTGCTAAAAGTGATACAACTGTGGAGAATACTACCAGCACAACATACGAAGCTATTACCCGTGTTCTAGCTCCAAAGACAAATCGTCGCCATCCATGCAGGTGTTTAATTTGGTTTTGCCACATCCCTAATTTGAACCTAAATCGTCTGTTTTACAGTCAAAAAAGTCGGTCGAAGGGAACTCAAGAGCGGGGAACTCTTAACTGTTACCCTAGCTTAAAAACGTGGGATGCGCGTTGCGGACGCTTTGTTTTTCGGGCAACTAAGCGTCAAAACAATTCTTTCATGACTTACGCAAAACATAACGCGCCGGAGCGGTAATTCATGAATTACCGCTACCCAAGAATAAGGTTTTCGGTCACATCGCAGCGTAAGTCCTGTCTTTGTCCAAAGTGGGCTTTAAGAGTCAAAAATATGCAAATCGAACAGACAGAGGTGATGATTACCACTAATAAAAAAACTGTAGCAGGGCATAGCCCTACCTACGAATAAATATTAAATATATCTTCATAGAGAACTGGTATGAGGTATCGACCAATCTTCCAATCTTAAACCAGGTACTCGTCCAAAATCTTTTTGATTGCGCGTAACCAGGATACCATTCACTGAAAGCGCGATCGCAGCAATTCGCAAATCTTGTGTACCAATGCGAATTCTTTGACTAACCAAATCTTGGTAACAAATATAGGCATCTTGGTTGAAATCTAGCAAGTTGATACTTTTGAAAAATTCTAATGTAGCCAGAAGTCTTGTATAAGCTAATACAAGTTTCTCAGATGAAGAATCCCTTCTAACCGTATCAAGCCGTCCCCGCAGTTGTTCTTCTGCTGTAATGATTGTTGTCACAATCTCTTTTGGATTGACTGCATTAACACGCTGCGTTACAAATCCATGTCCCCGTTGAAAAAGTGATATGTGATCTGTATCAACTATCCACAGACTCACTTGTGTTCATCCTCAGCATCAAGCTGACGGTAATATGCTTCCATTTCTGTGTCTAATTCACGGCGATAAGCTTCTATATATTCCAGCATTTCATCGAATTGCGGATCATCTTTGAACATACCAGCAAATTTCATCCAAGGATGTTCTATCTTAGGAGGTTCAATTTCCAGAGAAACAATTTCGGCTTTAGCTAAACGTTCATTTAAACGTTGACGTAAAGTTGCGATCGCTTCTTCTCTAGTAGCACCTGTGGCTTTACAATCTGACAAACCTATCACAGTTGCGCTAACCTTGCCATCTTGTTCGTTTTCAATCAGCACATAGTAAGTCAACTTAGGCTGATTCCTAGGAGGAGAGGTAAGAAAACTTAAATTCATATATATTTTTTCGATAAACTCATAATTATAGCATAAGTAGGGGCGAAGCATTTGGGCGACCATTTATCGGTTTAATACCAAGATTTATCTACAAATGCTTCACCCCTTCCCACTAGCTGACTGGAACAGCAGAACCTTCCAAAGTCGTCACTAATTTCACCCCAAATTCTGCCTCAAACACTCCTTTTTTGTAATCTAAACTCCAGAGTTCTAAGGCACAGTCATCATCAGGACGAGATGGAAAAATTCGTAGGTGAATTTCTCGTAACTCTGGACGGAAATCACATTGCAATCGCGTTATTGCGCCAATTTGTCGCCTATCTAAAGCTACTGCCAATCTTAAAATGGCACTCAATTGGCAGACAGCTTGGCGATGTTGTTTATGCGCTAAAACTCGGAAGTTTTCGTGCTTTTTCTTTGGCGCAGATCCGCGATGATAACGCGCTACGTTGGCTATGATTTCTATCTCGGTTTCGTTATAGCCAAGTAATTCGCCGTTACGAATTAGATAGTAAGAGTGCTTGTGGTGAGAGTCGTGGCTGATATAGTGACCGCAATTATGTAAAATCGCCGCAGCCCATAACAGTTGTCTCTCTTCTGGACTCCAGTTGTGTAGTAAGCCTTGGGTTTGGTCAAATATACTCAGGGCAAATACTGCTACGCGATCGCTATGTTCCAAATTCACTTGGAATTTCTGAGCTATTTTTAACACAGCCCGTTGCCGTACCGAACTTTGATAGCGTAGGCGGTTTTCTATTAAACCGTGGCTGAGCATCCAGTCAAGAATGATACCTTCCCGCAAGGAACGCTCACACACCATTACTGATTCTACGCCCAAAAGGTTCATTGCTTCCTGTAATATTACTGCTCCAGCAAGTAACACTTCTGACCGTTTTTCTGGCATACCGGGAATCGCTGCCCGTTCGGAATTCGTCATTTTCCGCAAGCGATTTACCCATTCGTGCAATTCTTTCAGGCTAAACTGGTAGCCATTGAGTGTGGAAGGAACGAAACCCAATTTTTCCCTTGCGTTGATCATCGCTAGGGTTTCAATAGTACCAGAAGTTCCCACCAAGCGGGGACATTCACCAAAGCTTAGGTTAGCCTGCACCTCTTCTACAGAACGTTCTAGCATTCCGCGTGCATAGGCTTGCAAGTACTGAAACTCGGCGTTGCTAATGGGATCGCCAGTGATTAACTCATTAGTTAGTCGGACTGCACCAATTTTAGTACTAGTAAGGGTTCGCTCCTGGTGACTGTCACCCAAAATTAATTCTGTGGAACCGCCGCCGATATCAATGATGACATGGGGTTGGTTGTTAAACTCCATCCCCGACAGCACACCCAGGTAAATTCGCCGTGCTTCTTCTTGACCAGAAATCAAATCAACGCTCAAACCGATCTCGGTTTCTACCCTTTGTAAAAAATCTTTACCATTGGGAGATTCTCGCACGGCGCTAGTTGCCACAGCTACAATAGTTTCCGCATTCAGAGTTTTAGCAATTTTTTGGAAGCGTCCTAGAGTTGCGATCGCTCGTTCCATTACCTCTGATTTGAGATTGCCCGTACTCAGATCGCGATCGCCCAATCTCACTGTATCTTTTTCTCTGCCAACAATACTAAACGCTGGCAGTGTTGGATCAATCCGCACAATCACCATGTGCAGAGAATTTGTTCCTAAGTCAATAGCAGCAATGATTCGTTGTTGCTCAACTGTTTGAGTTGGTATGCCCTCCCAGTTAGCGGAAACTAAATTGACCATTTAGTTTTCTCTCTAAAATTGACAGTAGAAGCTGGCTGCACGGATGGCTGCCAAGCAGTGTTGGAAACAAAAACGCTCTCAGTTTGAATGTCTTTTGACTGTGGCTGAGTTTTTTGATTCACGTTCTTCAGACTTAAGTGATTGTTTTATTGATACAAAGTTGCTACTTTAGATTCCGCTATTATAAATATCAAAAAAAGTTATTCTATAGCTGTAAAGATATATAAATTAAAATATCTTTAGTCATATTTATCGATTCCTATGCTGAGTACGCCAGAAAACTACACCGAACCCGTGTGGCTTGTCATTATCCGGCTTTTGCGATGGCATAAACCAGAAGGACGATTAATTTTGATGATTCCTGCCCTTTGGGCTGTATTTCTGGCTGCTTCTGGAAAACCACCTTTACCTTTAGTTGGCGTCATCGTCCTGGGTACCCTTGCCACAAGTGCGGCTGGTTGTGTAGTGAATGATTTGTGGGATAGAGACATAGATCCACAAGTGGAAAGAACACGCGATCGCCCTCTTGCTTCCCGCGCACTTTCCGTTAAAGTCGGTATCGTTGTGGCGATAGTGGCGATGGCATGTGCAGCGGTTCTTGCTTTTTATCTTAACCCACTCTCATTTTGGTTGTGCGTAGCGGCAGTTCCAGTAATATTGCTGTACCCAGGCGCAAAACGAGTATTTCCCGTGCCGCAATTGGTGCTATCAATAGCGTGGGGTTTTGCCGTGTTGATTAGTTGGAGTGCTGTAACGCATAACCTCTCCCAAGCCACTTGGCTGCTTTGGGGCGCGACTGTACTTTGGACATTAGGATTTGATACCGTGTATGCGATGAGCGATCGCGAGGACGACAAACGCATCGGCGTTAATTCCAGCGCCTTGTTTTTTGGTGATTACGCGCCTGTAGCCATTGGTATTTTCTTTGCTGGGACAATCTTTTTCCTTGGTTGGCTAGGGTTTGTTATTCATCTTCACCTAGCCTTTTGGATCACCCTTACAGTGGGTACTATAGGTTGGATTTGGCAGTTTACTCGCTTAAATCAAAAAAACTTGCCTAATACTGTCTATGGAGAAATGTTCCGGCAAAACGTTTGGATTGGTTTTATCGTACTAGCTGGAATGATTGCCGGTAATTTCTAGTTTTCATCAACATACAATACACCTCTTGTGAGACGGGCGTCTCGCCCGTCCTTGTTCATCCCACCCCTGAAGGACATATGTACCAGGCGATGCCTGGTACATACTGGTAGAACTTTCGCCTTCAACTCCTGTAATATCACGTCCGTTTGAATACTTATCATTTCTGTAGAACCCCACCCCCGCAAAGCTACGCTTCACGTCCCCTCCCCGCAAGCGGGGAGGGGATAAAGGGGTGGGGTTCTTAGTAACTTTACTGTAAAAACAGGCTTCTGAAAACAAAACAACCGAGTTTATACTGTATTTTTGTTAATTTTTGATAAGAGTACCTAGCGCAATATCCGGAATTATACGAATTTAAATAGTAATTGGGTATATAACCACATACTTTAGATGCGCCCAATTACCGAATTAGATGAAGCAATATTTGCCCAGAAGACGCTTTGCGTCTAAGCATCTTGTCAAAATCGCCATTATTGTTTTAATGTCACTTGGTAGTGTTGGTATTATTGGAGTGGGGTTAGTTTTACGAGAAGTTTTTAGTGGTGCAAAAGAAGCTAAAACAGTAAACAATACATCTCGCTACCGAGAAATTCGCCATAAATTTTGGTCAAACCAACACTTAGTAAAGCATTTTCCCGATGATATTCCTACCAATGCTTCAGACGTGCATCTTGCTTATTCTCCTGGTGCTTTACAAGGAGGTAGTTTTTTTCAACTGAGATTGAAACTACCAGCAGAAGAGATAAAAAAATCACTGAATAAATATAGAACTATTACTAAATATAAATATAGAGGTGGTAACACAAACGACCACGCCAACTTACCCAACGGTGTTCCCACAACATTCTTTTATACTAGTGGTTCTAAAGAAGATTCATTTCCCGATTCATATGAAATATTAGTATTAGGTGCGAATGATAGGGGTAGTCGTGACTTTAAGTGGAATCATGGCAATAGTTTTGGAGTAGCTATTAATAGTTCGATATCAGAAATTATCTATTGGGTTGAAGAATGGTAATTAAGATTTTAGATTTTGAGGGTTGTTGATGGTTAATGGTTCATGGTTAATGGTTCATGCTTAATGGTTTTGCTCTATGAACTATTAATTATAAACTACTAACCACTAACTACTAACTACTAACAACCCTCACAAAAAATTGATGCTATGAGAAAAATAATCATTGGGGTGATGGGGCCTGGAGAGAAAGCAACAGCAATTGATTTGCAAAATGCCTATGAATTAGGGAAACTCATCGCTCACCAAGGATGGGTTTTGCTCACTGGCGGTAGAAATGTTGGAGTAATGGATGCAGCCAGTCTTGGTGCAAAATCTGAAAATGGTTTAACTATTGGTATTCTTTCTAGTGATAATCAAAATGGCATTTCTGAAGCTGTCGATATAGCCATTTTTACAGATATGGGAAATGCCCGAAATAATATTAATGTTCTTTCTAGTCATGTAATAATTGCCTGTGGGATGGGTGCGGGAACAGCTTCGGAAATAGCGCTAGCTTTGAAAGGAAATAAACAAGTAATTTTATTGAGTGACGATGAAGAAAGCAAAGTTTTCTTCAAAAAACTTTCGCCGGAAAATGTCTATATTGTGAATAGTAGTGGAGATGCGATCGCAACCGCTAGGGAAATTTTAAATAGTAATTTTGGTTAAACTATAGTAGCCTTAAAAGATAATTTAGTAGGGTGGGCATTGCCCACCATTACTAGGTTTGGTGGGCAATGCCCACCCTACTACCTTTGAAAACACTCTGCGTGACTCTGCGCTTACTCCGCGTGACGGCAGTCGCTACAACGGGGGGCTTCGGGGTCCCCACGGAGTGGGGATGGGGGGAGACCCCCCTTCGGGTTCACCAGTTGCCTACGAAAGGAAACCTTTCTTCAGCACTGGTTCACCGCAACGCGCTGCCTCCCCTCTGCGTTTAAAAACGCTACGATTTTACGCAAAGCTGTACTTAACTCACAGACGCCTCCTAGCTGTTGCTTCCGGCGTGCAAAATATCAGTAAACGAAGTACAAATTTTGAGCCAGCAGTCGAGTCCAGTATCTTTTTAGCCTTTTGATACAGGAGTATAGTCCAACGCTGCCCGATCCCAATTTCCTAAATTTGCAGCCGCATCGTAGGTACTTTGCAAGAAAGCAAGTAGCAATGCATCTGGATCATTAGCCTGTCTCACGGCTTCATATGGCAGGATAAACTCTCCCATATCCGAGCTATAGAATGCCTCCTGCGGCTGGATGGGATAATCTCGGAACCCTTCTGGTGCAGGGTAGGCGTAGGAGTAAAAAATAGGCTCCTCCACTGATCCACCACCTGGCCAGAAGCCACAGCTGCTCACCTCATGCGAATACGCCTCTCGCGTTACCCAATCTGCCATATTGGGAACCCCACCAGGATGTTCAGGGGCGCGACGTCCAGAGAAACGGGTTACAGCCAAATCAAAGCTACCCCAGAAAAAATGGACAGGGCTGCATTTACCGGTAAAACGTGAGCGGAACGCTGTCATCACCCGGTCAGTTTGTAGGAGAATACGCCAAAAGCGTTGTGCATACTCCGGATCATAAGCAGCATGTTTGTCATCCCGATTAAAAGGAATCGGATCCGCTACTTCCTGCGGCATCGTCCAAATCAGAACTTCGATACCGATCGCCTGAAGCGTGCTGATAACATCGTGGTAAAAGTCTGCCACGGAGCGGGGAAAAAGGGCAATTCTTTTGGTAGTACCGTCGCTAGTCTCGATTTGTAAGTGATGATCGAGAAAATCAAAGCGAATCTCAAAAGTGAGTGTTCCGTAAGGAATTGAAGAGGTTGTTAACCCACGCGGCGTTACATAAAGGGTAGAGTGCCACCAATGGTTAAGTTTGGGAGCCAGCGCCAGCCGAATTTTGCCGATAATCTGAGTCCACATATGTAGCGTTGCATAGGTATCTTGCCATGCGCTAACAGGTAAACTTGGCCAAGTGGTATCCGTGGATGTGTCATGAACAGGAGTTGCCATGATCGAAGCCTCCATGTTAATTAAATTGGCATTCGTAGAGTCAGGATGGAAACTGCTGTATTAAATAACAATATCTGTAATGCTACCCCACATTCAGTGGTTTAATTCCTTAGTTGTGGAAATTGTTATTATTACCACATCCAGCATTTTATCACCAGACTTCATCCTTTAGTTGACCACTAACTAATTGTGGAGTCGATGCTATTGGCGTTAATCCTAGACTTGTTCTCACTTCGTTAATAGATTCTTGCCAATGGTCTTCAAAGCGATATCCCAACAAAAAATCTGCTTTTTTGCCCAATTCTTGCCCTTTTTTCAAATTGTTAAAAATCTGTTTGATTTGCCGAGGAGCAATGATTAAATAAAGTAATCTAGCTAACCACAAACTAATTTTTAACGATTTGCTATAGTTTTGCTCGGCAGTGAAGGCAAGAACGCCTATTTCTCCTGCATAGCTAGTGTCAAAGCCTAGCAAGACATGAAAAATATCGTGGGTGACGACATATCGCAACGCAAATACATTACGTCTGGCAACGTCCTCTAGTTCGGGACTGATATTAAGCGGTTTAAGGTTATTTTGCTTCATGTGATCCGCATATTCCCGTCCAAAAGTTCCTTGGGGATACTTGCTCAATATCTCTAAATCAATAGGAGGGTGATATCCCACTACCTGTTGCAGTTTAGACGCAACTTCAGGATTTACCTTTGCACCAAATAAATCGGATTTGAGAATTGCAAAATCTCCTAATTTATCCGATTTTTTGGAAGCTAAAATTGTTTTTATTTGTTTAATTTTGTTCAACATAAATATAATATTCTTATAAGAATCCGGTTTATTTATTTAAAAAATCTCAGTCTTGAGATGGGGTTATGCCTTACATATTTGGTCTACGTGTATTTCAAAAATTAAATACTAATCCTATATTTTATTTTCAGTCCTCTTATATAGGAATCCTGAATCAATCTTGAAAAATCTCTGTAGGGTGGGCAATGCCCACCAATACCGAATGTGGTGGGCAATGCCCACCCTACCTATATTTCAAAAATCAAATAAGAGTCCTATATTTTATTTTCAGTCCTCTATAAGAGGACTTATGCTGTTAGCCTTGAGTTTACAACCCAAGGCTTTTGTGATCTGCTACACTGCGCTTTACTTTTCGGTCAGTTTATTCTTGATTAGCAGTTTTTTCTTGCTGTAACAAAGGTAATGGCAATCCTGTTGCTTCAATTAATTCTTTGGTTGGAGTCTGTCTTTGTTGACTTCTTAAATATTGCCCATCATTAACCGGAGATACTACCTTCATGCGATGGGGAATGCTGTAATAGCGGTGAGTTTGTTGGGATATCTCCCTTTCTTGAATACTTTCGTTAGCAATTTTCTTTCTTAGTTTAATAATTGCATCCATAATTGCTTCTGGTCTGGGTGGACAACCAGGTAAGTAGACATCCACCGGAATTAACTTATCTACACCTCGAACTGCGGTGGGAGAATCTGCGCTAAACATTCCGCCTGTAATTGTGCAAGCCCCCATTGCAATTACGTACTTTGGTTCTGGCATTTGTTCATAGAGGCGCACCAAGTTAGGGGCATACTTCATGGTAATTGTGCCTGCGGTGATGATTAAATCTGCCTGGCGCGGCGTCATGCGAGGAAAAGAACCAAATCGGTCTAGATCGAAGCGAGAAGCAAGCATACCACTGAATTCTATAAAGCAGCAGGCTGTACCAAACATCAATGGGTACAAACTGGACATTTTTGCCCAGTTGTATAAGTCATCTACGGTTGTGAGAATAACGTTTTCAGACAATTGTTGCGTCACTTGTGGACGCTCAACAGGATTGATAATTGAGTTGGTCATGGGTTTTACCCCCCAAAATTATGATTTTTATGGTATAATTGCAAAACTTTCTGTGAGATAGGAAACTTCCACAGATAAATGCTTTGAGGTGTTTGAACTATAAGAAAAGAAACTTTCCGGAAAGCTTTGTTTAATCAGTTTATAAGTATCCCTGCAAGAGCCTTGGAAATGCTCCTAAGCAATTGATAATTACAGTTTGCAATAAATTTCTTGTGGCTACCACTAAAGATAAAGGTTTTAAGGTGCTAACTTAAGCTAAGTTGGATCAGCTAAGCAAGTAAACCTAATCGCTTACCGTTGTCCCGAGCCAAGCGGATGAGATTTTGACGGGTGGTACGGTCAATACCAAAGCGATCGCAAAAACTAGTAATCACTTGAGCGTGCAATGCAATTAATTTACCACGCACTTGATTAAACTTTGCCTGACCTAAATACTTGCGAATCAAAATCACAAATGCTGCAAACATAATATAGTTAATCCTCCTTGATCAACTTTGTAAATTTTTAACTTGTGAAACAATTTGTTAACTGCTGATGTTTTCAGTGTCTCTTTTCCAACCCGTCTGCACCAGTAAAGATAAAGGTGTTAACCTAAAAGTTAAGATTTGTTAAGATAAACATTACCAAACGCTCTGGAATGTTTGAAATTTCAGATATAGCTGAAATGAGCGATAGTTAAGTTGTATAAAAATTAGGGCAAGTAGGTTTGCCTTAAAACCAATAAAATGAAGTTCGACTTGGCGTAACGCCTTGTAAGCCAATGGAACTGCACAAACAAAGACGCAGACGTGGTGTTATTCTCAGTCTTCAGGGATGGAAAAAGCTGCAAGAGGCTAGACATCAGGCAGAGATTTTGGAAAATGACGGAGCCAGGTTGACTCTGGAAGAATTGAGCGATCGCACTCAACTTGCTCCCTTTACTGTCTCCAAAGTTTTAGCGCGGGAAGAAGGAGTTGATAAGCAAACCCTAGAGTACTTCTTTAGAGCCTTTAAGTTAGAGTTAACGAAAAACGATTACGTCAGGGTAGGGAGTGAGCAAAACACAGGGACACAAACACACAGGGATGGTGGAGAAATCCAAAATCTAAAATCCAAAATCCAAAATCAAGTAGACTGGGGTGAAACTGTCGATGTCTCGATTTTTTTCGGTCGCACAGAGGAACTGAGCAAGTTAGAGTATTGGATAGTTAATGACCGCTGTCGGCTGATTGCTTTGCTAGGAATGGGAGGAATTGGCAAAACAACGCTGGCGGTAAAACTAGCACAGCAGATCCAACAGCAGTTTGAATTTGTGGTGTGGCGGAGTCTTCGCAACAGTCCGCCACTGCGGGAACTACTCAGCAACTTACTTCAGTTCTTTGCCGACGGTCAAGCCGTTAATTTATGGGAAAATCTGGGAAATGTATCCAGACAAGTTGCTACGCCTGTACTTCTAACTGAATTTATGGCACACTTGCGATCGCATCGCATTCTTGTGATCCTAGACAATGCAGAATCGATATTAGCGAGTGGCGACCACACTGGACATTATCAGGCTGGATACGAAGACTATGCACAACTATTTCAGCAAATCGCAGAAACAGCGCATCAAAGCTGCGTGGTGCTGACAAGCCGGGAAAAGACACGGGAAATAGCCGCGAATGAAGGTGAAAATTTGCCAGTTCGGTCAATGCAACTATCGGGTTTGAGTGCGATCGCTGCTATAGAATTAGTAAAAACCAAGAATTTCTTCTGCGCTGCGGATGCGCGTTGGCAAGACTTAATTCACCACTATGCAGGCAATCCCCTCGCTCTGAAAATAATTGCTACCACTATAGGCGAGTTATTTGCTGGCGATGTTAGCGAATTTATGGCTCAAGGCACTACAGTTTTTGGTAGCATTCATGACTTATTGTCACAGCAATTTTACAGACTTTCAGCTTTAGAAAAAGACCTGATTTACTGGCTAGCAATCAATCGAGAACCAGTAACTTTAGCAGAGTTACGTGATGATTTAGTTTTACCTATATCATCAATGAAACTGCTGGAGGCGTTAAACTCCCTGACAAGGCGGAATTTAATCGAAAAAAAATCAGTTCCTGACTCGACCGTACAATTCACCCTCCAGCCGGTAGTAATGGAGTATGTCACAGACCATTTTATTCAACAAGTGTCTACGGAAATTGGTGAATGGAGAACAGAGGGAGGGTGGGACAAGGAAGAATTCCCCCCTTCCCCCCCTCCTCCCCACTCCCCAACGCCACTTGCTACAACGGGGGAAACCCCCGCAACGCAGTGGCTCCTCCCCACTCCCTTATTGCAAAGCCATGCTTTAATGAAAGCGATCGCCAAAGACTATATACGAATTGCTCAAACTAAACTTATTCTTCAACCTATAATTGAGCAACTGTTGGTTTTGCTGCGAAGCAAACAAGCAATTCAAACCCAACTCACCCAAATTCTCAATCAATTACAAAAGCATTCTCCTAGAAAAGAAACAGATAAACAAATAACTCCTAACTCCTCACTCCTAACTCCTAACTTCTCACTCCTCACTCCTAACTCCTCACTCCTCACTCCTAACTCCTCACTTCCAATAGAACCTGGCTACGCAGCAGGTAACATCCTCAACCTTTTATCCTACTTAGAAACAGACTTGACTGGTTATGACTTCTCGCACCTGACAATCTGGCAAGCCTACCTCCAGGATACTCCCCTCAAGCAAGTGAACTTTGCCCATGCCGACCTTTCTGGGTCGGTGTTTGCCAAAACTTTTACCACAGCAATGTGTGCGGCGTTTAGTCCTGATGGCAAAACTCTGGCAACAACTCATACCGACGGTTGTCTACGCTTGTGGGATGTCACCAGCAGTCAACTGCTAATGAACTGCTATCAGGGGTATCTGAGTATAATTTGGGGAGTCGCCTTTAGTCCAGATGGTAGTATCCTTGCTACTGGGGGAGAAGACAGAACAATCAAGCTTTGGGATGTCAATACCGGACAGTGCTTAAAGTCACTGCAAGGTCATACAGATGGGGTTCGTAGCGTTGTATTTGTCCCTGACGGTAACACATTAGTTAGCAGCAGTACCGACGCGACTATCAGACTTTGGGATATTAACACGGGAGAATGCACCAAAGTTTTGCAAGGACACAGTAGCGCAGTCTGGTCTTCTGTGACTCTATTCCCCCCTTCTCAAGGGGGGACAGGGGGGATCATCGCCAGTGGTAGTGATGACAAGACTGTAAAACTATGGAATTTTACTACTGGTTGCTGTATCAAAACATTGCAAGGACATACTGATTGGATCAGGTCTGTGGCTTTTAATAGCCAAGGATTGCTTGCCAGTAGCAGTTTAGACCAAACCATCAGGCTTTGGGATATAGAAAAGGGTATATGTGTTGGCGTCCTCAAAGGACACACGAATGGAGTATTTGCAGTCTGCTTTATCGGCGAGGGAAATATTCTTGCTAGTTCAAGTTTAGAAGGAACAGTACGACTGTGGGATGTTGCTACTAGACAATGTGTGAGAATATTGCAAGGGCATACCAATGCAGTTTATGCAAACGCCGTCAATCCTCAAGGAACCTTGCTTGCCACTGGTGGTGATGACTTTTCGCTCAAGCTGTGGGATGTTGCTAGTGGAGAATGCTTAAGAACATTTCAAGGCAGGCAAAATTGGTTTTCATCCGTTGCTTTTAGTCCTATTCTTCCTGCTGAAAGTTCACAATCAAAAAATCCTAAATCTAAAATCCAAAATCCAAAATTCTTATCAGGGTGGCTGATTGCCAGTGGTGGTGAAGACAGAATCGTTAGGTTGTGGACGCCAGACGGTGAATGTCGCAATTTACGCGGACACACAGATTTTATCTTTGCGGTCAATTTTAGTCCAGATGGTCGTAGTTTGGTAAGCTGTAGTGCTGACCAAACAATCAGATTGTGGAATGTAATGACAGGCCAGTGTATTAAAGTTTTGCAAGGTCACGCAGGTTTAGTGACAGATGTTACTTTCAGTCCAGATGGTCATATTTTGGCAAGCAGTAGCTATGACCATACGGTTAAACTGTGGGATGTGGCAACAGGTCAACTTTTGTACACCTTCCCTGAACATATTGCCATGTCAACTGCCTTTAGTCCAGATGGTAAAAAACTGGCAGTGGGTAGTTTTGATGAAACAGTGAGGATATGGGATTTACAAACAAAGCAGTGCTGTCAAACTTTCAAAGGACATAGTAGTTGGGTATGGTGGGTTGCTTTTAGTCTAGATGGTCTTACTCTAGCCACTGCGAGTAGTGCCGATCGCACTGTGAGATTATGGGATGTCTGCACAGGCGAGTGTATGCATATACTGCGGGGACATCAAGAATGGATTTGGGCGATCGCTTTTAGTCCCGATGGTAAAATCCTTGCTAGTTGCAGCAGTGACGGCACTATCAAACTCTGGGATGTGGCGGCGGGTGATTGTATTGCTACCCTAGAAGGACACAATACTTGGGTAATGTCTGTTGATTTTAGTCCTGAAGGTAACACCCTCGTCAGTGGCGATGGAAATGCTGTAATTAAGTTATGGGATGTGCAGACGCAAGAGTGCATCCAGAGTTTGAGAGCAGAACGCCTTTATGAAAGAATGAATATTTACGGTGTTACAGGTTTGACAGAGGCGCAGAAATCAACTTTGTTAGCTCTTGGTGCGGTGGAAGAAATTTCAGTATCACAGGAATAGCGATCGCACCTCTTGGTAATTATCGCTTGGACGTTTGCCGATAATCTTTTTTTCTTGTCTGAGAATAGCATAAGTAGAGGCGGGTTTTGTTTCAATTTCTAAATTGTAGGGGCGGGTTTTGTTTCAATTTTGAACCATTGCCGAGAGGATATCTCCTAAACCCGCCCCTACCAAAGGATATCTCCTAAACCCGCCCCTACTCTTGTGGGGTGGACGTCTCGCCCGCCCCAGTTTTGCAACTTAATGCATATCAGCTTACAAATGTCAAGGCAAAAACCTGTCCAAAGCAGCTTTAAGCTGTTCAATTTCTACATCAATATTGCCCTCTTCTGCGGCTCTGGCAATACACTCAGTTAAATGTTCATCCAGAACAATTCGTGCTACGCGATCCAGCGCACCCCGCACGGCGGCAATTTGCAATAACACATCTGGACAAGGGCTGTTTTGCTGCACCATTGTCTTGATGCCGCGAATATGTCCTTCTATACGTGAAAGCCGATTGACTATTCGCCGCAAAGACTCTTCACTGTGAACGTGAGGATGAGCCGACTGTCCATGCTTGTGAGTGCGATCGCCCTTTTCGTGGTTTGTGGTGTCAAGGATTAAATCCTCATCCTGCTCAAAATTGGGCAAGGATGACTTAGCTAATTGCTTCGGTGCGTTCATTGGTTGTCATCGCAGTTCTGGTAGTACCTAAGATCCTAACCTAGAGAAGCATGGGAATTGGGCATTGGGCATTGGGCATTGGGCATAGGGCATTGGGCATTGGGCATTGGGCATTGCCCAATTCCTAATTTCCGAACATTGAAAGTGGGAATGTCCAGAATAGCTTTTCATCTATATATCCACATAAATTTAATAACAAGCAATTCGTCCAAAGCTATAAATAGAAGAATCGGAAAAGTTCCGAAACTTCAGGATGGGAACAAGCGTCAATAACGCCAGAATTCTCATCAAATCTGTCAAAATAGCTTTAGAGAGCATTGTCACGATTACGCAACTACTAGACTAAACAAATAGGTTGTGGTTATGCGATTTTCCCAATTACCCCGGTCTATTCGACAACTCGGTACCCATGTGTTAGCTGTAATTTTAGGAGTTGTCTTAACTGTTGGCACCTTACGGGTGTCACCCTCGCAAGCAGAACCAGCGCCCAGTCAGGTGAATGCCGACTCGCCACAACTAGTCGCCCAACGGCAATCACCAGCAAATGCCGCGATCGGTAGCAGTAGCTTTGTAGCGGCAGCGGTAAATCGTGTTGGCCCGGCAGTGGTACGGATTGATACTGAACGTACAGTTAGTCGTCGCATTCCCGATCCATTCTATGATGACCCGTTTTTCCGGCGGTTTTTTGGGGAAGGTTTGCCCCAGCAATTACCGCCTGAGCAGTTACGCGGTTTGGGTTCTGGTTTTATTATTGACAAGAGTGGGTTCGTTTTAACTAATGCCCATGTAGTCGATAAGGCTGATAGGGTAACAGTCCGCTTTAAAGATGGTCGCACTTTTGATGGTAAAGTTCAAGGTGTTGATGAAGTTACAGACTTAGCCCTTGTCAAGATTAACGCTGGTAGTGATTTGCCTGTTGCTCCCTTGGGTTCTTCGTCTAACGTACAAGTGGGAGACTGGGCGATTGCAGTTGGTAATCCTTTGGGATTTGATAACACTGTGACTTTAGGAATTGTCAGCACCCTCAGACGTTCCAGTGCCCAAGTTGGTATACCTGACAAACGCTTGGACTTTATTCAAACCGACGCTGCAATTAACCCCGGTAACTCTGGCGGGCCGCTATTGAATGAACGGGGTGAAGTAATTGGCATCAACACAGCTATTCGTGCTGATGCGATGGGGATTGGCTTTGCTATTCCCATTGATAAAGCTAAACAAATAGCAGCCCAATTACAACGCGGTGGCAAAGTTGCTCACCCTTACTTAGGCGTGCAAATGCTCACTTTGACACCCCAGCTAGCCAAGCAGAATAACACTGACCCGAATTCACCAATTCAGATCCCAGAAGTTAACGGAGTTTTGGTGATGCGAGTGTTACCCAATTCGCCTGCTGCGGCTGCGGGTATTCGTCGCGGGGATGTGATTGTTCAAATTGAAGGACAAGCTATCACCAGCGCCGAACAGCTGCAAAATCTTGTTGAAGAAACTCGTATTGGTCAAGTGTTGCAGGTGAAAGTACAACGCGGAAACCAGACCCAGCAAGTATCTGTACGCACGGCTGAATTACAAAACGCTTCTTTGTAAGTGTTGGTAGTTAATGGTTAATGGTTAATGGTTAATGGTTAATGGTTAATGGTTAATGGTT
>JBHYDF010000147.1:0-21964 GCA_051861145.1 Nostocaceae cyanobacterium
CGCGTCTCTACATTCCTAAAATCGAAGCGAAAAATCCTTAACCGAGCAGTATTGGCGTAAGTCCTGCTTTTGCTGGAAACGCCAATCACGATTGTGCTTGATTGAAATCATAATTGTATACCAGGAACATTGATTTTCAAGCTTGGAGAGATTTATATAGCAATGAACATTAAGGTAACAACAATGGCTTTTAATTTCACTGACATTCTCCAAGTAGTTCTAATTGCTTCTTTCGCTAGCGTACTATTATCTTCCGGTATTTGCTTGATGATGCCCAAACCTAAAAAGGCTTAACTGATAGATATCTTGCACGCCTACGCAATTATCGTACGGCGAAGCCGGAAAAACCTCGCTACCAGGTTGAACCTGGTAGCGAGAATTAGAGCAAGAAAAACTTCTAAACCACGCGCTGTCATCTTCGCAAAGCAAGAGTACCCTTAAGGGTACTGTCACAGCCTCAGAGAATTTTTCAAAATAAAGATATTACTAAAAATGTCGCAATTACAGACTGTCGGCATACTTTTAATAAAATGGTAGTAGTACTAGGGAAAAATAGTTTAGGATAGAGGCAAGGCATTGACATAGTTATACCAATTCTCTATAAAATTGCGCTTAATAATTGGTAATCAATATCTATGTAGAGCAAAGTTTTCAGCTCAAGATTTGTGAAATATTAAGTGTATCTGCATGGAGAGTTTATATTAGTCATTGCCCCTATCTTAGAGGATATCTGAGAAGCTGGGATTGATATTTATCGTTTATTAACGTGAAATCATATCACGCTAGACTTTCCAGACATACTCTAAAAAGTGATTTCTCTGGCAGAAGCTTTTTGTTAGCTATTTTGCTAACAAAGACAGCTTTTATTTGTTAGTTAATCACAGATAGATGAAGAAAATGAAATATAACTTTATATTGCTTGGTTTGATAATTTTTGTTTGTCAAAGCTGTGGTTTCGCTGCTAACGTTCAGTTCGACCAGTCTTATTTAATTTCTAGAGATTATTCGCCAAAGGAAGTAGCAAAAACATTAACTGGTTCACAACTGACAACGCCAGACCAATTAGGGAGGTTTTCTATGTCAGAAAACATAATTTCAGCAGAAATTCAGCCTTTACCAAACCAAGCAAACCAGGCAGCGAAAGCTTTGCAAAGTCTTGGTTTTCGCATCCTGCACATCGGACCGACTATCAGCGTACAAGCGCCGCGATCGCTCTGGGAATCTACCTTTAATGTTTCATTTGTGCCGCAGAAGAAAACTGTAATGCCAGAGATAGAAAAAGGTGAGGTGACTTATCCAAAAGCCATTACAGACAACATGAGAATTCCCGAACATCTGCAAAGCGTAATTACCGATGTGATGTTCGTAGAACCCCCCGAACTCTACTTCTAAGTACATAGCTGCATAAATTTGTGACTTTATTTACTTATTTAGGATGGCACTGCCCACCAACTATCAAAACGTGCTACCTACAAAATCAATTAGATACAGATTTATGCAATTTAGTACACAGTAACATTACTTATATAAAAATAAGGAGTTTATCAAAATGGTACAACAACTAGAGAATAGGGAAAATCGAGTTTACTTTGAAGCTGTCGTGCCATCTGAAACCGGCAGGTCAATGTTTGCGTCCGACACCTTGCTGGAAGGCGACAATATCGAAGAATTTGCTCCACCAGGCGGACGTGCTGTGCAAGCGGCAAGAGTGTTGCAATCTCTCGGCTTTGAAGTGCAGCACATCGGTACTTTTTCTATTAGTGGCGAAGCACCGCGAGAACTGTGGGAACAGGTTTTTGATACGCGGGTTGAACGGCGAAGCCAACCTATAAGCGAGGCTCATTCGGAACTTGGAGAGATTGCTTACTTGTCTCATATTGCTGATGCGCCCTTTACCATCCCAGAAGAACTAACTAGCTTAGTGGAAAGAGCTTATCCGCAACGTCCACCAATTCTATTCGAGTCTCCACTACCTCCGCGTGTCATGTATCATCACCTCCAAGTTCCCGATGATGTGGCAATGATTTGCCGTTCCACATCTGTCCACAAGGTGGATGTCACAGGCAAGGGTGTCTTGGTAGCAATGCCAGATACTGGATTTTACAAACATGCCTTTTATTCCTGGCATGGTTACAATTACAATGCGACGCTTTCCCCAGACGCCATCAGAGTAGAGAGAGATGAGGTTGGGCATGGCACTGCTGAGGCGGCGAACATTTTCGCCAACGCCCCAGATATTGACTTTATCGGCGTCAAAATGGGTTTCAACGCTACCCTTGCCTTCAAGACTGCATCCGATTTACATCCAGCAGTAATGACCAATAGTTGGGGATACCATCTACCAGGGTTAACTACTCTACCGAATTTCCTCAAACCATTGGAAGCAGCAGTCATTGAGGCAGTGAAACAGCGTGGAATTACTGTTTGCTTCTCAGCTGGTAACGGACATATTGCATTTCCTGGCATGATGCCCGATGTCATCTCTGTCGGTGGTGTCTATGCCTATGATTACCTGGCAGGAAATGACTTTATGTTAGAAGCGTCGAACTATGCCAGTAGCTTCGATAGTTTGATTTATCCGGGACGCCACGTACCTGATGTGTGCGGACTAGTAGGAATGCGCCCCCGCGCTATCTATATAATGTTGCCCGTTGAGCCTGATGACGATATTGATACTGGCTTAGGTGGCCCTGGCTACCCGAACAAGGATGAAACGGCGACAAATGATGGCTGGGCGGTGATTAGCGGTACTAGTGCTGCATCTCCCCAGATTGCTGGTGTCTGCGCTTTGCTCAAGCAGGTGCAACCTGGATTGTCACCCGATCTAATCAAGTCTATTCTCAAAGCCTCGGCGCGAGACGTTCAAAAAGGCGTCAGTGCTACTGGGCAACCCGCAGGAGAGGGACACGATGGAGCAACAGGCGCTGGACTAGTTGATGCTTATGCAGCATACAAACTGGCAAGGTCTGTGAAAATACGTAACATTTTTGATTTGCCATCACCTCGGTGAACTTCCTAGAGGGGCTAGGGAAAGAGATATTTTCATGAGTTCGTTGTGATTAAATTCAGAAAAACTCTGCGTTCCTCTGCGTTATACTCTGCGTGACGGCAGTCGCTACAACGGGGGGAACCCCCCTCCGGGTTCACCAGTTGCCAGGGCGCGGGAAACCCGCCTACAGCACTGGTTCACCGCAACGCGCTGCCTCCCCTCTGCGTTTAAAAACGCTACGAACTTATGCAAAGCTGTACTTAGTTTATGCAGTCTCTAGCAAAAGTCCTTTTTCTGAAAATAAACCACAGATGAACACAGATGGACACAGATAAATTATCTATCTGTGTCCATCTGTGTTCATCTGTGGTTAAACAACCGCCGCCTCTACAACTGCACCTTGCATTTTCTCAAAAGCGTCAATCAGCGTTTGCAATTGCTGATCTGCTTTGAATACTCCTAAACCACGCACTGTAACTTTACCAGGCGAGAAAACAAACCTGCTACGCATAGTTTCTGATAGATTCTCCGCCAATAAATTCCAAGCTGGTTCCTCCATCGGCGTTTCTAAAACAATGTGCTGCTTTGCTTCTGGTTTAATGCGGCTAAAGCCTAGTTTCTTGGCTAGCTGCTTTAATTCCATCACTCGCAATAGTTGAGTTGCTGGTTTGGGCACAGTACCATAACGATCATTCCACTCGGCAGAAATTTGTGTTAATTCTTCTTGAGACTTAGCAGCAGCAACCGCGCGGTAAGCACTCATCTTTTGCTCAATATCGGGGATATAATCTGCTGGGATAAATGCTGTGAGGTTCAGGTCAATTTGGGTGTCGTCAACCTTGGGTATTTCTTGTCCTCGGATTTCACGGATGGCTTCTTCTAGCATTTCCATGTATAAATCAAAGCCGATCGCTTCCATTTGACCGGATTGTTCAGCACCTAATAAGTTACCAACTCCGCGAATTTCCATATCGCGCATTGCTAATTGATACCCAGAACCTAATTGGGTAAATTCCTGTATCGCTCGCAAGCGCTGCCGTGCTGCATCCGATAACATGCGCTGCTTCGGGTAAAATAACCAGGCGTGAGCCTGAATTCCCGCACGTCCCACCCGTCCCCGCAACTGGTATAATTGCGCTAAACCGAAGCGGTGAGCATCTTCAATCAAAATCGTGTTTACTCGCGGGATGTCCAAACCAGATTCAATAATCGTTGTACAAACTAGGATATCGGCTTCAGCACTGCTGAAAGAAAGCATAGTTGCTTCTAACTCGCCTTCTTCCATTTGTCCGTGAGCGATCGCAATTCTCGCCCCAGGTATCATTTCCCGCAATTCCCCTGCTATCTCTTCAATTCCCTCCACCCGTGGAACTACGTAGAAAATTTGTCCGCCTCTGTCTAATTCTTGGCGAATAGCACTACGAACGCTTTCCGGATTCATCGGTGCTAAATGGGTTTGAATCGGACGCCGGGATGGTGGCGGTGTGGTAATCAAACTCATTTCCCGAATCCCTGATAAAGACATATACAAGGTACGGGGAATGGGAGTAGCGCTGAGAGTCAGTACGTCAATCTGAGTTTTCAAGGTTTTGATTTTCTCTTTCTGGTTCACCCCAAACCGCTGTTCTTCATCCACCACTAACAATCCCAACTGTTTGAAGGTTACTTCTTTACCCAAAAGTTGGTGTGTACCCACAACAATATCTAACTCACCCGTTGCTAGTCGTTTTTGAATGTCGCGGCGTTCTTGGGCACTGCGGAAGCGGTTAAGTAACCCAACATTTATTGGGTAGGGGGCAAAACGTTCTTTTAGAGTGTGATAGTGTTGTTGCGTTAGGATGGTGGTAGGTGCAAGGAGTGCCACTTGTTTTCCGGCGGTAACTGCTTTAAAGATAGCGCGTATCGCCACCTCAGTTTTACCAAAACCGACATCGCCACACACTAAGCGATCCATAGGGCGATCGCTTTCCATGTCCCTCTTCACATCTTGCACAGCTTTGAGCTGATCGGTTGTGGGTTGGTAGGGGAACGAGTCTTCAAGTTCCTGCTGCCAAGGCATATCTGCCGGATAGGCAAAACCTTGTTGTTGCGATCGCGCTGCATATAACTTGAGCAAGTCTACCGCCAGTTTCTTTATGGCTTTGCGGACTTTGTTCTTAGTATTCTCCCAAGCCTTACCAGTCATTTTATTCAATTCTGGTGGCTTTTCGGTAGTCGTGCGGAACCGCGACAATGCCCCAACTTGGTCTGCTGCTACCCGCAGTAAACCATCTGCGTATTGTACCACTAAGTAATCACGGGTTTCGTGGTTAATTGTCAGACTTTCCAATTTGAGGAATTTACCTACGCCGTGATTTCTGTGAACGACAAAATCACCGGGACGCAGCTTATTGGGATCAACTTGTTTAGAAGCAGCTTTTCTGCGCTTGCGGATATAGCTGAAAGTTGCTAAAGTATGTTGTCCGTAAAATTCCCGGTCAGTAACAACAACAGTACGGAACGTCGGTAGGATGAAACCTTCCAGTTCAGCCAAACCAGAATATTTCAAAGCTACAGGTACGTGATTAATTTGTAGCTTGTCAATCGCTTGGTAGTCGCGGGGATTAGGGATAAACTGGGCCGGACAGTCGTGTTCTTGCAGTAGAGAAACAGAACGGCTGGGCTGTGCCGAAATTAACCAGATAGAGAAATTGCGATCGCGCTCTTGTCGTAGTGTTTCCGCAATTTTGGCATAGGAATGGGGCGTTGTTGGTACTCCACGACTAGCAAGATTTATGCCTTGATTTTCCTCAGCTAGTTCTGATAAATATACTTTTTTATAGGCTTCTGTAGCAGCGAGAGATTCATCAAACCAGCGATGGATTTTGGGCAAGGTAGGAGTAAATTCTTCCCCATTCCCTCCCCTATTCTCCATTACCCATTGTTCCTCAGCATTTTCCACCCAGCGATCGCTGTGAGCGTGGCACTGTTCCGGCTCATCAATAGCAATGAGAGTATTTTTTGGTAAATAATCTAACAGGGAAGTTGGTTGATTGAAAGCTAATCCTAAAAAGCGACGACTACCTTCTAAAGATGTACCTGCATCGAATTGTTCTTGTTCTGTGGCAGAAAGATAAGTTTTCACTGTTTCTAGTTGCTCACCGTTCAACGCTGCTGTGATGACGGGAGCAAAGCTAGTAGGAGTAAGAATAAGCTGTTCAATTTTATCTAAAGCAGAACGCTGAGTTGCTGGGTCAAATTCCCGGATTTGCTCAATTTCGTCTCCAAACCATTCCAAACGCACTGGTAACTCAGAAGATACCGGGAACACATCCACAATATCGCCACGCCTACTCCATTGTCCTTCCGTTTCCACCAGAGGAACTCGCTCATACCCCAAACTAGCCATTTTCTCACTGAAGGAATCTAAGTCAAATTCCATACCACGTTTCAGAGTGAGGCAGAAGGGTTTAAAAGCTTCTGGCGGTGGCAAGTGGGGTTGTAGCGATGCATGAGTAGCAACAATAGCCAAATTAGTCATTTGTCCTTTGTCATTTGTCCTTTGTCCTGGCTGCTGACCAATGACAAATGACGAATGACGAATGACCAAATCCGCGAGGACTTGCATTTGTCCCCAAGTCATTTCAGTTTCGGGATCAAAAGGTTCGTAAGGGGATGCTTCGGAGGTTGGGTAAAAATGTACCGTTTGCCACCCCATCGCCTCTAACTGTGCCGTCCAGCGTCCGGCTTCCTCCAGAGTGGCACAGACTACAAACAAATTTTGTCCATCAGTTTGAGCCAATGTGGAAGCTACCAAACCCTTTGGCAGGCGGGAAATACCATTTAATCGTAAATTTTGTTGTCGATTTAGTTTAGTTAGGAGTTCGTTGGTGAGTGGCGATCGCCCTAAGGCACGCACAATGGAAGAAAAAGCCATAAGTTCACAAAACAGGTGGGAGTCGTTCTGACCAGCAATGCACAATCATAGCGCCTACTTAAACTATTTTAAAAATGTCAAGGGGGTAGAGTCTTGCTAGAAAGATATAACTCCCTAGTACAATTACGACTGAACGATTAATTAATATACGCAAAAGTGGACAATAGTCATTAGTCATTAGTCATTAGTCATTAGTCATTAGTCATTAGTCATTAGTCAATAGTCATTGGATTTTCCCGATGCCCGATGCCCAATGCCCGATGCCCGATGCCCAATGCCCAATGCCCGATGCCCAATGCTCAATGCCCGATGCCCACTCCCTATTTATTTTGGTGTTGTCCCAAAACACCTTGGATACTAGATACTAACAGATTAGTTAAGTAAGGTTTGCCGAGACTATCGGCAATTTTAAGAATGTCACCAGTTATCGAAATTCTAATTATTCTCCTACTAATTCTTGCCAACAGTCTGTTTGTAATGTCAGAGTTGGCTATTGTCTCAGCGCGAAAGGTACGCCTGCAACAGCTTGCCGAACGAGGGGACAACAAGGCTCGCGTTGCTTTGCAACTGGCGTCTTCCCCAAATCAATTTCTAGCTACTGTTCAGATCGGGATAACTCTCCTTGGTATTTTGTCTGGTGCTTTTGCAGAATCGACAATTGTTAGGAGACTAGAGCCGATCTTAACTCGAATGCCCGGATTATCACCCTATACTGATGCGATCGCTACGGTTGTTGCTGTTTTAATCATCACCTATTTGACTCTGATTATTGGCGAATTAGTACCCAAGCGATTGGCTTTAAACCACCCGGAACCAATTGCTTCTGTCGTTGCTATTCCCATGCAGATGTTAGCCAAAATTACATCACCAGTTGTATATTTATTGGGTATATCTACTGATGCAGTTGTACGGGCTTTGGGGATCAGACCGTCTACAGAACCACAAGTAACAGAGGAAGAAATTAGAGTTCTCATCGAGCAAGGCACAGAAGAAGGAACCTTTGAGGAAGCAGAACAAGATATAGTAGAGCGAGTATTTCGTTTAGGCGATCGCCCAGCCAATTCCTTTATGACACCCCGACCGGATATTGTCTGGCTGGATTTAGAAGACTCTCCCAACGAAAACCGTCAAAAGATTATTGATAATCCTTATTCTCGGTATCCTGTTTGTCAGGGGGGACTAGATAATGTCTTAGGTATTATTTTAGTCAGCGATTTGTTAGCTAGGAGTTTTGCCGGTGAGCAGCTAGATTTGACGATAGGATTGAAACAGCCTGTTTTTGTGCCAGAAAGTACCCGTGGCTTAAAAGTTTTGGAACTGTTTAAGCAAACCGTCACTCATATGGCGATAGTAGTGGATGAATATGGCGTCATTCAGGGACTAGTCACTCTCAACGACGTAATGATTGAAATAGTTGGTGATGTTCCAAGTGCTGATGAGTTAGAAAATCCACAAGTCGTACAACGAGAAGATGGTTCTTGGTTGTTGGATGGAATGTTACCTGTGGACGAATTTTTTGAACTTTTCGACTTAGAGGATTATCTACGAGAGCATCAAGGCAATTATCAAACATTGGGTGGTTTTGTTATTACCCATCTTGGTCGGATTCCTTCAGCCGCAGATTATTTTGAGTGGGAAGGTATGCGGTTTGAGGTGATGGATATGGATGGTAACAGGGTTGATAAGGTGCTGGTAGTGCCTAAGCAAATGCAATCAGCGGATGGAAAGACACAAGACTAACAGCAGGTGAGAGATAAACTTGTTTGTATTGACATACCCCCCTTTTTTCAAAGGGGGGCTTTACGCGAAGGTATGGGTTTACCCAAAAGATCAACCTACCTACGAGGCACTCGTTGAAGAGTTTCGGAACGATGCCGATAGCTTTGACATCCGGCGTCCAAAGACTCAACGTCCCCCTGGTATAGGGAAAAATTTTGGTGATCACACTTCACTTTTACTGTTAAATTGCTTAATTTCTCAATAAAGAAAGCTTGCACAAATCAGCCTTAATTTTGGATACCAGTTACCCGTAATTTGTACTCCCTACGAACTATTAGGAAATTGAGCCATGTTGCAGGATGAAATTCTAGATGAAATTCATAAAATTCGTGAAGAACACGCCAAGTCTTTTAACTACGACTTGGACGGGATGTTTGCAGATTGGCAAAAAAAACAAGCAGAAAGCGGCAGAAAAGTTGTTAACTTGTCAGCAAAGCGTGGTTTAACAACAGGACAGGCAGCAGATATTGCTGGAAATACCGCCCCACCTGCTAAATTAAGGATAGCTTTTGGTAATGCGATCGCACTTCATTACAGATCATTATGCTGACAGTTCCACGTTAACCCACAGCATATTCTGTAAACTGCCGCATAAACGGTGACTGAAATCCTAAAACAATATCTTCTTTTGGAACTCCAGCAATGACCAAATCAGCTGCAATATCATCCTCAGTACCATTCCATTGCAGCCAAATTTTACCATCTTTAATATCAATGTGGAGGATACAACTGTGTACCCAATCCTGACCTTCCCAGCCTACATAAACGATTTGATAATGGTCGCGTTCGGTGTCAAAAATTGTCTCAACTTCAATATTGCCGTAAGCAGGTTTTTGCTTACCATACTCTGAAAGCATCTGTTGTACAATCTGACGATATCTTACTATTTTTTCCATTCAACAATCACCTCATTTTCAACATCATAAACAATAATTTTGACTCGATTTTCTTCTACCATTTCTTTGGTAAAATCAAGTTGAAAAAATGTTTTGTAAGTCGTCAAAGGTACTGCTAAATATAATATTCGCTCTGGATCTCGTCGCCTTAATGCACCTCTATAATTGATAAATTGACCCAACGCGGTGTGAAATTCTGAGATAGCAGAAGATTTTTCTAGAAAACTCTTGACTTCAACAGCAATTTTTTCGTTTTCTCTTTCTGCTGCAATCAGTTTTTCTGCTGCTAAATCAATAGACATTTTTACACCACCCACGTTAAACAAAAGTGGGTCATGAGTTATCTGCCAACCGTCCTTTTGTAAAGCTATTTTCACAACCTCATGAAAGACATCTTTAGCAGACATGGATATTTATTATTATAGTATTTCTTACTTCTATACTATCGTGTCGCTGCATTTTAAGCACTTTTATACGATACAAGAGTCACTTACTGTGGTGCTTTTACTGTACTAATGCGAACTCTGTGAGAGGCTGCGGCAACGCCAAAGTTGGGGCGTAGCCGATCGCACAAACCCCTCTCATCCTCTTTAACATTTGCACTATTTTTCAAAAAATCTCTCACGCGATCGCAAGCCTGCACCCAATACGGTTCGGTTAAAGGTTAAAGGTTAAAGGTTAAAGGGGAAAATATGGGGTTTTATCCCTTTCCCCTTTTCCCCTTGCCCCTTAACCGAACTGTATTGAGCCTGCACCAACAATTTTTCTGAACTGGAATCAAAATCTAAATTTTCAGAGAGTAACTTTGCCAAGGGAGTCTGAGGAAGGCAAAGTTGGACTGAGGGCTGAAGCCCTCAGTTAGATTTCATCCCCGCCGTAAACCCACGGAACTTTCATCCGTTTTTCTTGCAACAGTGCGATTAACTAGCCGAAAGCAGATTTTCTTGAACGAACCTACTAGGCGATAGCTTTTGCGGACAATATCCAGGACAAAGTAAGGCACTCGTAGCCGAAGTGGGGAAATGAAGGGGAGATACAGCCAGTAGTATGCCTTTTTCAGATTATTCCACTTTGAGCAGCTTTCCTCATGGAGAAAGTCTGAAACATCTACTACTAATCCCCGACCTTGGTGCATCATGACATTGCGACCGTGAACGTCATGAGGGTGGAGACCACGCTTACGGGCATATTCTAGGGCATCGTCGATATCTCGTATGACCTGTTTTGGGATACGCAAACCACGCTGGATGCTGTCATAGAGGGTTACTCCATGCAACCGCTTCAGGACTAATAAGCCATCTTTCGCATACAAGCACTCAGAAAATGCAGGGTGAGAACCTAGGCGGTGATAAACTTCCCGTTCCTCCTCAAAGCCTGGGCGTCCGGGTGCGTAAATCTTCACCACTAGGTCTGGGTGATCGGGGTGATAGACCACTGCGGCGTAGTTTCCTCTTCCCAGAATTTGCCAGGGGTGAGGGAGATGGCGGACTTTTACCGGATCGTGGGGATCGACGCTCTCGATTTGAAGTCCAGGGAGTAACTCTTGGTAGATACTCTCAATCAGCCGATTTATATGCGATTTCTTCATATAGGCGATTACTTATCGTATTTATAAATGCCTTCAGGCGATCGTTATAAATGCACGCGGTTTACGCTTATTTATGTTGCCCCAATTTAACTACCTAATATATCTACACTTTTCAAATTTTCAATTCCTGTAAAGGGTGAAGGCGGGGAGTAGGGAGTGGGGAATTGGGCATTGGGCATTGGGAATTGGGAATTGGTTTTCTTACTGATGCCCCTAAGCCCCTAGTCCAAGCGCCCAAGCGTCCCTAACCCCTAACCCCTAGCCTCTAGTCCCTAGTCCAAGCGCCCAAGCGTCCAAGCGTCCCTAACCCCTAGGGCGTGTTTTCAAACTGTGAGATCCCCCCCTCTCCCCCCTATCCCCAGAGGGGACCCCGAGTCCCCCCCTTAAAAAGGGGGGGAAATCTTCTCAAAGTCCCCCAAGAAGCGCGGGGGATTTAGGGGGATCGCAAACTCAACTAATAACGTAAAGATTAGTTTGAAAACACGCCCTAGCCCCTAAGCTGCTTGTGTTAATCGATTATTAATCTCATCCCAATTAATTACATTCCACCAAGCATCTAAATAATCGGCGCGGCGGTTCTGGTATTTGAGATAATAGGCGTGTTCCCAAACGTCATTACCCATAATTGGATACCTACCTTCACTGAGGGGAGTATCTTGGTTAGCTGTAGTCACAATCTCCAGTTTGCCTTCTTCGTCGCGCACAAGCCAAACCCAACCACTACCGAAACGCTTGCTACCCGCTTCGTTAAAAGACTTTTTGAAATCAGCAAAACTACCGAACTTTCCTTTTATAGCATCTGCGATCGCACCTGTTGGTTCTCCACCTCCATCGGGTCTCATTATTCTCCAAAACATGGAGTGGTTAACATGACCACCACCATTGTTGCGTACCCCTGTGCGAATATCTTCTGGTACACTATTGAGGTCACGCAATAAATCTTCAACACTTCTATTTTTGAGTTCTGGGTGCTTTTCTAATGCTGCATTCAGATTTTTGATGTAAGTTGCATGGTGCTTGTCATGATGAAACTTCATCGTCGCTTCATCGATGTGTGGTTCCAAGGCATTGTAAGCATAAGGTAAAGGTGGTAGTGCGATCGCCCCTGTTGTGCTTGGAGTTGTTGGGTTAGGGCTAGCAGTAGTAGGAGTTGTCGGGTTAGGGCTTGGAGTATTTTCTGCTGAAGCGCAACTATTCAAAGCAAAAGTACCAGCGCTAGCTGTGAGTAAAAACAAGAAATACCGACGATTAAGAGCCATAATAGTTACTAAAACGCATAAATTAATAAAATCAGTCTGTCTTATTTTCTTAGATTAGGCGTTCAAATCATAGACTTTAGTCAATAGTCATTAGTCAATAGTCATTAGTCATTAGTCAATAGTTCATGGTTAATGGTTAATGGTTCATAGTTTATGGCTATTAACCATTAACTATTAACTCCTAACTCCTAACTCCGCGCCTCCTAACTCTTAAAGCGGTCGCTGAGTAGGTACGCCAACAGCGCGGGGAAATTTAGCAGGTGTGGTTGCAACTTTCCGCAAGTACAAGCAGTGACGAATGCTATTACTTAAGGGAGTTGTAAATTCTTCAATTGATTCAATTTTGCCACCTAGCTGCTGAACAGCATTTTCTAAAGCTGTGGTTTCATCTTCTGTCCAATTACCCCGGTAAATTATGGCTAAGCCACCGCTTTTAAGCAATGGTAGAGCATATTCGGCACAAACCGAAGCTGTGCCAACAGCACGGATCATTGCTACATCGTATTTCTGGCGGTGCTGGGGTTGCTGACCTATTTCCTCTGACCTGCCTGTTAAAGTTTTGACGTTAGCAAGTTTAAGTACAGGCACTATTTGTTCAAGAAAAGCAGTTTTTTTGCGGGTAGAATCCATCAAAGTCATAGTGCAATTAGGTACAACAATTGCTACCGGAATACCTGGAAAACCCGCACCAGTACCAATGTCAATGAAAGTAGGGGAGTGGGGAGTGTAGAGACGCGCCATGGCGCGTCGGTCGTGGGGGAGAGTGTTGGGAGTTTTGACTTTTGACTTGTCTTGTCCTTCTTCTGCCTCTTTTGATATTTGCCCTAAAAGTAGGGGTGCAATTCCTCGTAGAGAATCCCAAAGATGTTTTTCCCAAAACTCTTGGGGGTCGGTGATGCGAGTTAAATTCAGCTTTTGATTAGCTTCGAGAATTAATTCATACAGCCGTTGAAATTGTGCTTGTTGTTGGGCTGTTGGTTGCCAATTAAGGGTTTGCTGCCATATATCTGCCATTTCTGGCAAAGAAGGCATGATTGAGTTATTCACAATTAAAAGGCGATCGCTAAACTTTTGCTACAAACATATCCCAATACCGTTTGGTTAAGGGGGAACTCGGGGCCCCCTCTGGGGATTAGGGGGCAAGGGGGAAGGGGTAAAGGAAGAAAAACAACCATTTTCCCCTTTTTCCTTTAACCTTTAACCGAACCATATTGGAACATATCCCATCTTAGAAAAATCCAAAATCCAAAATCTAAAATCTAAAATCACAAAGTTCTCACCGTTAATACCTGCGGTGGTGTAGAGTCGGGCGGATAAATCAAATCTACTTGCACACTGCGGCGAGATTTTGCAGGTATTTTCAACTGTAGCAGTGGTTCCAAAACCTGCCCTGTTCCGTGCCATAAATGCACGTAGCGAGTTGTTGGTTGTCCCCATTCATTGGTGTAACGTAACCGCACTGTACCACGGAAGAAGGGAAAAGTAGATGATCCTTGACGGAAGCGTAAACCGCGTTTTGATAATTTGTCTTCTTTAATAGGCGTTTCTATAGTTAAGTTTACAGTTCGAGTTTGTTTGTTAGGGTTGAATAGGGGCAAATTGAGATTATATTCCACTCCATAATTACCGTGTGCCTCATAAGCTGTATCGCGATAGCGTACCAGCATTTTTGCAGTTTGAATTTGATTAGTACCCAAGCGACCAGCCCGAAGAGTGGCTAAAGGATAGGAAATAGCTTTACCACGCTGGGGAATTGTCAAATTCTGTGATTTTTGCTTATCTACCAGCCTTGCTTTCCACCTAGAACCTCGCGAGACACCAGCAACACGCCCATAAATTAATTTTCCTCTACTTCGATTTGGGGATGTTGGGGCTTTATCCCGTGGCCCTGCTAATTTCCCCCTTTTTAGTAAAACTTGCCATTCTCGCAGAGTCGGCGCACGTTCAGTACCATCAGAATTTTTCTTTGCAAACATAGCCAAACTGGCTACATATACTGTACCGCTACTACGTAGCCGCATAAAACTAGACCGACCATTCGATGCCCTTCCCCAATTCACCATAGGTATGGGATGATTTAGCAACATTCGGCTTTGTCTGGGCGGAATCACTAGCTTGCTGGGAAAATCACTTTGGCGGACGCCTCGCATTACGTCAGTTACCGCCCTATCTCCTGGTCCTACAAACACCAAACCATTAGGATTTTCTAAATAAGGCGGTAATGTCGTAAACGATCCATCTGGCGATAAATAACTTGCTGCTTGCAACACATTTACCGTCACTGGTTTGTTGCTGGGATTATGTAACATTAATCCCAAGTAAAGTGTTCGTAAATCCTGGCGATTTCGGGCGTAATGGTGGGCAAATATATCAAATCTTCCCCGAAAAGGAAAATTTAGGTGTGCTGCGGGGTATTTTTTCCCGTTTCGGCTAAAGGTTGAAAGTAAAATTCCTTCTGTTTTAATCCATTCAGGGCTATTACTGTTAAATACCGGTACTGTATCTAACTTGCCTGGTAAAGCACGCATTTTTACAGGTTTGACAATTTCTCGGCGGGTTGGTTTAGATATAGCATTTGCCGATAATGCTAAACCTTTGTTAGTCAGATTGGAGTTATTAGTTTCACATCCAACGGTAGGAAATATAGCCAGTATAGATAACAGTATTAATAAAGTTGTAGGGAGTTTGTGGTGATGCGGATTAGCTGACATGGAAGTTAATGCTTAAGGAATCTGTAGCACCATAGGGATAAATAAGTATTGTATATACAAGTTTCTGGAAAGTTATTTAGTCAGCAATAACTCTTTTCAAAAATAAATAACACTATTTGTAATGTTAAGAATATCTTTAAGAGCAGCCCTGAAATAAATTTCCGGATGTGTAGAGACGCGAAATTTCGCGTCTGGGACAAACCCATTAAAATGGGTTAAAAATCTTGTACAATTGGTTTTAAACATTTGGAGATGCGCCTATCGCGATCGCTCTTTGCGTACCGGAGGTATTATTTTAATTCAGGGCAAATTTTCAAACTTTCCAATCTTCTTTTTCTATAGCTAATAAATTCTCCTCTACCCACTTACCGTTTTTCTGAAAACCCTGTTCAATATAGTCAACAAACTTCATTCCAATCTTTGTTAAAACTTTCTCGCTACCCTTATTCCATAAAGCATGATACGCTTCAATTCGTTCAACACCCAAAACTGAAAAACCAAACTCTAAAATTGCTTTCGCTGCTTCCGTCATGTAACCTTTACATTGATGTTCTGGATGTGTCCAAAATCCAATATTCCAAACACGCCTCGCTTCGTTTTTTCTAATGGAAATCCTACCAATAAATACGCCTGTGTTGGCACATTCAATGGTAAATGTATAGGCTAAACCAGAATCCCAAGCTTGAAGATTTTTTTGAAGAGGTTCATAAAGTTCTTGTTCAGATTGTGGTGGTTCCCAAAGCATCCCATCATTGAATCCTTTGCAACGTGTAGCTGAAAATATATATGGAATATCTTGTTCTGAGACGCATCTTAGGATACAGCGTTCGGTATGGATTCTGTACGTTCTTGGTAATTTCATTAAACACCGATGTTGTTAAAAAAGTTAGTTAACTATTCCTACCCTACGACTTTACAAATAATCGCAAAACTTCTCAGGTACTAACTTAAGTTCCCCTAATTTAACGCGAGATATATCTATCCAAAGAGCCTTTTGGGGAGAATTATCTATTGTCTCAAAAAAAATTAATTCCTCAAGTTGATAAAATTTTGGTTCAACAAAATCACATTCATAAACTTGAACTATTTCGTGACCTTGTTTTCCTTCAAAAGTAAACAAGCTTTCTAGACAACCGCGATAGTTAATATTCGTCAATTCTGCTTGAATTTCTTCTTGAAACTCTCGTTGTAGTGCAGCAAGGCTAGTTTCACCAAACTCAATGCTACCACCTAATGCACGGTAGTATTTCTCTCCTTTGAGACTATCGTATCCTTCAGAAACAAATAAGCGTTTTTCATAGCGAATTAATCCGAATACTTTCACCCGGATTATATCTCTATTTTTCATAAACTTAAAACTTAATTCTCATAAAAAAATTGCAAAAACTCTCTGCGCCTGGTGCGCGACGGACACTTTCCAAGGGCGGGGGAAACCCCCCTTCGGGTTCGCCAGTCGCCTACGGAGGGAAACCCTCCGGAGAGCGCTGGACTCACCGCACGGAAGTGTCCTCCTCTGCGTGAAATTTAATATTTAATCATTTTTCTCGACTAGTATTAAAAAATCCTATAAAAAAGACGCGATCGCTCGCGTCTAATTGTGCTTACAAATACTCGAAAACTTGCTCTGGCACTAACCTTAATTCCCCAGATTTAAAGCGGCTCACATCTACCCAAAGAGCAGTTTTTTGTCTATCTTTTTCTTGAAATGTTATTTTCTCCTGTTGATAGAACTTGGGGTCAGCAAAATCACACTCATAGAGTTGAATGATTTCGTGACCAGGCTGACCGTTGAAAACAAATAAATTCTCCAAACAGCCCAAGTAGCGAATATTGGTTAATTCCGCTTGAATTTCTTCTTGAAACTCGCGCTGGAGGGCTGCAAAACTGGTTTCACCAAATTCAACGCCGCCGCCCATTGCCCGGTAAAAAGTTTGCTGTTTAACTGGATCGTAGCCTTGAGATATGAAAATGCGATCGCTATCTCGAATTATTCCCAAGGCGAGGACACGAATTTCTCCTGGTTTGTGCATCGTTAAAGCTAGTTATCGTAAATAAACGAAGGACGGCTATCACTATCTTCGACAGGCCAATCTTCATTTTCGCCGCCAATGTAAACTTCATCAATAGTGACATATTCTACACCAAGCTGCTGGATAGCATTGATGAGAACATCTAAAGCGATCGCATCAGAAGTACCCAAGTCAAACCAGCAACGTCCCCATTCACCCAGATATTCAAAGTCTCCCTTATTGTGCATCAGCGCTAGCAAGCTTCTGTCATACCTTTCGGAATCATAATCCATATTACTGATATCTAATCCCGTTTCTTGTACTTGGAGATTTTCAGCGTTAAACCCGCCTAACTTACCCAAATAAAACCAGGAATCAAAAAGTTCTTCTACATATTCCTTTTCACGCTGAGAAGGTACGGTGCTGAACTTCAGCCAAATCCACAAATCAAAAGGGTTAAATTCGCGAAACTGTATTTTCATTAGCTTAAAATTTCTAAATCACTTTTGCTTAAAACTACAAAACCAATTGTAGAGGGAAAGAGGGAATAGTCATTAGTCATTAGTCATTAGTCATTAGTCATTAGTCATTAGTCATTAGTCATTGGATTTTTCCCCATTCCCAATGCCCAATGCACTTCGGCCCAATGCCCAATGCCCCATTCCCCACTCCCTACTCCCTACCTTTGAGCGTTAGAAATTTCTTTGACAGCATTGCGGCGTTCGCGTTCAATTTGTTTTACCAAACCTGCTGGTAGTTGAGTTCTTTTCGCCAGCGCTTTGTCAAAATTAGTTACCGCTTCCTGGATCAATTGCTGATTTTTATCTTTTTTCCCCTGTCCTCGCAAAATTTGAGCTTTGAGATAATGCAACTCTGGGTTGTCGCCTGTCGCTTTCAAAGCACGATTAGCATAATTTAGTGCTTGATTATACTGTTTTAAATCTCGGTAGGCATAGGCAATACCCCGATCTACCAGATACTGAGGAGCAGCATTTTTTTCCAGCTTTTGAATAGCCTGTTGTGGGTTAGCAAAAGGCAAATTCACAGCTAGCATCAAATCCATGTAACCTCTAAGCAAATTCAATTCTGGATCGTCAGCAGAAACCGCTTCGGCTTGGTCTAAATATTTATAGACTTCTTGCAGCCTACTTAAGGCTTGCGGTGCGCCTTTAACTGTACCTTCACGGTTAATAATTACTGCTCCTTCTAGGAAATGACCAACCGCAGTGTATAAATTACCGCGTAAGGGGTCGTTAGAAATTTGCTTTTGTGCGATTTCTAAAGTTTTCTTGCTGTAAGTTTCTAATGTACTCCAATCCTGATTGACGTATGCTAAAGATGCCTTCATGGCATAGGCTAGTGGTTCATTTGGTTCACGGGTTATCGCCTGTTGCAAGTAAGCCTCTGCCGTCTTGTAGTTACCCTGTTGAAAAACGGCTTTGAATGCTGCTTCTGTATTGTCGCCAATTTTACGCGGCTCTTTCGCTCGAAAGGGGTCGGCGGCAATGGAAGGATTTACCCATACACTCAACAGCAATGTAGCTGCAAAACCTATTTTTGTTAGATTTGCAAGCTTGGCAGATACACTTGATCGCAGAACTGGAAACCTTATACTCATTGTTACCCTTCCTCGGGATATTTCTGATTGAAATAGTTAGATATGTTACTTAAAATTAAAACAAACGAACCAACTTTCAAAGGCTGTATCAGGAAATTATTGTGCATACAGTTTGACTCCGGTAATGTTTACAGGTTCCCATGCTGATTATTAAGTATGATTGCAGGTAAAGTTTGCCACAATGATAAAAGCAGGATTTTTTTGCAGCTAGATAGAGGATGTAAACATAAATATGCGCTATAAATTTTTCGGGACTTCTCAGTTGTTCACAGTGTAGTTAATGGTTAATGGTTAATGGTTAATGGTTGATAGCCATGAACCATGAACCATGAACCATGAACTATGAACCATCTTCCAAAATGGTATAAGTTGCTGACTTTTTGGTAATCTTAAACAAATGCTCTATCTCAGAAATCTAATTTATCACCCTACGGCTTGCCCAAGCGCGATTCTCAAATCAATTAACCTAGAATTGGCACCACAACAGTTGGGTCTGATTATTGGACCCAGTGGATCAGGGAAAAGTACGTTACTAGAAATTCTTTCTGGACTAGCCGAACCGACATCTGGATCGGTTTACTGGCGCGAACAAGAACTTATCGCCGAACAGCTACAACAACTGGCGGGGTTAGTGTTTCAGTTTCCCGAACGACATTTTTGTGGCGGTACAATTTTAGAGGAATTACGCTTGGGACATCCAGAATTGGGGACGGAACGAGTAAAGCAAGCTTTACAAGAAGTGGGGTTAGAGCATTTATCACTAAGTACGCCACCTCATGCAATGAGTGGGGGTCAGCAACGACGTTTGGCTTTGGCTGTGCAGTTAATTCGCCAGCCAAATTTATTATTGTTGGATGAACCCACAGCTGGCTTAGATTGGTCGATGCGTCAGCAACTGGTAAATTTATTGGCGAAACTGAAACAAGATTGGACTCTGTTGGTAGTGACTCACGACGCTGGAGATTTATTAGCGATCGCTGACCGTTGCTGGAGTATCCAACATGGTGAACTCAAAGCAATAGACCCATTGACACTGGGAAACAAGCTTAAAGAACCCCTCTCTGCGGCGTGAAATGGAGGGGGGGAGTAGGGAATGGGCATTGGGCATTGGGCATTGGGCATTGGGCATTGGGCATCGGGCATTGGGCATTGGGCATTGGGAATGGGGAAAAATCTAATGACTAATGACTAATGACTAATGACTAATGACTAATGACTAATGACTAATGACTAATTTGCCTGATATGTAGTACTGCTTCGCCGTGATCTGGTATCCAGGCTAGCCACTCATATTCTGAAATTTCACATAGCAGCAGTGCTTCATCAAAGCTGTAGGGGTTGGGAAGTTCTAAAAGCTTGACCCAATTATTAGACTGGAAGTCCTGCTGTTTTATTTTTAAATAAAACTCACTTGACCAATCCAAATCCTGCTTTTTGCTTTGTACAGCAAAATCTGGTCTACCGGAATCTAGTTTCATAGCTTTACTCTAGCCCCAGCTAATGGGCTAACCTAAAAATATTTCTGTAACTAAGACTACAAAATAAATAACTTTTTGGAAAAGTGATTGTTTTATAACTTAACTTTTTCTAGTTTCGCTTTAGCAGAAGAATTGGCGATCGCAAATATCGCCGCATTAGTGCCAATGAGTGAGTTTCCGGAATGCCCGTACCTTTAAAACGCTGGTAGGAGAACCGCCACACCGCTACATTCTGCAACGGCGGATCGAACGGGTAAAAGTATTGCTAAAGCTGACGCGGTTTTCGTCGGCAGAAATTGCCTATCAGGTAGGGTTTTCTAATCCGAGTCATTTTAGTGCGCAATTTCGCAAACTTTTAGGGGTGACGCCGAAGCAGTTTCGTGAGAGTGTTTAAATTTTTAGCCTTAATCTTTCGGTTGTGTCCCCACAGATAACGTTCCGGTTGAGCGGATGCCAATAACCTTTGCAACACAACCAAGATATCTCAACAGTCAGCTTCAACCGGATTGCTAGGCTACACTTACGCAACATAGCTGTACACAGGAGTCTCAATTATACGGTCTGGCTTCTTCCCGTCCAGAATAATCTGCTGCAAATGCTCCACAACTGATGGAGAAAAAAATTGCTCTCCAGTTTCCTCATTCACGCGAGCAGGAACATTCTCAACCAAGAAGAATTTACCATTCAATGTTTAGTTAATAGTAGTTCTTGGGGTTCGTCCAAGGTGAATTGACCGAAGGATAGTTAAATGAAAATTAGTTCAATTGTACTTGATTGCGTCGATTTTTTTAGTTCTCAAGCGATCGCAATTATTTTTTGTTTGAACCAACAACCAAGCACCAACAACTAGAAAACTGTTTGGTTATATTGCAAGCTGCATCGAGTAACACTTGTTGGGTTGTAGACTGGCAACTAGATAAGATTCTTTGGTTTAAAGATGTTAACTAGCAACAAACCCTCTCTACGCGAACAACAACATCCCCTCATTCGTCAACTGGCTGATAGTATTGAAGCTGCTTGGCATAAGCATCTTGACTTGTCACCCTACCATTTGCCTGAAGAGTTGGGGTATGTGGAAGGTAGATTAGAGGGTGAAAAACTGACTATTGAAAATCGCTGCTATCAGACACCCCAGTTCCGGAAGATGCATCTCGAACTGGCAAAGGTGGGAAATATGCTCGATATTCTACACTGCGTCATGTTTCCCCGTCCAGAATACGACCTACCGATGTTTGGTTGTGACTTAGTTGGGGGTAGGGGTCAAATTAGTGCAGCGATCGCCGACCTTTCTCCAGTCCATTCTGACCACTCTTTACCAGTATCCTATAATCCTGCACTCTCCGAACTACCAGCACTCAACTTTTCTCAACCGCGTGAACTACCAGAATGGGGAAATATATTTTCTGAGTTTTGCATTTTTATACGTCCCACTTCTCCTGAAGAAGAAACGCTGTTTCTCAAGCGCGTGCAAGCATTTCTAGAAATTCACTGCACAAACGCGATCGCATCTGTTCCAGTTTCACCAGAGATGGTAACGCAAATTATCGCCGGACAACACAACTACTGTACCAAACAACAGCAAAACGACAAAACCCGCCGCGTACTAGAAAAAGCCTTTGGTTCAGAATGGGCAGAAAATTATATGACTACAGTTTTGTTTGACTTACCAAATTAGTCATTAGTCATTAGTCATTAGTCATTAGTCATTAGTCATTAGTCAT
>JBHYDF010000148.1:0-21898 GCA_051861145.1 Nostocaceae cyanobacterium
TGGCTCAAATTTCGCGTCTGGGACAAACCCATTAAAATGGGTTAAAACTCTTACCGAGTTGGTTTTTAACCTATGACCAGACGTGCCATGGCACGTCTGGTCATAGCCCGAATTTTAATTCAGGGTTAATACCATTAGTATTTAATTACTATATGCGCAAATAAAAATAAAGGCGAGACGAAGATGTAAAAATCATGATTTAAAACTCAAGGATTTGTTAAATTGTAAATTTTTTAAGAATATTTCTATATTTGAGAATACAAGTATTTTTACTTAATTTTGGTTAAATTTTACTTTCCTTGAGACGGATGTGAATGAATTAACTAGCCTTATATTTATTTATGATTTATAGGATATTTAAAAAGGAAGATACGTACTCAATTCTTCTGCTTTGAGTTATAAAACAGGGAATCAAGATACTCTGACAATGGTAGTTTGCCAGACAAATAAATTTGCCGTATACTAAAAATAGAAATACTTAGTTAATTAAAAAACTAGTGTTTCTAAAAGTGCATCTACAATTGAGCGCGATAAGCCGGAGGCTTAACGCTTTGCGTATCGCAAACTAGAGTTGTGACGCAAATCAATTTCTTCCACCAGATCGGTGAGATAATGAAGATGTGAGGGACAGAACGGAAGCAAGTTAATTGCAAAGGGGGAAATTATGAAAACCAAGCTTCTAGCAGCTCTTACCTTAGTAACTCCCCTACTTTTAACCAGTGCAGTAAATGCTGGAAATCCGCAGCAAGTACAAAGGCTGTTATCAACTGGGGAATGTGTACGGTGCGATCTATCAGGAGCAGACCTCAGTGGCGCTCATTTAATTGGTGCTGACTTAAGAGAGGCAAATCTTCAAGGTGCCAACCTCACAGGAGCCAATTTAGAAGGCGCTGATCTCACGGGTGCAAATTTGGCAGGTGCGAATTTAACATCAACTTTGGCAACCAATGTTAATTTCAAAAATGCCAATCTCAATGAAGTAAATTTCACTAGCGCCATGATTTTTGATTCAAATGTCCATGGTGCATCAATGAATAACCTGAATATCGCTGATGCTGAAATATACAACACTGGAATCGGCATTGGTGGTGACAGTAGAGATGTTCCAGATTGGGATGAACAAGTAGAAATGTATCAACGTTAAGCAAATAGGTTAGACGGGTGTTTACATGAAAGATTAGCTGTTGGTAAGCATTTCACCAACACCCGTATAACCAATTTTTTTATTAAGAATTCCTGAATTTTGATTAAAAAAATTATAAATATAACGGATTTTCCTTTCATTTCTAGAAAAGACTTCTAGAAAAAGTCGAACTTAAAGGATGTTTGGAAAGTTAATGGCGAATATAATTCGCTTCTTATTAAGCAAAGTCCACTCTCCTGGATTAACAAGAAATTAGGCTTTTAAAACCTGGGTTGGCTTGTGGTTTTGATTGGATAGCCGAGGCAGTGCGGTATTTTTGGTTTCCAATCGGGAGTGACTGCCGTATGATTTCCATTCGTGCTGGTGACCTTAAGGGCTTCGGCTTATCGCCCTTTCAGGCCTGTTGGCTAATCCAATGTAGGTGGGGCATAGCCCTACTTTCTAGGTTATTGGTGGGCAATGCCCTACCTACAATCAAGAATGAGGGTATTTTGGTGAAGGTATTGTTTGAGAAACCAGGTTTATGAGGTTTCGCAATTCTCACAACTCAAATAGGATTACTATGCAGCTTGTCATTAGAACTTTCTGCTTATTCTTTCAAATTGACTGTGATCCAATACCACAAAAGTGAATTTAAGTCTAGTCTACATGAATACATAAAAACTTTTGTTACGTATTAATATCAAAACTAATGTTTGATATGGAGAATAGCAGCTTAAGATAGGCTAAATATCAGGTAAAATCGGCATCTAGATTTGTATAAATTAAGAGGTGAACTGATTTTTGCATCATTTGCCTTAAATGAGTACGATAATTAGCGACTTAGAAAATTCTAGTTGGTGGAGTATCACACCTACCTTCAGTTGATGAAGTAGTGGTTAAGGGGCAATTATGGTTATTAGGCAACTAAAGCCTCTTTGTACCCCAAACCCTATCTTAGCGATGTGCTGATACATTGCCTATTAAGCAGCCTTCTTGGTTGCAGTTAGTCCAGATAAGAGTCACTCAACTGTGAAAATTATGGGAGCGAAAATGCAAGAACCAGAAGTAGTAGAAACCAAATCACCAGAGGCAATGATGCCAGAAACGAACAATCAAACAGGAACCATAACAAAACTCCAGCCAGCTTCGCAGACTCAAGAGCAATGGCTAAAATATGGAGAAGTAGCTTCCAGCTTTTTAGCGGCACTGCCCGAATACTTGGGAGCCTTCTTTAATAGGTACAAACAGCCCCTGGTTACTGTTGGTATATTTGTGGCAGCGATCGTTGCTGTGAAAGTTGTCTTAGCAATCCTGGATGCTTTGAACGATATTCCTCTAGTTGCACCTACCTTTGAATTGATTGGTATTGGTTACTCTGCGTGGTTTATTTACCGCTATTTACTCAAAGCCTCAACCAGGCAAGAGTTAACTAGCGAAATTTCAACCCTCAAATCTCAGGTTGTTGGTAGAGACGCTTAAAAACTGAGTAATTCCGTACGGAGGGCGATTTTTACCACTGATACAGCAACAATTGCTGCTGGTTAGTATCGCCTCCTCTCCAAGTGATCAAGTGGAAATTCAGCACCTCTTGATCACTTGTACAATAGACTTCTTGCAAAAATCAGGATCTAGGTTAATTAGAACCACAGATGGACACAGATAAACACAGATTTTATCGGTATTTATCTGTGTCCACCCCCCTCATTCCCACGCCAGTTGCTACAACGGGGGGAACCCCCCTTCGGGTTCACCAGTTCCCTACGGCGGGAAACCCGCCTTCAGGACTGGTTCACCGCAACGCACTGGCTCCCCTAAAAAGGGGGGAAGACAGAGGAAAAACTTTTATTTATTGTCCATCTGTGGTTAATTTTTTTGAAATAGGCTTTTGCAAGAGGTCTAATCAACTTCAATTAGGCGCTTTCACAATATTCTCTGATTTAATCGCGTCTAACTTTCCCATTTGTACCAAAGCTTGATGAACCATTGCCGCTACCTCAGCACGGGTAGCTTCTTTATTAGGGGCAAAAACTGTTGGATCGGGATAGTTGACCACAAGACCACTTTCTGTGGAGGCTGCGACTTTATCCAAAGCGTAGCGAGGAATCTGTGTGGCATCTTTGTATAAGCTTAAAGGTTTATCTGGAGAAGCGGGTACACTGAGATTTAAACCACTGGCAAGGGCTACTAACACCTGCACTCGCGGAATTTTTTGTTCTGGTCTAAAACTTTTGTCAGGGTAGCCTCTTAAAAATCCGGTGCTGATAGATTGGTCAATTGCTGGATTTGCCCAAAATTGACCTGGTACATCTTTAAAAGCTATTTTGGTTTTGGTTTCGCCAACTTGATTGTTAAAAGCCTGCTGTATTATAGCAGCAAATTCCGCGCGGGTAACAGGCTGATTTGGTCTAAAAGAATAATCTTCATAGCCCTTAATAATATTACGCGAGGAAAGAACATCAATAAAACGACGTGCCCAAAAATCGCCGGGTACATCGTTAAATGCGATCGGCGGAGGAATAGTTGACTTTTTTTCTGGAGGAACCAACAGAGGAAATGTTCCGGTTGTGTTGGTAGAAAATGGGGAAGGCGGTTCCTCCTGCGGTAAGGGGGTTGGGGTGATATTAAAAAAAGGTGTATTTTCCTCGACAGGGGTTCTTTGGGCAGATGGAGAAGGAGTTTGACGAGATTCAACAGCAGGAGTAGATGTTTGGACACCAGTAGCGGGGGGACTAGAGGTAGGAGACGGGGTAGGAGACGGTAAAAACAAGCCGTTTACGTTCCAGCCAGCATCCCTGCGAGAAATTGACCAAAATAAAATTGTCCCAATGGTGGCAAAGGCTACTAGAATGCCAATAAATTCGTCAAAGCCTAGGGCATTTGTTTGAGATGACTTGGGATCGGGAGGCGTATTTGTCATCGTAAACCCTGATAGCAGTCAAATTTGTACTAACTAATATCTTGCACCACAAAAAGCCTGGAAATAAATTTCCGGCTATGACCAGACGTGCCATGGCACGTCTCTACAACCCATTTAAATGGGTTTAAACTCTTGGCCAGTCGGTTCAAAACCGACTTCAGCTTAAGCGCCCGAATTTTAATTCAGGGCAAACAAATGTATTAATTGTGAATGCTGCAAGATATCAGTACTAACCTAATTAAGCCATAAATTACACTTTTAGAACACTCACTTTTTGATACAAATTAGGGATTGTCATTTGTCCTTTGTAGAAAACTAATGACTAATGACTAATGACTAATGACTAATGACTAACCATTTTTCACAACACCCGCAACAAGCTAGGAATGCTGTCTATGGCTTCTAGGGTACGAATTTCTGTCAAAGCTTGTCGAAAATCCCCTTCCCTAACATCGTGAGTGACAACAACAATTTCTGCTAGTTCTCCCTGAAAGCCTGTTTGCACTACTGACTCTAAGCTGACTCCATACTTACCAAAGCATGTACCCAATTTACCAATAACTCCTGGTTGGTCTTTCGTCAGAAAACGGGCGTAAAATCTGGTTACAAGTTCTTCTACTGGCGCAATTTGGCAGTATTCTTGATGCCCACAAGTTAGAAGAGGATTGGGTGTTGCTGTACTGGCTTTCAGTGCTGCTACGAGATTCAATATATCCGATGATACAGCGCTTGCGGTCGCCCCAGCACCAGCACCAGGGCCAAAAAACATTACCTGCCCAATCGGTTCTCCTTCTACGAGAATGGCGTTATAAACGCCGTTAATGCTGGCTAAAGGGTGTGATTTCGGAACTAAGGTGGGATGGACTCTAACGGAGAGGGGGGAAGATATAACTCGTTTGGCTATGGCGAGTAGTTTAATTACAAATCCTAATTTTTCGGCGTAGGTAATATCTGTTTTGCTTACTTGTCGGATACCTTCACAATATACGTCTTGTAGCTTGATACGTCCGCTAAAGGCTAATGAAGCGAGGATAGCAATTTTATCAGCGGCGTCTAAGCCATCGACATCAGCAGTAGGGTCTGCTTCAGCATAACCTAAGCGTTGGGCATCAGCTAAGACTTCATCAAAGCTGCTGCCTTCGGTTTGCATCCGTGTGAGGATGTAGTTAGTTGTTCCGTTAACAATACCAGTAACGGCTTGAATGCGGTTGACGCTTAAAGACTGCTTGAGAGGTTGAATTACCGGGATACCACCACCAACAGCAGCTTCTAGCATGACATATACGCCAGCTTGATTGGCTGCGGTAAAGATTTCATCACCAAAGCGGGAAATTACGGCTTTATTTGCTGTGACAACGTGCTTACCGTTTTCAATCGCTTTGAGGATTAGCGATCGCGCTGGTTCTAGTCCGCCTATTAGTTCGACTACTATATCTACCTTTGGGTCGGTGACAATTGCTTCTAAATCTGTTGTTAATATTGACTCTGGCAGTTTCACCATGCGAAGTTTATCAAGCGATCGCACTCCCACCCGATATATTTCGATATCCCGCAGGAGGGGGTGACGTCCGGTACTATCTTGTAAAAGCTGTACCGTACCCGTGCCTACCGTGCCTAATCCCAGAATTCCCAGCTGTACACCCACAAGCCTTACACCAATTTTAGATTTTAGATTTTAGATTTTAGATTTTAGATTTTGGATTGTTTTGCTTGAATCCAAAAAACAATTGTAGGGGCGTATGAACATACACCCCTAACAAAGGCTACCAAATATTATGCACCAAGAGATTTTAGATTAAAGAATTTAGAATTTGAATTATTAATCCAAAATCCAAAATCCAAAATCTAAAATTGCATTAGTAGGTTTCTACGTGCCAGCGACCAGCTTTCTTGAGGTCTTTTTGATAGTCACTCCAAGTTACGCCTTCCTTGGCTGCTGCTGCTGATAGCGCCGCATCGATACCGTCTTCCATACCCCGCAAACCGCAGATGTAGGTGTGGGTTTTCTCATTCTTAATCAATTGCCACAATTCATCTGCATGTTCTGCTACGCGGTCTTGAATGTACATTCTACCGCCTTGGGGGTTTTTCTGTTCGCGGCTGATGGCGTAAGTCATGCGGAAGTTGTCAGGATACTTAGCCTGAATTTCTTCCAATTCTTCCTTATAGAGAATGTTAGGACTTGTGGGAACACCAAATATCAGCCAAGAAAAACCTTTGAACTGATACTCTGGGTTAACTGCTTTTTCATTATCCTTAAACATCCGCCACAGGTAAGCACGCATAGGCGCGATACCCGTTCCTGTTGCCATCATAATTACATTGGCATCTTCGTCAGCGGGTAACAACATTTCTTTACCAACGGGACCAGTGATTTTCACATCATCCCCAGGCTTGAGGTTGCACAGGTAAGTAGAGCATACACCGTAGACTGTTTCGCCGGTTTCTGGGTGTTTGTACTCCAACTGACGGACGCACAATGATACGGTCTTGTCATCCACATCATCGCCATGACGAGTAGAGGCGATCGAGTACAGTCTCAGTTTTTCCGGTTTACCATTCTTGTCCACTCCCGGCGGGATAATACCGATACTTTGACCTTCTATGTAACGCAAATTGCCGCCGGAAAGGTCAAATTTGATGTGCTGAACAATACCAATACCGCCGTCTTTCACCAACGCTTCATTCGAGATGCACTTGCCAATGAAAGGAGCATTGGGGCGATAAAGATTTACAGGAACGTCAGCGTGGGCGTCTTTTTTAGCTTTCGCTTGAGTCATGGTGTTGCCTTTAGTATCCTTCTTCTTGGACTGTTGCTCAGCTGGTGATTTGGCAAAGCCTTTCACTTCATTATGAGCTTTCACAGGTGTGGCATTACCATTACCTTGATGTTGAGCAGATGTGTCTTCGCTCACTGCTGCACCATTAGCATTCACAGAGGCGGTGTTGCCATTTATTTGCTGTAAGGCACTCATCGCTTGTATGCTAACTATTTTGCCGCCGAGGCGAGTGATACGTCGCATTTCCTGATTCATGCGGTTGTAAGGCACTCTGATGAACACACTGCCACTGTTGCGAATTTGGTAGTTTGTTTGATCAGTTTCTTCGCTCTGACGCAGACCCACCACTTCGTACACGAAGACTCGGCTACCTGATTCTGTGTTGGCAGCTCCTTCAACAGCACCTTTATAATACATTCGTTCTACCACTCCGATATTTACTTAACCTGTTGTCAAAAAAACCCTTCCCACCACACGCCAGTTTAGTTTACCGGATTTTGGCATGAAAAAACTGACACTTGGGAAAGCGGCATCATTAGCCAATGCCTTGCTACGTACACCCACCAAAGACATTAAGGCATGGCAATAGTCACACCTGTTCACCTTCTAAGGTAAAGGATAAGTTCTTTGGAGAATGTTAATAATGAGTCAATTTAATTTTTTTTTAGTGATATGGCATCTCCACAAGGGCTAGAAACAGTAACTTAATTCCTAGACATTTCTTTTCAAAACTAGTCAATTTTAAGTAGGTATTGCGAAAAATGCTAGGATGTCAAATATATTAACGGTTAACAACCGTGCCGTCAGAGGATAAACCTTCCAGCATAGACTGGCGTTTGATAAACGTGCCACAGGCGAAGTGCAGGCGACCTAGACAGAGGGTCGTTAGTAGCGCCTCAAAAAGAAGTTTTTCAACTTCTGTTCGACACATATAGCGGTCAGTTAGACCGTTTTAGCCTGTGGACTGGTTAACGCCGACGTTGCCAGATTGAAGCAGGAAGTAAGCATCAAGCTACACATGAGCAGATTTGTCTAATTGTGAATAGTTATGAATAGGTCTTACGTAACGGAGATAACTTTAAGCACCCAAGGTACACCCTGACCTCGGGTCTTTGACTCTAAAATGCCAATCACAGAAGAAGATTTTCTTCTGATTGGCTTCACTTCTCCTCTCACCTTGGGTTATGCTTGTTGCAGTTTCTCTTCTCAGACATAAGCTTCTTTTGGAAGCTGCAATCAAAATATTCTTAGCTGCTTTTTATCCTTGTTGGTTATATACCTGACATCTTGTACCCTTCTTAACAAACCTAAAAATAGCCTGGAAATAAATTTCCGGCTTATAGCTAAAGTCGGTTAAAAACCGACTAGTTAAGAGTTTTAACCCATTTTAATGGGTTTTAGCTTTTAGCCGGAAATTTATTTCACGGCTAATCGCTTGGGTAAGTCTAGCTACAAATATTCTGATCAACAGAGAAGTATTATAGACAACTATAATAAGTTTTACTTGATGTGAATAATCTGTCAACCTCTATCAATGCATTACTAACACACTCAAAATTAAGATTTGAGCATGTGTACAAAAGTACTGCAAACTACTTGGCGATTTTTATGATTCCTTCTGCGGATAGATAAATTTCCGCTGACAAGAAATATTATTTTCAAATTGCTTGCTAGCTAACATCTAGCTAAACAAATATTCTCAAAATTATAAAAATACTTTAAAAAAGTAATTATACCTTATAAACTTGAATAAGATAGGCTCAACGAAAATCTCAGCTTGCTCTCGCCACTAGTGGCTAGTAATGAGAAAGATTTTCAATTTTGCCATTGCTCACAAGCCTGATTGGAGAAACACTATTTTCTTCCTCACAGGAACCTTGTACAGAATACCCCCTTCTGTTAGAATCCAATATATCACTAGGACTAAATACTTACCAGCCACTGATTCAGACTGGACTGACGGGTATCTTTTACAACATTTTGGTATACCCGTCACCTCTGTTATTGTGCTGCTGGATGACAAAAATGTAGGGTCAAATGATGGCATACAAATAGTTCGCTAGCCATGCGTACAAACTTCCTTGTTTTTGTATAATTATATACTGAATAATGAAGACGCAGCCCAAATAAGAACGTGGTACTTAAGACGGCTTCATTTAGACTGATGCCAAGCCACCTTTAAGGTGAAGCAATTAGGCAAGTAGGACAAATAAAATAAACCTCAAAAGCTGTTTGTAGCAGAGAGGATAGGGGCTACGCCGTCAAAAAATTTCCAGCGATCGCTTGGATGCCCCAGTAAGAGATTATAACTCTTACTAAACGAGTAACTGATAAACAGGTTGACTCGTGGAGCGGCAAACCCCGCCATTTGTGATTTCCCTTGTGAAAATTTATTGATTGACTCATCTTTAGCAATAAGAGGAAGATTATGACAAATAAGCCGGAACGCGTGGTATTAATCGGGGTAGCTGGAGACTCCGGGTGCGGTAAATCTACTTTTTTGCGTCGTTTGACGGATTTATTTGGCGAAGAGTTCATGACAGTCATCTGTTTGGATGACTATCATTCTTTAGACCGCAAGCAGCGCAAAGAAACAGGGATAACAGCGCTAGATCCAAGGGCAAATAATTTTGACCTGATGTATGAGCAGATTAAAGCGCTGAAAGAAGGTAAAGCAATTGATAAGCCGATTTATAACCACGAAACCGGCACAATCGATCCACCAGAGCGAATAGAGCCAAATCATATTGTAGTGATTGAGGGTTTACATCCTTTATATGATGAGCGGGTGCGATCGCTAATTGACTTCAGCGTTTATTTCGACATCAGCGATGAAGTTAAGATTGCTTGGAAAATCCAGCGAGATATGGCGGAACGCGGTCATCGCTATGAGGATGTTATAGCTCAAATCAATTCCCGCAAACCTGATTTTGAAAAGTACATCGAACCGCAAAGAGAATTTGCTGATGTGGTTCTCCAGGTATTGCCCACTAACTTAATTAAAGACGATAAAGAGCGTAAAGTCCTGCGGGTGCGGATGCTCCAGCGCGAAGGTAAGGAAGGCTTCGAGCCAGTTTACCTGTTTGATGAAGGCTCCACAATCCAATGGACTCCTTGTGGACGTAAGCTGACCTGTTCCTACCCTGGTATGCAAATGTACTACGGTTCTGATGTGTACTACGGACGCTACGTTTCCGTATTAGAGGTAGACGGTCAATTTGATAACCTGGAAGAAGTTATTTATATTGAAACCCATCTCAGCAAGACATCCACCAAGTATCAAGGTGAAATGACTCATTTGTTACTCCAACACCGTGAGTACCCAGGTTCTAATAACGGAACTGGTTTGTTCCAAGTATTGACAGGATTGAAGATGCGTGCTACATACGAGCGGTTAACAGCAACAGAAGCAAGGATGGCTGTAAAAGTTTAATCTGTAGTGTTTGTGTCGAATTTTGGGGGGACACGATTGAGTGTTCCCCCTTTTTTTATGGGTAATAGGATTTTGGATTTTGGATTTTGGATTTTGGATTTTATATTTTGAGGACAGTGCGGTGCGAGGGTTTCCCTCGTTGAGCAACTGTCCGGGATTGTAAAAAGCTCGCTAATTATAGTAGGGGCACAGCAATGCTGTGCCCCTACCCATGTACTGTAACTGTTTTTATAATTCATCTGTCGCAAATATTTTTCTAAATGGTATAATTAAGCGATTTTGTTATCACTAGAAAAAATAGCCTCACTTGTAATTCTCTTAAAGAGATGCAGCAGTTATAAATGATTTTTATGAAGTTACCATGTGTATTAACTGCTGATTGTGAAAATATTGTTATGATTGCAGGTTAAAGTGCTGAATTAAATGGCAACATTTTAGTCAGCTCGATAACCTTTGATGGAGGAATTAAATTTGTCTAAACGTTACTTATTTACCTCCGAGTCTGTTACCGAAGGACATCCTGATAAAATCTGCGATCAGATTTCTGATGCGATTCTAGATGCCCTACTCACACAAGACTCTACTAGCCGTGTGGCTGCTGAGGTAGTAGTTAATACTGGCTTGGTGCTAATCACCGGTGAAATCACCAGCAAAGCTAACGTTAATTACGTTAATGTCGCTCGCAAGAAAATTGCGGAGATTGGCTACACCGATGCTGTTAACGGCTTCTGTGCTAACAGTTGCTCGGTGTTGGTCGCTTTGGATGAACAATCACCTGATATCGCTCAAGGTGTAAACAACGCCCATGAAGCCCGTCAGGATAGCGAAGAAATCTTCGATTCGACTGGTGCAGGCGATCAAGGTATCATGTTTGGCTTCGCTTGTAACGAAACACCAGAAATGATGCCCTTGCCTATCAGCCTAGCTCACCGCATTGCCCGCCGACTGGCAGCTGTGCGGAAAACTGGTCAATTGGCATACCTGCGCCCTGATGGCAAAACTCAGGTGACAGTAGCCTACGAAGACGGTCGTCCTGTAGGTATTGATACTATTCTGGTTTCCACACAGCACACACCTACCATCGGAGATATTACCGATGAAGCAGAGGTACAAGCCAAAATTAAACAAGACCTCTGGTCAGCGGTAGTTGAACCTGTGTTTGGAGATTTGGACATTCAGCCGGACGAGAATACTCGCTTTTTAGTCAACCCCACTGGTAAATTTGTAATTGGTGGCCCCCAGGGAGACTCCGGTTTAACTGGACGGAAAATCATCGTTGATACCTACGGCGGTTACTCCCGTCATGGCGGCGGTGCTTTTTCCGGAAAAGACCCCACCAAAGTAGACCGCAGTGCTGCCTATGCTTGTCGCTATGCGGCAAAAAATATTGTAGCCGCAGGGTTGGCAGAAAAATGCGAAGTGCAGCTAAGTTACGCTATTGGTGTGGCGCGACCGGTAAGCATTTTCGTAGATACCTTTGGTACCGGTAAAGTCGATGACCAAACCTTGCTGGAATTAATCAAAGAGCATTTTGAACTCCGTCCAGCAGGAATTATTCATGCCTTCAATCTACGCAAATTACCAAATGAACGAGGCGGACGTTTTTATCAGGACGTCGCGGCTTACGGTCACTTTGGTCGGACAGATTTAGATTTGCCGTGGGAACGTACCGATAAGGCTGAATTGTTGAAACAAGCAGTTAGCAAAGAAGTTTCGGCGGCGGCTGCGGTTGTTTAAAAAGTGAGGAGTGAGGAGTTATGAGTTAGGAGTAAAATTAACTCATAACTCCGATTGTTTAAAAAGTGAGGAGTTAGGAGTGAGGAGTGAGGAGTAAAATTAACTCCTAACTCTTAACTCATAACTCCTAACTCCTCTAGCTCCTACCTCCTAACTCTATCAACAGGGTAAGCTTTTCGTGAGTTTCAGTAGGGTAGAATATCGCTGAAGGCAAAAATTATGAGCCAAAAAAGCTAACTCAATTTTTGCTGTTGCACTCCCTCCGGTTTGCCAAAAATTTATCTATATAAAAAATTTTTAAATATCTTCAGGGTCATTCTAACTATGTAGTGAGCAAAGATTTGCTCTTGTTATAAAAGAAGATAATGTAAGTAATGATAACCCATCACGTTGATTTTACCGCCTAAACTGATGTAGTGATTTTGGCGGGAGGGCAAGGAGACTTGAGGGATGCAAACTCAAAAGCCAACCGCTGTTGATAAAAGTTCACAAACCAAGGAAGTGCCAGCCAACGATCCCTCTAACGACGAACTCCCAACTATCGAATTTCCCTCCCGAGGGAAACTAAAAGCGAGTTCTTGGCGCATCCATCAAAAAATCGGCTATGGATACTTTCTGGCGATCGGGATTGGCTTTTTCGGTTCCCTTACTGGTTTAGTAGTAGCTAACTACTACCGAGGGAGAGAAATTAGACAATTAAATCATGCGCATTTCCAAACGCAAATGCTGACTGATTACAAAGATGCAATTGTTGGGGCCCAATTGCATAGCGCCAATTTGCCTGCTTTAATAGAAGATCCAGAAAGGCTTGCTAACACAAGAACCGAGTTTCTGAATAATGTTGAGGCTACAAAGAGAATTGATAATGATATAATTAATTTTCTCAAAAGCAAACCCAAAAGATTAGCTGCAACCGAAGCCACTTTAAATACTTTATTGCGAAATTACGCAACTAATTTAAATTCCTACGTTGAGGAAATTGAGTCTGCTTTAAAACCAATAGACAACAACCAACCACTACAGCCACAGCAAGTCTCAGAAATACAAAACCAATTGCTGGCTATTATGCGTGGTGATACAGCCATGCGACTAGATCAGCTGTCTCAACAATTGGCCAATACCCTGCAAGTCGCGGAACAGTATGAGCGGGAAATGGCAAGAGATTTGAACAAATCAAAAGGAATTGAGAGATTTATAGTTATAACTAGTATGCTGTTTTCGGTGGGTATTGCTGCTATTATTGCTTGGCGTACTTCTCGCGCGATCGCAGAACCAGTAATCACCGTTACTCAAGTCGCTGAACAAGTTGCACGGAAATCTAATTTTGATTTACGAGCGCCAATTATCAGTGAAGATGAAATTGGGTTACTAGCCAAATCTCTCAACCGACTAATTGAGCAAGTCTCAAAACATACTAAAGAACTAGAACACGCAAAAGAATTAGCAGAAGCAGCTAGCAAGGCGAAAAGTCAGTTTTTGGCAAATATTAGCCATGAGTTACGTACACCTTTAAATGCAATTATTGGTTTGAGCCAACTGCTAGAAGATGATTCGGTCGATATGGGTTTAACAGAAGATTTTATCAGTGACCTGGAATCAATCAATTCTGCTGGTAAACATTTACTAACATTAATTAACGATATTCTTGATTTGTCAAAAATTGAAGCAGGGAAAATGACTTTCTACCCAGAGACATTTGACCTGGTTACGCTGATTAATAATGTCATTATCACAGTAAAGCCTTTAATAGAAAAAAATGGCAATGTTTTAGAAGTTGATTACGAGCAAGAATTGGGCATAATGCACACCGATCAGACGAAGCTACGGCAGGTACTTTACAACCTATTGAGTAATGCTGCTAAGTTTACTACTAATGGTCAGGTTACGCTGAATGTCAAGAGAGAAAAAGTTAATTTAACAGGGGAAGAACCTAGTGAACTCATTACTTTTGTTGTGACTGACACTGGTATTGGTATGTCACAACAACAACAGCAGCAATTATTTCAACCCTTTACTCAAGGTGATGCTTCAACTACGAAAAAGTATGGCGGTACAGGTTTGGGGTTGGCAATTAGCCGCCACTTTTGCCATATGATGGGTGGTGAGATTTTTGTTAAAAGTGAGCAGGGTGTGGGGTCTGTTTTTACGGTGTGTTTACCATTGATTGTGAAGGAATAAAAACTACGCATATTGATAATGTGATAAGCTATTAATAAAGGTTTGAGGGTATTCTGGTATCTCAAACAGAGAAAATAGGAAAACTGCGAAATGATAACTTATTAATGCACGTAATCAGTCGTAAAAAGCTAAGAGAATTCTGTAAAGAACACGCTGATTGTTGTGAAGCATTTGATGACTGGTAGAGAATTGCTAGCAAAGCAAACTGGGGAAATTTAATAGAAGTTCAAGCTGTTTATCCTCAAGCAGAAGCAGTAAACAATTTTACAGTTTTTAATATCAAAGGTAATAAATACCGTTTAATAGTTAGTATTAATTATGAAAAACAGGTCATCTATATTAAATATGTCTTAACTCATGCCGAATATGACAAAGACAACTGGAAAAATGGCCCTTACTTTTAATTCAGACATTTACAGTCAATTGTTATCTCAATATCAACCTCGGATTATCAAGACCGAGGAAGAAAATGAGAATTTTTTGGAAATTGTTGAAGAATTACTCTCTCGCCCTAATCTCTCACCAGAAGAAGATGCTCTGTTAGAATTATTATTAAAGTTAATAGAAGATTTTGAAGAAAATAACTATCAGCTGGATGCTTCCACACCACGTTCAAGACTAATTCATTTGATGGAAACTCAAAGTTTAAAAGAAGCTGATTTAGTGGAAATTTTTGGTTCTAGTGAAACTTTTAATGCAGTTATTAACGGTAAATTAAAAATTAATAAAGAACAAGCTCAAGCTTTGGGAAATTTATTCCATGTTGAGCCGAGTTTGTTTATTTAAACTTAAGCGATCGCCCCTTTAATTATTTACGTCAACCTACTTAGATTTACGCTAAACTAAATATGCAAAATTACACTCTGAAACAAGCTATTGACAAACATGACGAGGTTTTTGAAAAAGCGTCCATTGAGCCAGTTTTATTAACTCAGGAATCACAACCCAGTCATGTGCTTATGTCTGCTGATACGTATCAGCAATTAGTTAATCGCATTGAAGAATTAGAAGATATGCTTTTAGGTCAGGCTGCGGAAAAGGCAAGGAAAAACTCTAACATGGTAGGCATAGAAAAATTTACATCCGCCCTTCAGCATCTGGCAAATGGCTAAGCTTGATGGTCTAGAAACAGTTCTTGATTTTCTCAATGGTTTACAACCCAAAATTGCCGCTCAAATTGCTAAAAAGGTATTGTCACTGAATATTGACCCCTTACCTGCTGATAGCAAGCAATTATCAGGTTATCCCGGTTATTATAGGGTTGATAGTGGTGAATACCGAATTGTTTATCGCTTCATTCCAGAAGAAGATTTAGTAGAAGTAATTTTAGTTGGCAAGCGTAATGATGATGATGTTTACAAAAGATTGGCTCGCTTGCTGGAATAATTTTGTGTAAGGTGCGTTACGTTTCACTAACGCACCCGACAAAATTTAATTCCTCAAAGCTACTGACGGATACTGCTGCAATACCTGCTTTAAATATTGCCCAGTATACGATTTAGAATCCTCCGCTACTTCTTCTGGCGTACCCACAGCAATTACTTCTCCTCCTTTGTCGCCTCCTTCCGGCCCCAAATCTATCACCCAATCAGCACAACGTATCACGTCTAAATTGTGTTCAATCACCAAAATTGAATTACCTTTGTCTACCAATCTTTGCAATACATCTAACAATTTGTGGACATCATAAAAAGATAATCCCGTCGTTGGTTCATCGATTAAATAAAGTGTTTTTCCTGTGGCGCGGCGCGATAATTCTGTTGCTAATTTCACTCGCTGCGCTTCTCCACCTGATAAAGTTGTGGCGGGTTGTCCTAATTGAATATAACCCAATCCCACATCTACTAAAGTTTGCAAGCGAGTAGCTGCTTTGGGAATATTTGTAAAAAACTCCAAAGCTTCTTCAACTGTCATATTCAAAACGTCACCAATCGATTTATCTTTATATTTCACCTGCAATGTTTCGCGATTATATCTCGCACCTTTACATACTTCACACTGGACGTAAACATCTGGCAGAAAATTCATTTCAATGACGTTTACACCTTGTCCGCTACATGCTTCGCAACGTCCACCTTTAACGTTGAAAGAAAATTGTCCGGGTTTATAACCTCTAGCTTTTGCTTCTATTGTTCCGGAAAAAACATCGCGAATCACATCAAAAACACCCGTATAAGTTGCTGGGTTAGAACGCGGTGTTCTTCCAATCGGGGATTGGTCTATGACAATTGCTTTATCAATGGAATTTAGTCCCTTTATTCCATCCATTTCTTTAGGAAAAGGAACTTTACGGAGGAGGTGATGCTGTAATGCAGGGTAAAGTAATTCATTAATTAATGTAGATTTCCCAGAACCAGAAACACCCGTAACAGTGACAAGTTTACCCAATGGTATTTCTACATTGATATTTTTCAAGTTATTACGATGGGCGTTTTTTATCACTAAACTTAACCCATTTCCTTCCCTTCTCGTCGCCGGTGTTTGAATTACCCGTCGTCCCGACAAATACGCACCCGTAAGCGATTTTTCTGCATCTAATAAAGCCTGCAAATCACCTTGGGCGATAATATTTCCACCGTGAATTCCTGCACCAGGACCAATATCAATTATGTGGTCAGCAGCACGAATTGTTTCTTCATCATGCTCTACCACAATTAATGTATTTCCCAAATCCCGCAATTTGGTTAAAGTCCGCAATAATCGCCCATTATCTCGTTGATGCAAGCCAATACTTGGTTCATCTAAAACATACAATACCCCTGTCAATCCTGATCCAATTTGAGTTGCTAAACGAATGCGCTGCGCCTCTCCTCCGGAAAGTGTCATCGCTGGACGATCAAGGGTTAAATAATCCAACCCCACATCTAAGAGAAATTGCAATCTCGCTTTGATTTCTCTCAACACCAAATCGGCTATTTGCATCTGGCGATCGCTCAATTTCAAATCCTCAACCCTCTCCCGACATTCCCGAATCGATACGCCAGTCAATTCCAAAATTCGATATTGTCCCAACCGCACCGCCAAAGCTTCCGGTTTCAACCGCTTACCCTCACACACCGGACACGGCTGGTTAATCAAATACTGTTCTAATTTTTGCTTAATTAACTCCGTACCTCCCTCATATTGTCTTTGCAATATGGGAATCACCCCTCTATAACTCTGCTTTTTCTCTGCTTGTGTGGTTTTTTCCTCTCCATGTAAAATAATTTGCTGTTGTTCTTCCGTTAACTTACTCCACTGCGTCTGCAACTCAAATCCGTAAGCTTGCGCCAAACTATACAACAACTCCAAATAATAAGAATTTTCCTTTTCCGACCAAGGTGCGATCGCTGCATATACAGGCGCTTCCGGATCCGGTACTACCAACTCCGGCGAAAATCTTTTTAAAGTACCAAGTCCATGACAATGAGGACAAGCACCATAAGGCGAATTAAACGAAAACAATCGCGGCGATAATTCTTCCATTACCGCGCCATGTTCCGGACAAGCAAAATTCTCTGAAAAAATTAATTCTTCTTCATAGTCATTTGTCATTTGTCCTTTGTCATTTGTACTTTGTTGTTGATTATTACTATTGGCAGATGACGAATGACTAATGACAATGTTAGCTATTCCTTCTGAGAGTTTCAAACACGTAGAAAGCGAATCTACCAAACGCTCTTGGATACCGTCTTTTTTCACTAAACGGTCAATTACTACCTCAATGGTGTGAGTAAAATTTTTATCCAACTCAATCGCATCAGAAAGTTCTCTAACCTCGCCATCCACCCGGATACGAACAAATCCTTGAGATGCAAGACTAGATAACAATTTTTTATGAGTGCCTTTTTTACCTCGAACCACAGGCGCGAGAACTTGAAAGCGGGTGCGATCGCCTAATTCCATCACCCGATCAACCATCTCATCTATGGTTTGCGGGGCGATACAGCGATCGCATATCGGACAATGGGGTTCTCCCGCCCTTCCAAACAATAACCGCAGATAATCATAAATCTCCGTCACCGTCCCCACTGTCGAACGGGGGTTATGGGAGGTAGACTTTTGGTCAATGGAAATTGCCGGACTTAACCCTTCAATCGACTCCACATCCGGTTTATCTATCTGACCGAGAAATTGCCGTGCGTAGGCGCTGAGAGATTCCACATAACGGCGTTGTCCTTCGGCAAAGATTGTATCAAACGCTAAAGAAGACTTGCCAGAACCAGAAACGCCAGTGAAAACGATCAGGCGATCGCGTGGTAATTCCAAGTCAATATTTTTTAGATTATGCTGCCTAGCACCCCGAATGCGGATAGTATTTTGGTTTTTTGGGTTTGGGTTAGAAAGATTACCGTTCAAAGACGCAGCAGGTTGAAACATGAAGCCAGCGCGAAATAGTCCTTAATAATATTAGCGCTGCATTGTCAAGTGTAGAACAAGAGTACTGTTTTTTTTAGTTAGGAGTAGGGGCTAGGGGCGCTTGGGCTAGGGGTTAGGGGCTAGAGACTAGGGAATTAGGAATAGATAAGCCCAATATTTTGCCCGGAAATAAATTTCGGGCTGTGTAGAGACGTGCCATGGCACGTCTCTACATTGGTTAAAAACCGACTGGGTGAGAATTTTAACCCGTTTCAACTCCTAACTCCCTATTTCCTAGCCCAAGCGCCCAAGCGCCCCTAGTCCCTATTCCCTACTCCCTACTCCGTGAAAGCCACTCCACAATCTGAGAATTGACTACATCGGGTACTTCATCGTGGGGACAATGACCAGCACCAGGAATGGGGACGATTTTGATATCTTTACCATTTTCCCGCGCCTGTTCGTAAATTTTTGTCCCGGTAATTGGTGTCCAAGGGTCATCAGCACCCCAAATTACCAACAAAGGATGTTGGACTTTAGGCAAGAGTTCCACTGGAGTGGGGCCGGGAGGCGCTGTCAGGATAGAAGTAAAAACTTTTTGCGCCCCTGGATCGCAGGAAGGGGTATAAAGCATATCTACCAGTTCATCGGTGACGGCTTGGCGATCGCGATAAACCTGGTATAAAGTACGGCGAATTTGGTGTTTTTGGCGGACGCGGTTAAATACAAAAGTTCCTGTAATTGGATGATTTACCAACTTGTTAAAAGCTGACATGACTATTCTTAACGGTGGGTTTAATTCGTGGGGACGATGACTCAACCCCCCCGCAGAGTTAATCAATACAGCACCTGCGGCAATTTCTGAATGTTCCGCTACTGTCATTAAGCTAATCAGTGCGCCGATGGAGTTACCGATAAATACCGTAGGTTCTTGAATATGTGCTGTCCAAAAATCTTTGAGTAGTTCCACCCATACTTCTATAGTGTAATTAATGGGTGCTTTGTCAGAACCACCGAAGCCTAAAAGGTCAATAGCAAATACTTGGTAGCCAGCATTTGCTAAAGCAGGGATATTTTTTCGCCAGTGTCCCATACAAGCACCAAAGCCGTGAACCAATACCAAGGGTTTACCAGTACCCATAACGGTATACTGAATTTTGTAGCCTTGCCAAGTCCAAAAGTGTTGTTCAAACGTGCCTGTTGATGGTAGCTGCTGGTTAGTTACAGTCATTATTAAGATTCATAAAGCGTCTTCATATAGTTATTTTGTCAGAATTTAAAAATTATGGACAAAGGCGATCGCCTTCACCGAATTAAACCCAATCAGGAAATAAAGTATTTTTTGTTACCACATGAGAGAGTATAACCACAGTAAATATAAACCTTCTTTTAAAGTATAATTTCATGCCATCCGGGAAGCTGATCAAATGGGCTTTTTAGGAACTTCTGGCAATGAGTTCAAACCTTTTGACAGTCTGTCTCGTTTGGAACTTTTGCTAGCATTTGCTCAGGGATTAAATTACAAATTCAGTGGTTCTATTGAGACTATTTTGGCTGCTTATACTGATGCTGCTAGCATTCGCAGTGATGTCCGCAGCGCGATCGCAGCACTTACACAACGGGGTGTTGTAGTCAATTATCCTGATATTCAGACTTTGAATGCAGAAAAAGTAGCAACGAGAGCCGAAGTTTGTGCTTTGCTATATAAAGCATTAGTCAGTACTGGCGAAGTAGTGAATATATCCTCTCAGTATGCTGTAGAACAAACCCAAGAGCAAGCACAAATCGAAGATAGCGATGATACTGAGAGAGACAGCAAAAAACCTCGTCGCCATTGTAACCAAGGAATTGGCAATGGTGCTGAAGGATGTGACCCTGGTAATTCCCGTCCACATGGCGGTAGTAACGACGAAGGCGATCGCACTGTGGGTGGTAAAAAGCATAGGCTTGGGTTATAAACCCAAGGCTAACAGCATAAGTCCTCTACAAGAGGACTGAAAATATAGCGGTTCCCAATTGTGTAGGGGCACGGCAATGCCGTGCCCCTACCGGTTTGCGGAAAGAAAAATTAACCCCCTCCTCGCTGAAAATATAGCGGTTCCCAATTGTGTAGGGGCACGGCAATGCCGTGTCCCTACGGCTTGCGGAAAGAAAAATTAACCCCCTCCTCGCTTGCGGGGAGGGGGATAGGGGGTGGGGTCTATAACTATTGCAGTAGCGAATCCTGGTTGATAACCATATTTTTGCTACCATTATTTTGCACATAAATATCTCTAATAGGAAAGGGAATTTTAATTCCTTCTTGCTGATAGCGTTTATGCAACTTCTTCACAAATAAATGTTTACCTATTCGCTGGTCAAAAAATTCATTGACACGCATATAAAGGGTAAAGTTAATACTAAAATCAGCAAAAGAGTGAAATCTTATATACGGTTCATTAGCAATTAATTCCGGTGCAATTTCCTGCATTACCTCCTTTGCCACCTCTACAGTTACTCTTTCAACAGTATCTAAATCACTATCGTAACTGACACCAACATTCATAGTTAATGTGATTTCCTTAACTGGTAAATGATAATTAGTGAAAATTGATGAATTGAGCTTTGAATTTGGTACAATTACTACATTATTAGAAAGTTCTTTAATTGTTGTATGACGCCAAGTGATATCTGTGACGTAACCTTCATGACTGCCATCAAGTTTAATATAATCTCCTGTTTTGACTTGCTTAGAGATAACTAAGTAAAAACCAGAAAATAAATTAGCTAGTGTATCTTGAAGTGCTAAACCAACTGCAAGACCACCTATACCTAAAGTGGCAATTATTGGTGTAATTTCAATTCCTGCCGTTTGCAATAAAATTAATGTTCCCAAAACTAAAACGGCAGATTTGGTAATATTGGAAAATAATGAAGTTGGCAGTCCTTCTGCTCTTTGCAGAAATAAAGTAACAAAACCAGAAGTTAGTCTGGCTAAGACTAACGTTACTGAATACAAAAAAACGATGATGATAATTTTTTGAAGGGCAGTAGTAACATCTGGCTTGAGAGGATAACTGAGAACTGCCCCAAAACACCCAGCAATTATAAACCAAATAAAGGTCATGCGGTGCAGGGAGCGAAATATGATTTCACTTCCTGGTATTTGTTGTCGAATTACAAATTTTTTAAGTTTATGGAAAATAATTTTTTCAGCAATTACTCCAGCTAAGATACCAGCTAGGATAAATACAATTGGTAGAATCAATTGCATCATATTCATTTTGGATTTTAGATTTTGGATTTTGGATTGGGAGTGGTTAGTGGTTAGTTGTTCATAGCTCATGGTTCATGGCTACTAACCATTAACCATTAACCATTAACCATTAACCATTAACCATTAACCATTA
>JBHYDF010000149.1:0-21859 GCA_051861145.1 Nostocaceae cyanobacterium
AGCAAGGCTTTCAGGCTTGAAAAAGTACAATTTAGATGCGCGACAGCTTATTAACCATTAACCATTAACCATTAACCATTAACCATTAACCATTAACCATTAACCATGAACTATTAACCATTAACCATTAACCATTAACAATCTAAACCCAATTCTCTTTTGAGCAAGTTAATCGACTGAGTATCGATATAATTTTCGCCACACATCAGCTTTGGTAAACGAATAATATCTTCTTGTACAGCGTGAACTGCTTGTTGTGCTGCGGCAAAACTCAGTTTATCAGTACCAAAAATTATCTGTGCCCGCTTAGCCATCGCCTGAAGTTTATAAGTATCTTTTGGTTGCGCAGTCATAACGAGAATTTCATCCCCTCGCTGACCGTGAAGGATAACTTCTACAGCTCGAAGAATGCCAGGGCTCAGACTGACTATGCCAATACAACTGTCTTTGGGTAGATTTTTAAACTGGTTGAATTCTTTGGCGTAGTCTTGAATGTCTAGAGGAATCACACGTACCGCTTTGGGTGCTGCAATCCTCTCTACATCCCCAATAAAATATCGATGTGTAACCACTGTCGCTGAAGATGTTTGCTCTAAGACGGCAGCTAATTCTTCCATACTTACCAACTGTACTGGTATTTTGAGCGATTGTTCTAATTCATACACCATCAATTCGCCAACACCAATGTCTTGAGCCGGAGCCGCTACCAATACTCGCGCACTACAACGCAAGCGCCAGTCAATTTCTGCTAGAAATAACTCCCGCGCTTGATTGAGGGAACAGCCTTGGGAAAGCAATTCGTCCAGTGCTTGCTGAACGATTTTATATGCTTGGGGATGTTCTTTGAGAATTGGCGATTGCAGTCTACTACCACCTTCATGACCTTGAGCGCGGACGTAAATCCCAGAACCAGCAAGACTTTCTACCAGTCCATCTTCTTCTAGTTGGCGGTAAACCTTGCTGATGGTATTGCGGTGTAACCCAGTCTGCATAGCTAGCGCTCGTGTACTCGGCAACTTGTAAGCTGGTGGATATTGCCGAGATGCGATCGCAAACCGAATTTGATTAAACAGCTGGGTAGATGCGGGAATTTCACTGTCAGGCTGAATACGGAACTGAATCATCACCGAGCCTCCTAGGGTGCTGGTAGCTACCTGTGACCAGCTGCATTTGCTACTTGTCAAATATTGTCAAACATTTTATTTATACATTCAATTTCTCTGAGGGAAATTCTTAATCTATTCAATATTAGTAATTGATAATTTGATTTGAGGTAGCCTAGAAATATTTGCATAGGTATACCTAAATAGTTGACGGCACTGGTAAAAACTATTATGACAGAGCGAGCAATCGATACCGCAAGAGTTAACCTTTCTCAAGCTGGATTAAATATAGCCGCTTACATAGCTAAGCCTAGAGAAGGCGGTTCTTATCCTGGAGTGGTAGTTTTGCAGGAAATTTTTGGAGTTAACTCCCATATCCGCGATGTGACAGAACGCATTGCCCGTGAAGGCTATGTAGCGATCGCACCCGCACTGTTTGAACGCACTGCTCCTGGTTTTGAAACCGGTTATACAAAAGAAGACGTAGAAATTGGTAGAGACTACGCATGGGGGCAAAGCAAAGCATCGGAATTATTGAGTGATATTCAATCAGCTATAGACTACCTGAAAACTCTACCAGAAGTGAAAAAAGATGGTATGGGATGCATCGGTTTTTGCTTTGGTGGTCATGTAGCATATCTTGCCGCCACCCTACCAGATATCAAAGCTACCGCTTCTTTCTATGGCGCACGTATTACAAACGCCACACCTGGAGGCGGCGAACCTACCATTACACGCACTTCAGAAATTGGGGGTACTCTCTACGCCTTCTTTGGCAAAGAAGACGCCAGCATTCCCAGTGAACAGGTAGACCAAATTGAGGCAGAGTTAGAAAAATACAAAATTCCCCATCGCGTGTTCCGCTACGATGGAGCTGACCACGGATTTTTCTGCGACCAACGGGCTAGCTATAATCCTAACGCAGCAGCCGATGCATGGGAGCAAGTAAAACAACTGTTTAATAAACAACTACAGGAGTCTTAAAATAAAACTCCAACTAGCTGATACTATTTTGGATTTTGGATTTTGGATTTTGGTTCATAGTTAATAGTTGATGGTTCATAGCTATTAACCATTAACCATTAACCATCAACCATTAACCATTTTCTAAATGGTATCAGTTTTAACCGACGTTGTTTGGCGTTGACTAAAACGGCCGTGGCGTCTGTTTTAATAGCAATTTATCTGCAAAAGTCATGAATTCTGAAGCTAAACTCTCTCAAAAAGCTAATTCGTCTTTCACAATGGACGACTTTGCGAAAGCACTGGAAAAACACGATTACCAGTTTCAAAAGGGACAGGTAGTATACGGAAAAGTTTTCCAGTTAGACCCTGATGGAGCTTATGTAGATATTGGTGGCAAATCATCAGCATATATTCCTCGCGAAGAAGCTTCTTTGAGAGTGGTGACAAATTTATCAGAGGTGTTACCACTGAATGAGGAATTAGAATTTTTAATTATCCGCGAACAGGATGCAGAAGGTCAAGTAACTCTGTCGCGGCGACAGTTAGAAATTAGACATATTTGGGAAAGAATGGCGCAAATGCAAGAGAATTCCCAAACGGTGGAAGCGCGAGTATTGAATGTGAATAAAGGCGGCGTTACTGCTGATGTGCAGGGTTTGCGGGGATTTATTCCGCGATCGCACTTGTTGGAAAGAGATAATTTGGAAGCACTCAAAGGACAAACTCTGACTGTTGGCTTTTTGGAAGTCGATCGCAGTAATAACAAACTAGTACTTTCCCAACGCTTGGCCACACGTTCCGCCAACTTCAGTACATTAGAACTCGGTCAGTTGGTGGAAGGGAAAGTCACAGGTAGCAAACCTTTTGGCGTATTTGTAGAATTGGATGGCGTTAGCGCTTTACTCCATATTAAACAGGTGAGCCAGAAATTTATTGAAAATCTGGAAAAGGTATTTCCACTTGGTCAGATAATTAAAGCTGTAATTATTGACTTGGATGAAGGAAAAGGTCGAGTTGCTCTTTCTACCAGAGTTTTGGAAAATTACCCTGGCGAAGTGCTGGAGAAATTTGAAGATGTAATGGCGTCAGCCGAGGCGCGTGCAGAACGAGCTAGGAAAAAGCTTTCCGAATAGAGTTAGGAGTTGGGCATTGGGCATTGGGCATTGGGCATTGGGCATTGGGCATTGGGCATTGGGCATGGGGAAAATCCAATAACTAATGACTAATGACTAATGACTAATGACCACTAACCACCAACAATTCCTGACGATAGCTCTCTCGGAGTATCTGCAAAGTTTCTTCATGAAATGCAAATTTAATTAACCCGACTAATTTGCCCCAACTTTGCAACATCTGCTTTGAGAGAGCTTGGAAAAATTCATCAGCAAAAAATTTCGCCCACCATACAGGCGCTAGTTTTCTTTGGTTGGGGTTGTGTAGCTTTCGCCAACGCCTTTGCCATTTGACTATTTCTGCTTGACTGGGTGGCTTAACTCCCACAATTGGCGGAAAGTCAGCATAGCTGACAAATTTACTCAAGCCTTTGGCGTGGACGTAAACTATGTAGCGCCAGCATTCCACGACATAAATATCTTCAAGCTTGATATTGAACATCAAACAAACAGCTTCTTCTGTAACGAATCGTGCTAGCTGATGGATGATGGATGATTTGTGAACAATTTTTGATTCGCGGATGACAAGCGTTTTTGGCTTGAGTGATGATAACATAAAATTATGATTCCGTAAGATTAACTTCTGTCCGTAAGATTAAGTTCTGTCCGTAAGATTAAGTTCTGTTGGACAAAACAAACTATTGATAAGAGCTGGTTTTACGGGGTTTGTATTGGAAATGCGATCGCTCTTCAGTTTCCTACGCCGGAGGGCGATCATTTTATTGAGTATAATTATTAAACGATAGAATTAAATCAATTGTCAAGACTATAATGGGACTGATTAGGCTAAAGATTAGAGAATTTGCTGATGAGAAGGGTTGGACGCTTAAAGATGTATCTGACCGTTCTGGAGTTGCCTACAGTTCAGTCAGAGCCTATGCACGAGCGCCAGGGTTGGCAATGGTTGATTTTACCTCAATTTTGAAGATGGCGCGTGCTTTGGACGTGATGATTGAGGACTTGGTTGAGGTGGTAGAAGAGTAGGCTATCCGGGTTAATCTACCATAAAAGTCGTTTGTAAAGTAGATTATGGGGCTGATTAGACTGCGGATTAGAGAGCTTGCAGCTGAGAAAGGCTGGACAATTAAGGAAGTATCAGATCGTTCCGGCGTAGTTTACAGCACTCTCAGAACTTATGCGCGATCGCCTGGACTAGCAACTGTTGACTTTACCGCAATTCAGAAATTGGCACGGACTTTTGATGTGATGATTGAGGAATTAGTTGAGGTTGTACAAGAGTAGGAAAATACGCTCAAAAGACTCATATGGTCTTTTTTGAGCAGCAAAATGGGACTGATTAGGCTTCAGATTAGAGAATTTGCTGATGAAAAGGGTTGGGCGCTTAACCCTCTTTTGTCACTCTCGGAAAACAATAATCTCAGCCAAACTCTGAGACTTTGATTTAATCCAGGTTTGAGACTTTATTTTCTAACAGAAACTAAAATTTATAGACAAAAAGTGGAAAATAAAGCCCTGTAACCGTTTGGGCGATTGGATTCTCCCAAAGAAAAGAGGGTTAAAGATGTATCTGACCGTTCTGGAGTTGCCTACAGTTCAGTTGTTGACTTTACTGCTATTCAGGTAAAGGTGGAACCTCAAAGTCATTGAACAAGCAAATATTGTAAGATGAAGCGGCTAAAGCTCTCACCAGTCGCTGGTCTAAAGTCAGTAACGTAGCACCAACCTGCTGTGAAAGTGCTACATAAGAAGCATCATAGGCGGAAATTTGATAAGTCAAGGCGATACTTACAGCATCTTCCATCAAATTAGCAGTCGAGACGATACGCAGGGGAAAAGCTTTGAGAGTGGCTAAATCTGCTGGAACATCAGCAGCAGCATAAAGTCCGGCACGAACATACTTCCAAAGGATGTTTGCACACTCTATGTAAAACAGATCAGGTACAAAGATTTCAGTCTGTGGATACTCAAGGTGAGCAAACAGTTGATTAACTTTGGAAGTTAGTGGATCGGGAATGAATTGTTTAATGCCTACATTAGCATCTACAACACACTTAACAGGGGTTGTCATCTGTCGCGGTCTTCTCGAATCATAGCAGTACTATCAGGCCATTCGATATCAGTCCGACGACTCTCACGACGACGGCGAATTTCTTCTAAAAGTTTTGGTACATTTTGTCGCCGGTGTTCTTCAGCTTGCTGTAACTCAGTTGGCAGAACTTTTTCTAGTATGGTAGCGATTTCGGCATTGATAGAGGTATTTTTAGCCTTCGCTAACTGTTCCAGTTTTGCATACAATTCATCAGGTAAATCTAGCGTATGAACGGTAGTCATGATCTGACCTCTGTGCAGAATGTATTGGCAATGTTAGCACGGTAAAAAGAGGAGAGAGGGAACAGAGGGGGCGATCGCGTTTGTCACCAAGATTGTTATTTAAATTTTTCTTCACTTTTTAAAGATGAAATTCCGTACAATTGCGAGAAGACGAGTATATGACTAACTAAACCAGAAATTGAGCGTTCTTGCTGAGGAATTTCCAACAAATAAATTATTCAATATTGTGGGGTGGGCATCTTGCCCGCCCAAGGTCAAGGGCGGGCAAGATGCCCACCCCACAAGAAATAGTTGGATATTTTTTTATTTGGAAGTCCCTTAACGGAGAGGGTGGGATTCGAACCCACGGATGCTTTCACATCACTCGATTTCAAGTCGAGCGCATTCGACCACTCTGCCACCTCTCCAGTAAAGCTGTCAGCAATTAGCTGTCAGCCGTCAGCAAAAAAAGCTGACCGATAAAATATTATATCTCATCTCATACTGTTTGTACAACAGGTTGCGATCGCTGATACAAAATTTCTTCAGATGCAACTTTGCTGTCATTACCAACCCAAACACTGGAGGCTTGCGAGACTACACCATCTTCCAGTAGGACAATCGAGAAATTCCGCTGCTTGCGATCGCCATTCTCGACAATCCTGGGCACACTCGCCGCATTCAAGTAAACTATCCCCTCTGGACTGGTAAATGCGCGCTTGCGCAGTTCTTTCTTAGTGTGGCGTAGGGTGTGGTGCATATGCCCAAACGTCACCAGAGGAATCGTTTTACCAGCATTGATAGTCAGGGATATCGCCTCGGCTAAATCTGGATCGCCAAAGTCTCCACCAATGGGATGCCAATCTTTGCCGCAGGGGTCTTCTGGGCGATCGCCTAATCCAGAAGGACCATTGTGACCGAGAAAAATAATCGTCTGGTAAGCAGCACTCTTGACCGCTGCGAAGATTTTGGCGGCGGACTCGTCCAAATCACTCACACCATAGCGTTGCTGGCAGATATCGGCAAATCTCCACTCTGGGCCACCCCAAGTAAAAGGACGACCTCCCACCACTGTCAAATTAAAAGCGGGAAAATCCAGCTTCCCATAGCCAACATGAGCCTCACCCAATAAATCTAATTGTTCCTGTACCCAATCTTCTTTTGAGCGGTCGTAGGGACACTTTTTCCGCCCCCATTCTGTGGCAGTGTACCATGCATCGTGGTTTCCCATCACCGCAGCTTTGGCAATGTCAAGGGAGGCGATCGCTCTTACCACTTCCACCGACTCATTACCAAAATCCCCAACAAACAGCACTAAATCAACACCCAAATGCTTGAGTGCAATGCCATCTTCCTCTTCCCATTGGTCGTGAATATCTCCAACTACAGCGATTTTCAAAGTCTTTGAATTAGTTGTTTGACTGGTCATGCCTGCCACTATATCCTTGCCTTATGTTTCCAGGATAGGCAACATGCGGGGATTTTGGCACAACTCCCAAGAAGGAGTCTTACCCCCCCACGATTTTTGGTAAAAATTACTATAATTGTGGAAACAAGACACCTATTTGCAAGAAGCTACGCCTAACTGTGTTTACTACTGCACTTGTTCAACGAGAAAAAACCCAACCGGGTGTACTACCACTGGATTTATTTGCAGCTATTGAAAGTCTGAAAAAAGAACTAAATGCGGTGATCCTGGCACATTACTATCAAGAACCGGATATACAGGATATCGCCGACTTTATAGGAGATTCATTACAACTTGCCAAAGCAGCAGCTAACACCAATGCTGATGTTATCGTCTTTGCTGGCGTTCATTTTATGGCAGAGACGGCAAAGATTCTCAATCCCGATAAAATGGTGCTGTTACCAGATTTGAATGCTGGTTGTTCTTTAGCAGATACTTGTCCGCCAAAAGAGTTTGCAGAATTTAAAGCAGCGCATCCAGACCATTTGGTAGTTTCTTACATAAATTGCTCAGCCGAAATTAAGGCGATGAGTGATATTATTTGTACGAGTTCCAATGCTGTCAAAATTGTGCAGCAGATACCGAAAGATGTACCGATTATTTTTGCCCCAGACCGCAATTTAGGACGGTATGTGATGGAGCAAACAGGTCGAAAATTGGTGCTGTGGCAAGGTAGCTGTATAGTGCATGAAACCTTTTCGGAAAAGAAGATTGTTCAGTTAAAAATTGCACATCCAGACGCGGAGGCGATCGCTCATCCAGAATGCGAACCAGCGGTTTTGCGTCACGCTAATTTCATCGGTTCGACAGCGGCTTTACTCAAATATTGTCAAGAAAGTCCAACTCAAGAATTTATCGTGGCTACGGAACCGGGAATTATTCACCAAATGCAAAAAGCAGCACCTCACAAGCGGTTTATTCCTGCACCGCCGATGAATAATTGTAATTGTAATGAGTGTCCGTTTATGCGGTTGAATACGCTGGAGAAGTTGTATTTGGCGATGAAAAATCGTGCGCCGGAAATTACGATGTCTGAGGAGATACGGCTGGCGGCGTTGCGTCCGATTCAGCGGATGTTGGAGATGAGTGTTTAAATAAGTATTGGGTTTGGAGATTTTGTAGAGACGCGGTTTTGTCGCGTCTCTACACAATCCATATATTTTCTAGTAATCAAGAGGCTATTGAAGGCATTCAGCGCGGATTGGATGACTTTGAAGCGGGGCGATTCCGTTCTTTTGATGAGTTTGCTGAAGAACAACGTCGCAAGTACAATCTACCAGTCGATTTTGTGTGAAGTGCGATCGCCACACTACCTTACTCTATTCCTGGCAAAGGACGCATACGGATGCGGTCTTCCTCAACAACGCTGAAATTTCCAGCCCAATCGCTTCGGCTTGCTAATGCTGCGACAACAATTTGAGTAACCCGTGCTGCTGAGGTCATTCTCAGACGAAATAAAATAATACCAATAGTTGCAGGCAAACCAACGCGAAAGGCTAACTCACCAAAATCTCTATCGAAAGTCAAAAGAATTCTTTCCTCAGCCTGCGCCATTTCCAGAACCGCAATATCACGACTTCCCGGTGCTTCAGTGCGTATCCACAAAATATCATGCCCTTCCTCACGAAGAGCTTCAACCGCCTCCCCTGGAAAATTTTCATTTGCCAAGAAGCGCACAACTTAAACCTGTAATGGGTAAACTTTTTCAGCTTTGAGCATTACACTCGCATAGCTTAAACAAGCTTGGATATCTTCAACCGTTAAGCCTGGATAGTTTCTTAAAATATCTGTTTGTGACCATCCCTCTGCAAGCAGGTCAATAATAAATTCAACAGCTAAGCGTGTCCCTTTGATGGTAGGTTTACCTACCAAAATCTCTGGATCAACCACAATTCGCTCTTGCCAACTCATAGTATTACAGGACTGATTAAATTATATTTATATTTATATTTATATTTATAAGATTACTCTGATTTGTGGCTGCATTCATTACGACATATCAAAATTTTCTTATGGACTTACATCAAAAACTCTTAGGTTTCATTTTATGAGCGATCGCATCTCTACCGAAAATTAACTATAGTTTCGCTATTGTTCGCCTTCTCGCTGCGTATCCCTCTGTTCAAGCATTTGTAGGAACTGATCTGGCTTTAAAATCTTGACTCCACGAAACGGATTCAACTCCAGTAAATCTTCATCTCCAGTCACTATAAAACTCGCTTCCCCGTTCAAAGCGAGTTCTAGAAACTTGTCATCCTTGAAATCTCGACAAACTCTTACTGTTTCAATTGGTTCGATCAGAATTGCTCTATCTAATAGAGCTTCTAAAAATTCCTCTCTTTTTTCCCTAGTTACATAACGGTCAAATTTATTCCGACTAAGTACGTCATTCAGTTCTGCAAGTGTTTCTGGTGATAACAGTATATCTCCATTTTTTAAGGCGTACTGAAACGCTTGCCCTGGTTTTGAATTCTTGAAAAGAACCGCACTAATCAATGTATTTGTGTCGAAAACAAAGCGTGTTTTAAGGTTCATTCAAAATCGAATCTAAAATTTCTGGAGTTAAACCTCTCTCCTGTGCGCTGCGGCTAATTTCATCCATAATTTCCTCTAGAGGACGTTTTTTGCGCGTCACTTCCCGCAACTTCAGATTGAGTAAAACATCTAGTTTCCGCCGTTCCTCTTGAGAGGCTGATTCATAGGCTTGAGCCATCTCAGCATCGACATGAATTGTGATTGTTTTGGTTTCCATAGGTTTTATTCTACGACAGGTAAACCGTCTTCTTCCAAAGCAGCGATGTACCCTGCGATCGCCTCTTTAATGTTTGATAGTGCTTCATCTTTTGTTTTACCCTGGCTAACACATCCCTTCAGACTTGGACATTCCACAACCCAATAGCCATCCTCATCCTTGTACATTATTACTTGCCTCATGTTCTGGTTTTTCCTTAAACTACAGTATTTGGCTATATATATAAGCAATCATCGCATCTTCGCAACGCGGTTGGGTTAAACGACGCACCGCCCAACCTATGATATAAAAATTCCCCTCTCTGCTTGCGGGAAGTGGCTAGGAGTGAGTTTTATGCCATATTACTTACAATTTACTCTTCTGTGCTTCTTTTTGCGCCTCCTTGCTATACTGCTGATACAACTTAGTCCGGATCTGCGCTTCTTTATAACGACTGTGACTAGCTGGCACATTACCCATTAAATCAGAAGCCCTTTGCCAGTTAGCAGCTATTTCTAACCATTGAGTTGAAGTTTTAGCTGTTTTACCAGTTGCGGTAGCTTGGTTAGCAATTCGTACTGCTTCTGCAAAATAATCTTCATTTGGAGTAGAAGCTTTTTGTGTAGGAGCAACAGGCTGACTTTTTAATTTCTCCTGGTTAGTATTTACTGACTGTGGCGTTTCTGGTATAATTGTATTTTTCAGTTTACCATTTAGCAAAGCATAAACAGCGCCGCTGAGCATGAGTAAAAATAAGCATATGCTCAGAGAAATTAATAACCGTCCCCAAGCTGAATTTTTAGGTTTATTGTTAGTAATTACTATAGGACGAGAAGATTGATAATTAGGTAAATTTGGCTTTCCTGATTCAGTTTTTCTATTTTGGAAATCTTGAATTAATTGTTGTAAAACATTAGGCTTTTCTAATATAATTTCTTCCGACCACAGCAATTGATTTTCTGGATCGCGGCTAATTTCCTCCAACCATAACAATTGCTGTTCTCGAACAATGCGGCTATTAATATTGACTCTACGAATATTGCGCGGTGCAATTGACTGAAGAATTTGCTGGATTTGCTTGACTAGAGTAGATTGCTCTAGTTTATCTAACGTGCTAGCCTCACATAAAAGCTGCAATACACCATTGTCAAAAATAGCTCTGGTTCTGACCCCTGAAATTGCCAGCTTTTCGTTTAATATTTGAATAATTGCAGAAACACTACCCTGGCGTGCTTGCCAAGCGATATCATTGATCCGGTCTACTATCATTTGTGGAAAGTGCGATCGCTCTTCGACCCTGAATTGTTAACGGATGAATTAAATATATTTAGGCTTGTGTCTAATACAACAACAGCCTGTTTCTCGATTGTATGAGTAAAAATATCAGCTTGCCACATGGCATCATCAAATTAAGACCCCTCTCGAGTTTGACGAGGCTTGTAGGCGTCAGTTCCATTTTAGGTAGGTAGTTACTGAAAAATATACTCAAAATGAGTATTTGCTTTAAAATTGTTATAATAGGTTAATATTTACTGATTCGCGGGATATGTTTTGAATAGCGATCGCTCTCAAATTTTCCAGGTAAGAATAGCGATCGCTTCAATGTACATAACTAATAATTTTTAGCTTTTAATTGGTTCGCCAAGGTGTACGCTGGTACGATAAACCATGTAAACAAAACCGCGTTCATCGCGAAAGCGCTGATACAACTCCTGTAAATCCGAAAGAAGTTGTTCGTAAACTTCCCCTTCACGCGGAACGTAGGAAGCACTTGTAGCACGACCAATAAATCCAGTTAAATCTAACTCTTGCCGATAAACAAACGTATATTCGCGGATGTTAACAAAATGCTTTGTCTCTAACAGTGGTTCTAACGTCTTCATGTGCGACTCTGCTGGGTGGTTACTTGAAGCTGCGCGTACCAAACGGCTATATTCAGCAGTTAAAGCATCTTTTTTATCGCGGTTATTCCATATCACCGCCAACCGTCCTGATGGTTTGAGAATGCGGTGAAATTCCAATAAACTTGGTTCTGGCTTGAACCAGTGAAAAGCTTGAAAACAGGTAACTAAATCAACAGATGCGTCGGGTAGGTTGGTAACTTCTGCTGTCCCATCTCGAAATTCTACCCTTGGATGAGGTTCAGCAGCTTCTCTCATCGCCGCGTTTGGTTCGATCGCAATGACATTAACGCCGCGATCGCCTAACAAGCGCGAGGAAATTCCTGTACCAGCACCAATATCTGCTGCTACGAGTTGCGACGGTGGTGCTAACCCCTCCAGGATAGTATCAATTGCTGCGGTTGGGTAACTTGGTCGATATTTGACATAATCTTCTACTCTGTCAGAGAAGCGAGTGAGAGGGTTGAGTGTGTGTAGGGGTGTGGGTTGGGGGTTGGTTGTCATGGGTGTTAGGGAAAAACTTTTTTAATAAACCACGACCGACGCAGAGGACACAGAGAGGGAATTTGGAAGGAGCGATCGCGCTGTTTCAATACAAGAGTTAAGTTAATTTTAGAAAAAATCAACTTTCTTAACCTCTGTGTTGTTCTTTCTTCGCAACGGACACTCTCCTCAACTTTGGAAACCAAAGCACGGAGGTGTTCTCCTCTTTGTGTCCTTTGTGGTTCGTTAAACAGCAGTCTTCACAACAGTTTTAACCTCTCTCCTGCTGCTCTAACCAAGTTACTAAATCATTAACTTCAGAAAAATCTAATAACGCCTCTCCCAAATCCTCTAATTGCTCAACAGATAAACCCCGTACCCGCTCAATTACTGACGAATCTAGTTCATTAAAACGCCGATTAAGCAAACGGCTAACCAATTTTAAAGCTTCCTTTTGAACTATATCTTGATAAATCACAGACTCTCGCATAATATCCTCCCTTAATAATTGCCGAATCAAATCTTTTTCAAACCGCAAACCCGCCAAAATCTCTACACAACCTGCAATATTACTCCGCCGCTCTATATCTGGAATTGTAGCGACTTGTTCAGCAACCTGCGCCAATAAAGCTTGCGGTGAGTCAGTTCGGGTTAAAGCTGCTAAGAGGATGTCTGAAAAGTTGTTAATTAGTCATATTTATTACCCAAAATCATTTAGATCCCCCCAACCCCCCTTAAAAAGGGGGGCAAAAAGTCTTTCAAAGTCCCCCAAGAAGCGCGGGGGATTTAGGGGGATCTAATATTATTTGGTTTAAAACCATACTTCTCAGACATCCTCTAAAGGTAACAGTGCAGGAGTAGCAAGAAATGGTGCTGAATCTTGCTCCCACAGGCGAACAATTTGATAGCGGTGAATTGTTGTATCGTCTCGATATTCCTCAGTAAAAGCGGCTTCATTTGTCGTCTCTTGCAAAAAAATTACCACTTGTACCACTGCACATCGGTATTGACGCTTTAATCTAACTGAGTAATCGAGCATTCGCAAGGGAAGCGGCGGATTAGATGCAGTTAGGGTTTGAAATTCAAGATGTAAAACTTGATTTGCTGCTTGCAGAAAGGTGACAGCATCAGCGCGAATTGGTTCTAGAGTTAGTTCTGTTTTTAATACCTCGATTTGTTGCGGTTTAATTCCAAGCAACCAACGGACAAACTCGGCTGGATATTGTTCTGCTAAATATTTACAAGCGTTGTCGTAACTCAAATCTCACCTTTGCCCTTACTTTGCAATAACTTATTATTCAGTAATTACCCTTATTTGAGCATTAATTTATTAGTATATGATGGAACCGCAGGGTTGAATATCTGAATTATGGCGATACCTGATTTTCAGAAAATTATGCTTCCTTTACTCGTGAAAATGGGTTATGGAGGTTCAAGACGTGATGCAGGTAGAGCTATCGGTAAAAGTGGAGACGGTGGTATAGATGGAATTATAAAAGAAGATAAATTAGGTTTAGATATTGTTTATATTCAAGCTAAAAGATGGGATAACACTGTTGTAGGCAGACCAGAAATTCAAAAATTTGTTGGCGCATTACATGGTCAAAGAGCTAGAAAAGGAGTTTTTATTACAACCTCGAAATTCTCACAAGACGCTAGAGAGTATGTAGCGCTAATTGATAGCAAAATTGTATTAATAGATGGGCAAGAACTAGCTCAACTAATGATTGATAATAATGTAGGAGTATCAATAGTATCTACTTACGAAATCAAAAAAATCGATTCTGATTACTTTGCAGATGAGTGAAACAAATTCTTCTTCTCTTCCTTTGTGTATTAACGCTCTAAGGATCTTCGCTTAGCACATAGCCCAAAGCATACGCCTTTAGCGATCGCGATTCCCACTTTGCATTATTTGTGATTCGTAAAAAAGCCACGTCCAATCTGAAAACACCTTTTTTCACAAGTCAATCAACTTTGTTCTACTATTTAAAGAAGGTAGGATTTGACTACATTACTCCTTCTAGCCTTATTTATTAACAACGCATAAAATTATGGAAAGAATAGTTAATCTACACATCGAAAAACTACCAGAAGGTGTTTACCTAGCAACATCAGATGAAATTCAAGGTTTAGTTGCTCAAGGACGGACAGTTGCTGAAACTTTAGAAATCGCTCGTGATGTAGCGCGTAAATTACTAGAAGCACAATCTCAAAATCAAGAGTCAGATAATTTACAACCAATCGCTGAGCAGTTTAACTATCCTTTGATTGTGAGTCAGTAATCAATTTATGGGTAGATTAGCTGGATTTAGTTATAGACAGATTATTAAAATTCTGAAATCTTTCGGCTTAGTTTTTCATTCTCAAGCAGCAGAAAGTTATGAAATTCGTAAGATCCGTATTGTTTCTGATGATAGTGATTTCTACCTGATGATAGCTTGTAAGAGTTTAAAAATACACAAGCGATATTCTTATGGTAAATGTCATAAACGATACTGGCAAAATATCTCTCGGAATAGGGTTATCTGAAGAACTTTCTCAAAGCTTTTTTAAAACCAAAAATTTAGTCAATGAAACCACCACCAAAACGGTTAATAATTTGACGGAACTAACTAACAAATCTCTGAGCAGTGTTACAGAAGCAGCAGAAAAAGCAAATCACTCCTTAAGTGCTGTAGCAGAAGCTGCAAAAGATTCTTTGACTCAAAGTACTACTAAAGCAGTTAATAATATCAGTCAAGTTAGTGCTAAAGCCGTAGATAGTATTGCTGAAACAACAAAGCACGCAGAAGATTCGTTACTAGAATCTGTTGAAAAAACAAAAAATTCTTTAGATGATGCCCTACAAAAAGCAGAACTATTGAGTAAGACTGTCTCAACAGAAGTTGAAAGAGCTGTTTCTTCATTAATTAATCATGAACTTGATAATCTCCGGAGTTGGATTGATGCTCATCCTGTCATATCTTGGATGCTAAAATCTCTAATTTGGAGTATTAATCATCCCATTATGAGTATATTTATTATACTTTTAAGTATTTACATTACGTGGCAATTATTTAAATCATTTAGTCATTTGCTAGAACAAGGTTTATTAGCCACACTTACAGCCCCTTTTAAATTTTTTCTATCCTTATTTAAGTTGAGCTTTAAACCATTAACTTTCTGGCAAAGAAATTTCAATGACTCTTCTAACTCACAGGATAGTAATGAAAGACTCGCAAAACTGTTAAGCAGGTTAGAGGCTATCAAACAAGAACAGAACGGTATTTTACAGGAAATAACAACAATAGTTTCAGCAAACAAATAATTCTCCCTTTGTGTTCTCTGCGCCTCTGCTGTTCAACAAAAAAGTACTAAATGTATGTATGTTGGGTAAAGCAAAGCAACACCAAGCCATATTATTTTGTTGGCGTGAAGATAAAGTTAAGACATCTTACAGAATAAAATTAGTAGCCACACAAAAAATTACTTTCTCTTCCTTAGCACTTAGGGTCTTAGCGGTTCAAATAAAAAACAGCCACCTCCCCAAAGGAAGTAGCTGTTTTTATACCTAGACGGGCAAGATGCCCGTCCCACAAGAAAATCTTAGTAATCGAAGTCGCCGCCCATACCAGCGCCAGCACCAGCAGGAGCATTATCCTTTGGTTCTGGCTTGTCAACAACGATACACTCGGTTGTCAGTACCATACCAGCGATGGAAGCTGCGTTTTGCAAAGCAGAACGAGTCACTTTCGCAGGGTCAACAATACCAGCGTTGAACATATCAGTGAATTCGTTCTTAGCTGCATCGAAACCGACGTTGAACTCTTTCTCTTTCACGCGCTCAGCAATAACAGCACCATTCTGACCAGCATTTTCAGCAATCCGCTTCAGAGGAGCAGCCAAAGCACGAGCTACAATTAACGCACCTGTCAACTCTTCACCCTTGAGGTTGCCATTTGCCCACTCTTCCAATTGTGGACTCAGGTGAGCTAGAGTTGTACCACCGCCAGGAACGATACCTTCTTCTACCGCAGCTTTGGTAGCATTGATAGCGTCTTCCAAGCGCAGCTTTTTGTCTTTCATTTCGGTTTCGGTAGCAGCACCAACTTTAACTACTGCTACACCACCAGACAGTTTAGCCAAACGCTCTTGCAATTTTTCCTTGTCGTAGGAAGACTCAGTTTCTTCCATTTGACGGCGAATTTGTTCGCAACGAGCTTGAACAGCTTGGTCGTTACCTTCGGCAACAATGGTGGTATTGTCTTTGGTGATGGTGATGCGGCGAGCTTTACCCAGCATATCCAGCTTGGCATTATCCAGCTTCAGACCAGCATCTTCAGTGATGAGTTGACCACCAGTGAGGATAGCGATGTCTTCCAGCATTGCTTTACGGCGATCGCCAAAACCAGGAGCCTTAACAGCAGCCACGTTCAGCACACCACGCAAGCGGTTAACAACCAAGGTTGCCAAAGCTTCTTTCTCAATATCTTCGGCGATAATTATCAAAGGACGACCAGCGCGAGCTACTTGCTCTAGGATGGGTACGAGGTCTTGTACCAAAGCAATTTTCTTATCGGTAAGCAGGATGAAAGGCTCATCGAAAACTGCTTCCATCCGCTCGGTATCGGTGGCAAAGTAAGGAGAGATGTAGCCTTTGTCAAAGCGCATCCCTTCAGTGATTTCCAATTCGGTGGTCATGGATTTCCCTTCTTCTAGGGAAATAACACCTTCCTTACCCACCTTGTCCATTGCTTCGGCGATCATCTGACCGACTTCTTCATCGTTACCAGCAGAGATAGAACCTACTTGGGCAATGGCTTTGGAATCTTCGACGGGACGAGCGTGTTCTTTGATTTTTTCTACTAAGAAGTTAGCAGCTTTATCAATACCACGCTTGAGCAAAATGGCATTCGCACCAGCTGCAACGTTACGCAAGCCTTCTTTGACCATTGCGTGCGCCAAAACAGTAGCAGTGGTGGTACCGTCACCAGCAGCATCATTAGTTTTGGAAGCGGCTTGACGAATCAACGAAACGCCAGTGTTTTCAACGTGGTCTTCTAATTCGATTTCTTTAGCGATGGTCACACCATCGTTGATAATTTGGGGCGCGCCAAATTTCTTCTCTAATACTACGTTACGACCTTTAGGACCGAGGGTAACAGCTACAGCCTCGGTAAGGATATCCATGCCTCGTTCCAGGGCGCGACGAGCGTTTTCGTTGTAGATAATGCGCTTTGCCATAATTCTTTTAGTTGTCCTTTGTCATTTGTCCTTTGTCATTTGTCTTTTGTCATTAGTCAAGAGTCATTTGTCCTTTGTCATTTGTCATTTGTCATTTGTGTAAATATTAATGACCAATGACCAATGACTAATGACCAATGACTAATGACTAATGACTCTTGACTACGAAACAATCGCTAAAATGTCTTTTTCAGAAAGTAATACGTATTCGTCGGTACCCAGTTTAATATCAGTACCTGCGTACTTGGAGTAGAGAACTTTGTCTCCGACCTTTACATCCATTGGCTGACGACCACCATCGTCCTTGAATTTGCCTTCACCGACAGCAACTACTTCGCCTACTTGGGGCTTTTCTTTAGCGGTGTCGGGCAAATACAGACCACCTGCGGTCTTTTCTTCGGAGGCGCTCACTTTTACAAATACGCGATCGCCTAAAGGTTTAACTGTAGAAACGCTTAAAGATACAGCTGCCATACAAATTTCTCCAGAGTTAGCACTCTCACCTCTTGAGTGCTAATTTAGCGAAGGACGGTATGCAATGGCAATATTTTGGTTAGTACGGGTTTCCGAACAGCAATGCATTAGTCATTTGTCATTAGTCATTAGTCATTAGTCATTAGTCATTGGATTTTTCCCCTAGCCTCTAGCCCCTAACCCCTAATCCCTAGCCCCTAACCCCTGATCCCTAGCCCCTAACCCCTAATCCAAGCGCCCAAGCGCCCAAGCGCCCAAGCGCCCAAGCGCCCAAGCGCCCCTAACCACTATCTACTAACAAATGACCAATGACCAATGACAAATGACTAATGACTAATGACTATTGACTAAATTAAGTAAAAATACTCAATTCGCGACGGTTTTCAGGTTTTTTTCTATAAGTTACGAATAGTTGTATATGCTCAACTTTATTTGCAAAGCTGGGAAATTAATATAGAACAGTAATCAGGGAGCCGCAATGTGAGTCAAAACAGAGTGATACAGTCCAGCTTAGAGATACGAAAAACCACTAAACCGCAAGAAAATAAAGCCCTAAGTAATTGTATAGAAACTTTAGGACTTACAAAAATTCAGCGGCATGACTTTATCTGTGCTGACCAGACGGTTCCTAAATACTGCTCAAAGGAGGCTAGTCTGGAAGCGTGGGAGTATCCTAAACAGCGATCGCCAAAGTTAGAACGAGATATTTCCCAATCCAGTCGTCCCAGTTGCATATTTAGGACAAAAGCCAACTGCTTGCGAGTTTATTGCTCTGGGTCGATAATGGTTGATTACCCGGATGGTGTGTGGTATCACCTAGCAACCCCGGAAGTAATTGAGGGGATAATACAAAAACACTTAATTAGAAACAAGGTGGTGGAAGAGTATGTTTTTCTAGTCCATCCTTTGTCAGAAACTTCCCCGGTTTCTTGCCAACAACTAATAAAAGCTTAATATTCCAAGGGGTATGGTAATGCGGTAAGCTACGGAAAGCGCGGGTTGATTTTGTTTATTGGGAGCATCTTTCGCTAGTAAGAGTTTGATAATCTCAAGGATTATTATCCAATTAAAGTTTTTTGCCCGCACCTTTCAAAGCGATATATAATAACGCATTATAAATACTACTGCTCTACGTATCCTTACTGGACTTTTGCCGTTGAGATAGTAGTTTCTCGAAAGTGGCTAACATTTTTGAGACATATTACAAACCCAAGGGCGAGTAAAGTGGGAATAAGCACAGCATCAACAATAATGCACCAAAAAGGATCGGTAATCAAGACCTTGATGGATCTAAGCGCGACAAGTGCCACTGCTATGAAAGAACCCAGCATGAAAGATCACAAACGACTTCTACTGATTGATGATGACCCGAACCTCATCTTGCTGGTGAAGGATTACTTGGAATTCCGGGGATATGAAGTCATCACTGCCGAAAATGGTCGAGAAGCTCTGGAAATATTGGAGCAGGATGTTCCAGATATGATCATCTGTGATGTGATGATGCCCGAAATGGACGGATATACTTTCGTAGAACAAGTCCGGCAAAACGAACGTACTAGTTGGATTCCTGTTCTATTCCTTTCGGCCAAGGGACAAAGCGCAGACCGAGTTAAAGGTCTGAATAAAGGTGCTGATGTGTACATGGTCAAGCCCTTTGAGCCAGAGGAACTGGTGGCGCAGGTTGAATCTTCTTTAAAGCAAACCATTCGCTGGAAAGAACATCAAGCTAAAGGAGGGGACAATGGTTCTCGCATTCAAGTTCCCTTCGATGTGCAGTTAACCCCAACAGAACTGAAGGTGGTACAGTTTGTGGCTAGGGGTTTAGCTAACCGCGAAATTGCTGAAGAGTTGAATGTTAGTCAGCGTACAGTAGAAAGTCATGTTTCTAATATGCTGGGTAAAACCAACTTGCACAACCGTACAGAATTAGCAAGGTGGGCAATTGAGAATCAAATGGCATAGATACCAGTTAGGAGTTAAGAGTGATGAGTGATGAATAGTTAGTTGTTAGTTGGTGGTTTGTTGTTGGTTGGTTGTTCCAAGCAATAAATAACTTTTAACAAACAACAATCACTAACTCCTGTACAGACGCGCTGTTTGAAGCGTCTGTACAACTCCTAACTCCTAACTCCTAACTCTTAACTAAATTATCCCTACTCCCTACTCAACTTCTTTAATGCTGGTTTTGCGTTCCACAATTTCTTTCAAAACCAGCGTTAAAAATCCTAAACAAGCAAGCAATACCGCAGCAGCAAACGCCGTTTCTGTTTCGTATTGCTTGTAAGCTTCTTCCACATAGAGGGGTAAGGTTTGAGTTTTACGGATAATATTGCCAGAAACTACAGATACTGCCCCAAATTCTCCCATTGCTCGAGCATTTGTTAAAATCAAGCCATAAAGCAAACCCCAGCGGATATTCGGTAAAGTTACACGCCAAAAAGTTTGCCAATCATTAGCACCCAAAGTTTTTGCAGCTTCCTCTTGATCGGAACCAACTTCTTCTAAAACCGGGATAACTTCACGAGCAACAAAGGGCATGGTAACAAATGCCGTAGCGATAATCATCCCTGGTAAAGCAAATATCACCTTAAAATTGACATTTTCCAAAATAGGTCCCAACCAACCGTGACGTCCGTAGAGTAAAACCATCATCAAACCGGCGACAACAGGTGAGATAGAAAAAGGGATATCTAAAATACTAATAACCAAAGCGCGTCCGGGGAATTTATTGCGAGCGATCGCCCACGCCGCACACAGTCCAAATACAGCATTTAAAGGTACCACAATCAAGGCTATTAATAAAGTTAATTGGGCTGCATGAATAAATTCTTCTGTCGCCAAATAACCCCAAAAAGTCCCAATTCCTCCCTTAAAAGCCTGAACAAAGACATTAATTGCCGGAATAAATAGAACAAGGGCAAGGTAGATAACAGCCACTGCAATTAAAGCTATCTTTACCCAACGAGATTCTTCATTTACCAACTTAGCTTTCATAGTCAATAGTCAATAGTCATTAGTCAATAGTTAGGAGTTAGGAGTTAGGAGGCGCGGAGTTAGGAATTAGTTTTCTTACCGATGCCCGATGCCCAATGCACGATGCCCAATGCCCAATTCCCAATTCCTAACTCCTAATTCCTAACTCCTAACTTCCCACTCCTCTCATTTCCCTTCATAACGTCTTCCCCAAGCTTGCAATAAGTTAATTGCCAGTAACAGTAACAGCGAAATTAGCAAAAGTACCGTACCAATCACCGTTGCACCGGCATAGTCATACTGTTCTAAGCGTTGGAAAATCAGCACCGACGCAATTAAATCCTTAAAGGGAATATTCGACGCAACAATCACAATCGAACCATATTCCCCAACCGCACGAGAAAACCCCAGCGCTATCCCCGTCAGCAAAGCTGGGAACAAAGGCGGCAAAACGACTCGCAAGAATGTCTGGAATTTCGACGCCCCCAAACTCCAAGCCGCTTCTTCAATATCATGTTCCAATTCCTGTAACACGGGCTGTAAAGTCCGCACCACAAACGGCAAAGAGATAAACACCATTGCCACTCCTACACCCAAACGGGTAAAGGCAACTTTAATTCCTAAAGGCGCGAGTAAGGAACCAATCCAGCCATTGTCACTGTATACTGTAGCTAAGGTAAGACCTGCTACCGCAGTTGGCAAAGCAAACGGTAAATCTATCGCTGCATCGATAAACCTTTTTAGCGGAAAGTCATACCGTACCAACACCCAAGCCACTAACAAGCCAAATACCCCATTCAGGGCGGCGGCGACAAGTGCCGTTACAAATGTCACATCGTATGCGGAAAGAGCCACTGGGCTAGTAGCTATTTCCCAAAAATCTACCGGTCCTACCGTACTTGCCCGCAATAATAACGCTGCTACCGGCACTAACAACATAATGGTGAGATAACCGATAGTAATTCGCCAAGGCCAAGACAGGCGAGGAATTTTGGATTTTAGATTTTGGATTTTAGATTTTGGATTTTGGATTTGATAGTCAATAGTCATTAGTCATTAGTCATTAGTCATTAGTCATTAGTCATTAGTCA
>JBHYDF010000150.1:0-21845 GCA_051861145.1 Nostocaceae cyanobacterium
TCCTAACTCCTAACTCCTAACTCCTAACTCCTAACTCCTAACTCCTAACTCCTAACCCCTAACTCCTAACTTTTTTCACATTTAACAGCGTGTCAAATAACACTAAGCCACTTATTTTAGGAGTAACAGGCGCATCTGGTTTAATTTACGCAGTTCGTGCGCTCAAATTTTTACTTGCAGCCGACTATGCAATTGAATTAGTTGCTTCCAAGTCAACCTATATGGTTTGGCAATCTGAGCAGAATATTCGGATGCCAGTAGAAGCAGTTCAACAAGAGCAATTTTGGCGACAGCAAGCCGGGGTTGAAACTGCGGGTAAATTACGCTGTCATCCTTGGGGTGATGTGGGAGCCAATATTGCCAGTGGTTCCTTTCGCACCCTCGGAATGATTATAATTCCGTGTAGCATGAGTACAGTGGCAAAGCTCGCAGCAGGTTTAAGTTCGGATTTATTAGAACGAGCCGCAGACGTGCAGTTAAAAGAAGGGCGAAAATTAGTTCTAGTCCCTCGTGAAACTCCTTTTAGCCTCATTCACCTGCGCAACCTAACCACCCTAGCAGAAACTGGAGTCAGAGTAGTTCCAGCCATTCCAGCTTGGTATCACAATCCTCAAACCATAGAGGATTTAGTTGATTTTGTAGTCGCCCGTGCTTTAGATCAACTAGATATAGATTGTATTCCCATTCAACGTTGGCAAGGTCGTCAGGGCTAAAAGTTAAGAGTTAGGAGTTAGGAGTTAAGAGTTAAGAGTTAGGGCTAGAAGCTAGTATAAAACTAGTTTCTAATCCCTAATCCCTAATCCCTAACCCCTAACTCCTAACTCCTAACTCCTAACTCCTAACTCCTAACTCCCCACTCCCTATGGCAATACTTCGCTTAATTCTATTAGTGGCAATAATGGGAGGACTAGCGCTGTTATTAGCGCAAAATTGGTCGCCTGTCCTCTCGCTGGTTTTTTTGGGTATGCAATCTCAACCCTTACCACTGGCGATGTGGATATTGTTTAGCACCGCCGCCGGTGCTGTTACTTCTTTGCTCATTTCTATATTATTTGGATTGTCCAATTATTTTGCGGCACCACCACGCCGCACACCATCTACATCACCAAGAACTTCACCAAGTGGCGATCGCTCGTCCAGAGAAGAAACTACATATCGTCCCCCAAGGGAAGAACCCACATACCGCTATACCAATCCCCAACCCCCACCATCAACTAGTAAAACACAGTCCCGTAGCGGTTCGGTTGATGATTGGGAAACAGATGGTATAGAAGATTGGGACTTTGAAGAGAAGCGACAACAAGAGACTACCCCCCCTCGTCAAAATACAGAAGTAAGAGACTCTAACATATACGAACGCCAGCAAGAACCTAAAGACAGCTATCGATCTGGTTCTAGTTACTCCTATAGCTACCGGGAACCAAAAAATTCTGGAGTGGGAAAAACTGAATCAGTTTACGATGCTGATTATCGGGTAATTATTCCCCCATATCAAGCACCAACTGAAAATCAAGCCGATGATAATCAAACTAATGATAATCAAGGTAATTATAATCAAACTAACGAGAATCAAGGCAATGATGATGATTGGGGGTTTCTCGAAGACGACTTCTTTGAGGATGAAGATGAAAAATCCCGTCGTCGGAAGTAGAGACAAATCATGCCCAGTCTCTACTAGAGATTACAGCGTTCACGAGATTCCTGCTTGACCTTGCCGGCCATAGCAGCTTCCTGTAAGCTCATAAAAGCATTAAAATCTTCCAAATCGTACTGAGTTGTGAGTAATTGTCGTAACTGATTTTCTGCTTCCAAAGTTAAATACCCCATTGACAAAGCTTTCTGTACAACGTCTCGAATCCGAGTCATAGCTACAACCTCAAACGACCACACTGTAATTTATTAGGCTCACTCAGATCAGATATGCAGTAGTTTTTGTGTCTCAATCGTTAAGTCGGCAATGCTTTTTTCATTCATCAAAAAGTCATTTATTACACCTCAAATTTAGTACTTACTGATTTGCCAATCCAAAACTTACTTTGTTTATTTGAATTGGAACAGTTTGAAGCTAAATACTAAGAGATAATGAATGTGTTGATAGAAACACAGTGCTTTGTAATGCTCCAATTGTTCATGAGTTATGCCTATCTGGATTGACGTACATCGTTTGGATAAAGTTTCAATCAAATTATATAAAATTTCTATTAAGCCTAAACATACCGAAGCTAAGGCTAATAAGTCACCTAACGCTTGTTATCAAATTTGTTATAAATTTATCTTTGATTTATTATGACTTCATTGAATAACCGTTAATATAATGGCTAAAATAGTTTTAATAAATAACGGTAATGAAAGCATCTGATTCCAACAAAATAGAAGAGGAATTTATAGAGGCAAAAAACAATTGGGAATTAGAAAAATTATATGTAGATTTAGCATCAGCAAAAGGAAAAGCTCTCACACCTGTTGAAAAGAAATTTTTGCGAGGCTTACTTTGTGGTTTCAGTCCTGCTGAAATTGCTAATACAGTTTATAAAAGTCGTAGCAGCAGTACTGTAAGAGTTTATCTTTCCAATGGATTATATAAATATATCGAAGAAATGCTGAGTATCCAAGCAGGATACTCAGTGAAAGTAAAAAATTGGAGTCGGGTAACTCATTTATTAGAAAAAGCTGGTTATAAAAAAGCTTGGATACAAATAGAGCAAAATAGCGATATTACAATAAACATCAAAAACGAAAATGATTTTATTGCCATATCATCAGCCCCTAAACAAGATTGGGGCGAAGCAAGTGATGTAAGTTTCTTTTACGGTAGAAATACAGAAATAGCAAGAGTTAAAAAATGGATAGTTCAAGAGCGATGTCGTTTGATAGTACTCTTAGGTATGGGTGGAATTGGTAAAACCGCCTTATCAGTAAAGCTAGCAGAAGAAATTCAGGAAACATTTGAATTTGTTATTTGGCGCTCATTACATCTTGCTCCGCCCTTAGAGATTATATTACATCAACTAAATCAATTTTTATCTCAAAGACAAGATAAAGAAACAACTATTTTACAAACACTTGAAGAAAGTATTTCCCAATTAATAGATTGTTTACGTGCTTCACGTTGCCTTCTGATTTTAGATAAAGTTGATTCAATTTTATATAATAGTTATGGCAACGAATCAGAAGAAAATTCTATCGTGCCAGCAAATTTTCCTGATGAAAACAGTATTTCTTCAGCATACTTTCTCCCTCAAATCAGGTATCGTCCGGGTTATGAAGGTTATGGAGAATTAATTAGACGAATAGGAGACTCACAACATCAAAGTTGCTTGCTGTTAACTAGTCGGGAAAAACCTGGAGAAATTGCTGCATTGGAAGGAGAAACATTACCCGTTCGCTGTTTAAAATTAACTGGTTTAGAACCAACAGAAAGCATAAAAATTCTCACAGCTAAAGGATTTGCTGACAAAAAAAAAGAGGAAAGCGAACTATTAATTAATTTGTATGCAGGCAATCCGTTATTTATTAAATTAGTTGCTACTGCTATTCAAGAAATATTCAGTGGGAGAATAAACGAGTTTTTAGACCAGAATACTTTAGTTTTTGGAGAAATTAGAGGGGTTTTAGACCAGCAATTCAATCGCTTATCAGGTTTAGAGAAGCAAATTATGTATTGGTTGGCGCTGAATCGAGGTTTTGTTTCATTGCAGAAATTGCAAAAGAGTATTTTACCACGAGTATCGCAACGATTAATATTGGAAGCTATAGAATTATTGCAAAGGCGATCGCTCATTCAAAGGCAAACATCCCAATTTTCTCAAATTCCAGTATTAATCGAGTATATAGGTGAACGATTAATAGAGGAAAATTTGAAATTAAGTGAACATAAAGCAGACTCATCATTGATTAGCCATACATTTTTGGAAATGCACCTAAAAAATTACATTAGAGAAATTCGTTTGAACGCGGAAATTTAAAGTAAAGTGAGGAGTTAGGAGTTAGGAGTTAAGAATTATGAATTATGAATGATAAATGATAAATGATAAAAAGTTTTATAAATTATATTTTGCCCTTGCCCAACATCCCCCGGAATTTTAATTCTGGGCTGTAACCAGGCGTGCCATGGCACGTCTGGGACAACCCATTAAAATGGGTTCTAAATCTTACCCAGTCGGTATCAGCCGTGAAATAAATTTCCGGCTAAAAGCTCAAACCCATTCAAAATGGGTTCTAAATCTTACCCAGTCGGTTTTTAACCAATGTAGAGACGCGAAATTTCGCGTCTCTACACAGCCCGAATTTGAATTCAGGGCTAAAAAATTATAGGCTTGTTGAAAATGGTGAGACCAGTGCTGTAGGCGCGTCTCCCGCCGAAGGCAACTGGCGAACCCGGAGGGTGCAAGATATCAGTTAAAACTGATATCTTGCACCAGTTGCAATAAGCCGTGAAATAAATTTCCGGCTAAAAGCTTAAACCCATTAAAATGGGTTAAAACTCTTACCGAGTCGGTTAAAAACCGACTTTAGCTTTGAGCCACGTAATTTATTTCCGGGCTAATTTTAGGCTTGTTGAGATTGGTGAGTAAGCGCGCTGTTCGCGTAGCGTGTCCTCTTAGGACAAACGGAGGGTTTCCCTCCGCAGGCGACTGGTGAGACCAGTCCTGTAGGCGGGTTTCCCGCGCCCTGGGAACTGGCGAACCCGAAGGGCTCTCCCGTTGGGTGCAAGATGTCAGTTTTAACGGGTTTAAGCTTTCAGCCCAAAACTTTAGTTTCGGGCGTACCGCAAGACGTAAGATAATTTCAAATTCCCAACTCCTAACTCCCAACTCCCAACTCCCAACTCCCAACTCCTAACTTTTATGGTGAACAACTTATTACAAGGAATCAACCTATACTTAATTGGTATGATGGGTGCTGGTAAGACAACAGTAGGGCGTTTACTGGCTCGTCAACTAGAATATGGGTTTGTAGATACCGATGATTTAATAGAAAAAGCCGCCAAACGAACCATTAATCAACTGTTCGCGGAGGAAGGCGAAGCGACTTTTCGACAGTTGGAAAGTGACGTTTTAGCACAAGTTTGCGCTTTCACAAAGTTGACTGTATCAACTGGTGGTGGTATAATTATGCGTCGAGAAAACTGGAGTTACCTACACCACGGTTTAATTGTTTGGCTGGATGTACCAGTAGAAATACTATATAGCCGTTTAACAGAAGATACTACTAGACCACTACTGCAAGAAGCCGATCCAAAAGGAAAATTGCGATCGCTCCTCGAACAACGACAACCACTTTACGCCCAAGCGGATCTGCGCATCACCATTGGTGAAGAGGAAACACCAGAACAAATTACCACGCGAGTGCTGGAAACAATTCCCAGTGTCCTCAAAAAACCTCATAGTCATTAGAAACCGATGGCTAATAGCAAAAGTCCTCCTAAGAGGACTAAAACCATTACTTGGCATGGATTTGAGTCCACTTCAGTGGACTTGGGCTATTAGCCAAGAAATTTATTTCTTGGCGAGAGATTGGGTTGGTGCAAAATATCAGATAACCAACTTAAGACAGTTGAAACAGGAATGTTACCATGTCTCCCTTACCCAGACTGATGCGATCGCCCGGTCTTAAACGGTGTCGGTTTCCTGGTAATAGCGGCAAATTGTTGATATAAGTGCCATTGGAACTGCCTACATCTTCAATATAAAAAGCATCTCCTTCTACACGAATATCTGCATGAATCCGCGAGACAATTTCCGAATTGGGGAAACCAGAAACATCTATATCCGGGGGAATGCGGTCATTCGGCTTACCGATATGAATTACAGAGAGATTTAGCGGCAATTCAATGTGTCTATCTGTTTGGACATGAACTAATTTCGCTGTTATCTGCTGTAATTGAGTTCTGGCTGCGGTAACTGCTGGTGGGGGTGGTGCTGGTTGTGGGGGTGGGGGTGGTTCTGGTTGTGGGGGTGGAGTCAGATTTTCTTCCTCATCACCAAAGAAGGATTGGGCTTCAAAGGTTGGTGGTGCTGGGGGTGGTGCTGGAGGTGCTGGGGGTGCTGGTGGTGTTGGGGCTGGAGATGGGCCTGTTTCCTCTTCACCGAAAGGATGATGCATTGCGACGGCTGGTGGTGGGGCGCTGTTAGCTTCCGGAGGTGCTGCCACTGCTGTTGGTGGTAATGATGAAGAGTCAGGACTATTGTAGTTGGCAGAACCACTTACTGGAATTGGTTGCGGTTGTGCAAATGGATCAGGTGTATTTAGGGGTTCTATTTCCACAGGAATATCCGGTGCTACGGTTGCTGCTACGGTTGCTGCTGCACCGGGACGTAGGTGATAGCCACATTGTCCGCAGAAAGAAGCATCTGCTTGCACGGTTGCTCCACAACTGGGACAGTTAGTAGTTGCTGGTAACGGAGTATAGCAAGCTTCACACTGAACAGCGCCATCGGGGTTAGGGTGATTGCAGTTAGGGCAGACAATCATGGGGTTTAAGCCTTTGTTCTAAGTCAACGTAGAATAGTGCTGGCAAGCAGAGGGGCAACTCTAGCTTCCGATTTTAACAATTACTTTTTTGAAGGAAGAAGAAAGAAGGATGAAGATTTAGGGATGAAAAATTTACACTTCATACTTAGAGGATGTCTGAAAAGTTTTTAATTAATCATATTTATTACCCAAAATCGTTTAGATCCCCCCAACCCCCCTTAAAAAGGGGGGCAAAAAGTCTTTTAAAGTCCCCCTTTTTAAGGGGGATTTAGGGGGATCTAAGATTAATTGGTTTAAAACCATACTTCTCAGACATCCTCTTAAAATACTTCACGCTTAATCCTTCATGTTTGGTAATACCATTTGGAAGAATATTTGTGACAGATTGCTTGCAAAAAATAGCTTATTAGCAAAGTTTTTGCAATCCTAAATCTAAAATCCAAAATCCAAAATGGTATAGTTTCATCCTTCATCCTTGTTTGAGGTCACTACCTGCCGCTGCATCTAGCAGCCACCATAGTTCACCTTCGGGTTGAATTAAGCGAGATGGGTAAGTAAATTCATCTGCTTCCGGTGCAAAGACTTTAGCTAAGGCGGGTTTTTTGTTAGCACCAGCCACTACAAACATAACGCAACGAGCTGCGTTAATAAATGGATAGGTAAAAGTGATGCGGGGGTTTCCGTCTTTGTTCCCTACAGTAATTAAGCGATCGCGTACTTTTAATGCTTCTGTGTGCGGAAACAAAGATGCTGTATGTGCATCATCACCCATTCCCAGCAAATTCACGTCTAAAGCAGGAAATTCTCCAGGCGAACAACCAAAAAATTCTTGCAGATGCTGTTCGTACTTTGCCGCAGATACCGTTGGATCGCCTTCGGTAGTTGGCGTTGAGTGGATGTTAGCCGCTGGTATGTTCACGTGATCTAACCACGCATGACGCGCCATTCTTTCATTACTATCGGGATGATCGGGTGGAACATAACGTTCATCTCCCCAAAATACGTGAATTTTATCCCAAGGCAGGTTTTGCTTAGCGATCGCTTCATACAACGGTTTAGGAGTGCTGCCGCCAGATAGGGCGATGGTAAATCTTCCCCGGTGTTCAATCGCAGCGTTTATCTTTGAGAGGATCAATTCTAGCGCTCGTGCGATCAGCGCTGCCTGATCTGGTAGGACTTCAACCTTTCTATTCATAAAATCTCCGTGAAAGTGTGGAAACCCATAGCCTTCAGACATGGGAGGATAAACGACTGTCGTCCCTTTTAAGGGGCGTGGTTAAAAGCAGAGTTTTTGCGCGATAAGCCAGGAACTCTGCAAAACCCGTATATATATCTCTTAGCCACTGACTGTCAGAGAGGTTACAAACGCTCGTAGGCATCCGTGACATCTTGTGGACTACCATATCCAGACAGTTCAGCTTTCCTCTAACGGGTAGGCTAGACACTGGTTTAGTCTTAGATTAAGAAGTTGGTAAATCTTCCGCTTCCAAGCCCCGTGGCTTTAGCCTGGGGTCAGTGACCACTTCCTCGTTTTAATTCGGCGACTTCCAGCATTACAAAAATTGAAGCAGAAAGCCCACCAGTAGCATCTTGAATTTCAACATAAATTCAAGATGCTTGTTTATTCAAGCCCCATATGCCAAATTAATATTTTCTCGTTAAATCTTAATAAAAGTCATTAGTAACATTAATTTAAGAACGAAGTATAAAGTAAAAGGTAAAAAAAATTTTCCTTTTACTTTATACTTTGTTCTTCTTTCTTCGTTAACCTTTATACAGTTGATTCCAATCAGCGATCGCTTCTTGTTGAACAATTAACAATTGCTGAATTCCTTTTTCTGCAAAATCCAACATTTGATTTAACTGGGTACGACTAAAACTGCCTTCTTCGGCGGTTCCTTGAACTTCAATAATTCCTAAGTGTTGATTCATCACCACGTTAAAATCTACTGTAGCGGCAACATCTTCAACGTAGTTCAAATCTAAAAATGGCTCTCCTTGCAATAAGCCAACAGAAACCGCTGCTATCTGTCCAACCAGAGGCGATCGCTCTAATACTCCCTCCTCCAACAATTTAGAAATTGCATTGGCTAACGCGACAAAAGAACCTGTTATTGCTGTGGTTCTAGTACCAGCGTCTGCTTGCAATACATCTGCATCTACGAGTATAGTGCGCTCTCCTAATGCTTCTAAATCTATAGCTGCCCGTAAGCTACGTCCAATTAAACGTTGAATTTCTTGAGTCCGTCCAGATAATTTCAAAAATTCTCGTTCTTGTCGTTGTTGAGTAGCCGTTGGCAGCATCCGATACTCAGCAGTTAACCAACCTTTACCAGTGCCAGTCAGAAACTTAGGGACTCCTTCATTTACGCTCACTGTACAGAGTACTTGAGTATCACCACAAATTGTCAAAACGGAACCGGGAGCATAACGGGTGAAATTTTGCTGAAAGGAAACAGGACGGAGTTGATAAGGTTGCCGGCCATCTGGACGCTGCCAAACCATTAGGGTAGCCTCAAATATCTAATATACGATATAGCCTTCAGATTACCTTATTAGACCTATTGCAAAATTAGCTTTACAGCTTTGTGAGTTGCTAGGAAAATTAAAAATTACATTTTAATTTTTACAAGAATTTATACAGTTCAGTTGAGAATAGAGGTCTTGCTCACTCTTGACTTAAATACAAACCTAGTGTTTGACTAGGAATGCGGCTTGCCAAATACATTACATATTTTTAGAAGCAGTTTGATCATATAAGTAAATTTGCTAAAACTTAGCTTAGCAATAAAACTTAATTTTCGTGATTTATTGAACATTGATTATGATTGCTCAGTTAGAAACCCCAAGCGTAAATACGACCCTTAGCTTACCATACACAATAGAGGGACTCGTACAAGTTTTCACTAGCGCACATCGTAACTTTTTTACTAGCGTTATGGCTCAATCACTGAGAATAGCGGGTCAAGGTACGCCAGTGTTAGTAGTGCAGTTTCTTAAAGGAGGTATTAGTCAAGGGCATGAACACTGCATTCGTTTAGGACAAAACTTAGATTGGATTCGCTGCGATTTACCTCGTTGTATTGATACACCCCAACTTGACGAAACCGAAGCTCAAGCTTTACAAGAATTGTGGCAACATACACAAAAGGTTGTATGTGAGAGTAAGTATTCTCTCGTTGTATTAGATGAATTAAGCTTGGCGATAAACTTTGGCTTAATTCCCGAAACAGACGTTTTAGCCTTTCTGGCAAAACGTCCTCCTCATGTCGATATCATTCTTACAGGACCAGATATGCCTAAATCGATTCTGGAGTTAGCAGATCAAATTACGGAAATTCGCCGTAGTCATCAACCTTAAGGGATTTTGGATTTTAGATTTTAGATTTTGGATTAAACAATTTGGTTGACACTCCCCGAAGCGCGAAATTCGGGAATTCTTGGTTCATTGAAATTTTCAGCAATTTGTGTTATTACGCGTTGAAATTATCAAAAGACCTCTTGCAAAAGTCTATTTTCAGAAAAATTAACCACAGATGGACAATAAATAAAAGTTTTTCCTCTGTCTTCCCCCCTTTTTAGGGGAGCCAGTGCGTTGCGGGGGTTCCCCCCGTTGTAGCAACTGGCGTGGGAATGAGGGGGGTGGACACAGATAAATACCGATAAAATCTGTGTCCATCTGTGTCCATCTGTGATTCTAATTAACCTAGATCCTGATTTTTGCAAGAAGTCTAAAGTTCACGGTATCCTATATCTTTGGTTTTTCGATTAGTGTTAACTTGTGATTAAGAACGATATTTGGATTTCTCAAATGGCGCAAAAGGGTATGATTTCTCCCTTTGAGCCAAGTCTAATCAGAGAAATTAAAGCTGAAGAAACTTCGACCTTGCGCCGCGTTATCAGCTATGGTTTGTCATCTTATGGGTACGATATTCGTCTTTCCCCAGTAGAATTCCGGATTTTTCGCCATGTTCCCGGAACTGTAGTTGATCCCAAAAATTTTAATCCTCATAATTTGGAACCAACACCATTACATACTGATGTTAATGGTAGTTATTTTATCCTACCAGCACATTCCTACGGTTTAGGAGTTGCTTTGGAAAGACTGGAAGTACCAGATAATATGACTGTAATTTGTATCGGTAAAAGTACGTATGCAAGATGCGGTATAATTGCAAATTTAACACCGGCGGAAGCTGCTTGGCGGGGTCATTTGACCCTAGAATTTTCCAATTCTTCCAGCGCTGATTGTCGTATCTATGCTCATGAAGGTGTAGTACAATTACTATTTTTAGAAGGTGAGGCTTGTGCTGTTAGTTACGAAGCGCGTCAGGGTAAATATCAGGATCAGTTAGAAAGAGTAACTCTAGCAAGATTGTAATTTTTAGTCAATAGTCAATAGTCATTAGTCATTTAAGTTATAAAGTGGGGAACCCAGTATTGCAATACTCTTGACTGCTATGTTAATAAAAATTAAATGCGCAACACTTAATAGTCTTTTGCAATCGGTTTATTTACTAATAACTAATGACTATTGACTATTGACTATTGACTATTGACTATTGACTAATGACTATTGGTTTATCTTGCTCATAAATTAATTCTTTTTTCATTGACAAAGCAAATTCTGCTTTTTGCAACTCCGTTCCTAAATACATTGCGTGTTCGACTTGCAAGCTTGGACATTCTGCTGCTATTTGTTGATAAACTTTTTTTGCTGATTTCCCACAATAGCAATTAACTACTTCTCCGGAACCGGGTGTCATGTGTTCCACCAAAATTTTGTCATTTTGTACAGTAATGACAAAACTACCTGCGGGATCGGCGTAATCTCTATGCTGGCAAATTTTTGGATAATGAGATTTAATTATATTCTCTGCATTTTCCCAACAATCATCATAAATATGGGCACTTTGACTAATGGTAATTAATGGCCCCATTTTCAATTGATGGTTAGATTTTTGCATAATCATATCATAGATGTATCTTTGCAGCGCCCTTAGCCCCATTGCATTAGCAGGCCATGCAGAAAACATATCATTACTGCGAAAAGTCGCTGTTAAAGATAACTCATTATCAACTATTCTTACCCAAATATGATTTAGGCAAGGTGGACTTTCGTTACCATCTTTACTAACATCCCATAAAGACATTACCGCCCTAGCTGAATCAATATCGGCTATTAGTTTATTAATAACGTGTTCTATTTGGTCACACCCAAACCAGGAACGTAAACGTTGACCGTATGTATATTTAACTCCTTCTTGCAAGGGCAAGTCATCTAACATTTGAGAGATGTATTCTTGTAAAAAACTCTGGTCAATTGGTAAATAATTTGGTTCCGGAAAATAAAAATTTTCTGGTTCTTCACTAACAATTGCCATTAAATCAATTAATTCTTGCCATTTTCCATCGTAGACCGTAGGTCGAATTGTTCCCGTTGTTTTTATGCGATGAATTATTTTGATCCAAGTTTCGGCTATTGTTTTACCTTCTATACGGTGTCCGTAACGTTCACCAGGTAAAATACTAGGTTCATTAGTAGAGATGGGATATTCTAGCGGTAAACCCCACGATTCTATCACTGCTTTTGCTGCAAAATTTTTCACAAAACTACAAGCTTCAGAAATTGTTTTCGCTTCTCTAAACTCTACAGACTCACGCAATTTTGCTAAAGCACTAGCTGAAATTTCAATATCAATATATCCAGTTATAGTAGAGCGAATTTTCCAACAAATATGTCCAGTATCACTCAATCCTTCTTCAAAACCATTACGGAAAAAATCCAGTAAACATTCACACGCACCGGCGTTTTTGTCTTCCCTTGTAGCGTTAAGGACTACCAAAAAGCGGACGTGCGGGTTTAAAAGCAAATTGCGAATTAGTAAATTAATTCCCCTAGTAGGCGAATATAACTGTCCAATTACAGCATACTCCTCGGAGTGAAGGTGTTTAGCGATCGCCTGCTTTACCGTCCACCCTGTAATCACTGCTGTCTGTCCCTGACCGTAAATCAGTTGATTAGGCTTGTACAGTGCGTTGTACTGAAATAGAGTCGATTTACCCGCTACTGTCATGGATGTTTAAAGTTAAACCAAACATATAATCATCTCATATATTTGGCTTTTCTAATAGTCGAGCCAATTATTAAGAAAAGTTTTACAAAGCATTTTCTACCCCAAGACATAGGCGATCGCCCATTTTTGGCTTTACATTTCTTAAAAGATACGTTACGATTTGTTACATAGGAGCAATTATAAGGACATATCATGCGTACAAACGGTGCAATCATTGACGACCAAGGTAAAATGAATAATTTTGCGATCGAGCCAAAGGTATATGTAGATGAACAAGGCGATCGCACTGGCTTCACTCCCTACGCTGAAATGTTTAACGGTCGTTTAGCAATGATTGGTTTTGTATCTCTCATCGCTTTAGAAGTGTTTACCGGACATGGCATTTTTGGTCTTTTGACAAATCTGTAGAAAATCAATTTTAATAGCACTGACAAGTGTTTTAGCAAAAGTAGAGACGCAAAGTATTTTGTGTCTCTACTTTTTTACAAAACTCCTTCTTAAGTAGGTCACAAGTAGAAGCTATCCATTAAGATGGAGTATATGTTGGGCTGAATAAGGTAATGTTCTCTTGTGGATAACACGGTAATGTAGCTAATAATGAGTAGAACGCCCAAAATTGACCGTCAAAGGGAGCATCAAGCGAACGAACGTACATTTTTAGCTTGGCTAAGGACTTCAATCGCATTAATTGGTTTTGGTTTTGCAATTGCCAGATTTGGTCTATTTCTACAGCAACTTAATTTTGCTATAACGCAACAGGAATCACGCCCAAATCCATTTTTTAACTCAGAAATTTTAGGTATTGGTTTAGTAATATTTGGTATTTTTACCATTGCTTTTGCAGCTTGGAGATATAATCAAGTTCTTTGGCAAATTGAAAGAGGTAATTATCGACCTATGCGTTTTACTGTTTGGTTAATGGCTGGAGTAGTAATGCTATTTGGATTGTTTAGTATTCCTTTGCTGCTTTTGCGAAATAAAGTGTCTCCTTTACCACGTGGTTTAAATCAGCCGCAGTCTAGTAATAGAAGTTAATGGTTAATGGTTCATGGTTAATAAAGATGAAGCATGAACAATGAAGTATTAAGAGCAAGTCAAAGTTATTTGCTATACTGAAAACAATTCAGAATAAATAAGTTTCAGATAATTGTATCAGGTGAGATATGGCTTTAACTGCTTCAACCATGTTGTCCCTAGGTACTCAAGCACCAGATTTTCAGCTAACAGATGTGATATCTGGGGAAATGATTTCGCTTTCTACCTTTGCAGGTAAAAAAGCTTTGCTGGTAATGTTTATTTGTAGGCATTGTCCTTTTGTAAAGCACGTCAAAGAAGAAATTGCACAGTTAGGAAAAGACTATATTCAAAGAGATTTAGCAATTGTTGCTATTAGTGCCAATGATGCAAAAAACTATCCAGATGATGCACCAGATTCTTTGAAAGCAATGGCAGATGAACTTGGGTTTAATTTTCCTTTGTGCTATGACGAAAGTCAAGAAACTGCCAAAATTTATACAGCAGCTTGTACACCCGATTTCTTTTTATTTGATGCAGAACATAAACTCGTTTATCGCGGACAATTAGATGATAGTCGCCCCAGTAATGGTAAACCTGTAACAGGTGCAGATTTACGTGCTGCTATTGAAGCGGTGTTAGCAGGCAAACCTGTTAATTCAGACCAAAAACCAAGTATTGGTTGCAATATTAAGTGGAAACCCGGCAACGAACCTAGTTATTTCGGTGCTTGAACAAGAAGTTAGGAGTTAGTGCTAGGGGCGGGTTTCGCTGATAGGTTATCGGTTAAGCATGAAAACTATCAACAAAACCCGCCCGTACAGGAGTTAAGAGTTTCATCTCTTTTGTTTGTATCTTTGTAATTCATTAAATTTAACATTACTTAATCTAGATGAAAAAGGCAGAAAAATGATCCCCATTTCTGCCTTTTACTTTTGTAGTTAATTGTGAATTTCTAAATTGAGAATATAGCATCCAAGTTGGATTTTTCCTGCCCATAATTCGTATTCCACCCGTAAATGTTCCGGTAGCGGGTGTCCGCTTAACATTAAATTTTGGGTAAAATTACGTAAGCGAATAGGTTGATTTGGTTGCAAAGACTCAGTGGGCAACCAGTAACGAGTAATTCCATAAACGCCTTGTTCCCAAAAATGACGGTAACTTAACTGAGAGTTTCCTTGCATGGTCATGGTTACTCGGTAAGGGGATATTTCCAGCCATAAAACTCTAGGACTACTAGGAATTATCGCCTCTTTGGAACTTTTAACTGGTGGTGCTGTCAAAAGTAAGTGAAAGCGATCGCTATCTTTTTGATACAATGTTCCGGCGGTCTCGACCACAGACCAAACAGGCAGGTCTGTGGAAATAAGCGATAGACACACGGGCTTGCGGTGATGAGTCAGCATGGGAGCGATAATAGCTTAAAGCGATGGAATAAAATCAATACAAGTGGATTGGTAGGTTATGCTAAGCTGCGAAGTCTTAAGTAAGTCGGCATAAGTAAATGTATTTGGTGTTTGTTGTTTGGTGTTTGGTGTTTGTTGTTTGGGATAACCAAAAACCAACAACCAATAACTAACAACCCTCATAGTTATTTTTATTTATGCCTAGTTACTGAAAACATGCTTAATAATAACTGAACTTACTGGTTTGAGAAGCTAGACAATTTCCGGCAAAAACAGATAAAATACGCCTTTATAAAGCTTTTACAAAGATTTTTCGACCGATGGCTCGATCTAATTACCTGCAATAGATGTAAAGGAAATAGATTAGCGCCTAAAGCAGCGATCGCCTGTAGAGGCTTGCAAATGATAGTCATAAGACGGCGAGAGTCTTTGTATACAAGCTGAGTGCAGCTTCCCATAGATGCACAAAGCGGGGCTTTTCGTCAAAGTAGGGAAGAGTCGCAACAGATGAACATTAAATTTGGTTTTGGTTGATTTGAGTAATTTTCATAACCGAAAGCGATAGGATACTAGCGAGGAAGTAATCAACTTCCGATACAGTCAAAAGTCAGTTTATCCTAATGTCGCCTTCTGTTATAACCGTAGAAACTAAAGAAAACGTTTCTCAAAACTTAGTTATCCGGCGGCCTTCTGCTGGATTATCTTTAAAAGGTCGCATTCGGGTTCCAGGAGATAAATCTATCTCTCATCGGGCTTTGATGTTGGGCGCTTTAGCCCAAGGCGAAACCCAGATTCAAGGATTACTCTTGGGCGAAGACCCTTGCAGCACCGCTAGCTGTTTCCAAGCTATGGGGGCAGAAATTTCCGAATTGAATACAGAATTAGTACGGGTTAAAGGTATCGGTTTAGGAAATCTGCAAGAACCAGTTGACGTCTTGAATGCTGGAAATTCGGGTACGACTATAAGATTGATGTTGGGTCTTTTGGCGTCTCATCCGGGACGCTTTTTTACTGTCACAGGTGATAGTTCTTTGCGATCGCGTCCCATGTCCCGCGTTGTTAAACCTTTGCAACAAATGGGGGCGCAAATTTGGGGACGTAAAGAAGCTTCTTTAGCACCCCTCGCAATTCAAGGACAAGCCCTCAAACCTATTCATTACCATTCCCCCATCGCTTCCGCCCAAGTAAAATCCTGCATTTTGCTGGCGGGTTTGATGACCGAAGGACAAACTACTGTCACCGAACCAGCCCTTTCCCGCGACCATAGTGAACGGATGTTACGGGCGTTTGGGGCAAAAGTAGATGTTGACCCGGAAACAAAAAGCGTGACGATAACAGGACCTTCTCAACTGACTGGGCAAACGGTAATAGTCCCTGGTGATATCAGTTCCGCTGCTTTTTGGTTAGTGGCTGGAGCAATTGTACCAGACTCTGAGTTAGTAATTGAAAATGTCGGTATTAATCCTAGCCGTACCGGTATTTTAGAAGCTTTAGCGATGATGGGGGCAGATATTCAACAAGAAAATGAACGGGAGGTAGCTGGCGAACCAGTTGCTGATTTACGAGTATGTTCCAGTCGGTTGCAAAGTTGTACTATTGCTGGGGATATCATACCCAGGTTAATTGATGAAATTCCGATTTTAGCGGTAGCATCAGTATTTGCCGAAGGTACAACCGTAATTAAAGATGCTGCTGAATTGCGGGTAAAAGAAAGCGATCGCATTGCGGTAATGGCGCAGCAACTTAATAAAATGGGGGCGAAAGTCACTGAACTACCCGATGGTATGGAAATTACAGGCGGTACTTCCTTAGTAGGTGCAGATGTAGATAGCCATACAGACCATCGTATTGCCATGAGTTTAGCGATCGCATCTCTGCTCGCCAATGGTACTACTACCATCCAACGTGCAGAAGCCGCTGCTATTTCCTATCCTGATTTCATTCCCACGCTGCAAAAAGCTTGTGGTTTCTCGTGAACTCTTGTGTGACGGGCATCTTGCCCGTCTTTAACTAATCCAAAATCCAAAATCTAAAATCTCTACAACGGAGAGGGGGGGATTCGAACCCCCGTTAGGTTGCCCTAAAACGCATTTCGAGTGCGCCGCATTCAACCACTCTGCCACCTCTCCAAAAGGCATAATATTCCTAATTGTAGTCATAATATCACGAAGCTTTGAGTTTTTACAACGAAAAAGGGAGTGGTAGGGGCGAAGCATTTGGGTGACAATTTTTCGATTTGATGACAAGATTTCTGCCTTTCTGCCCAAATGCTTCGCCCGTAGGGGAGTAGGGAATAGGGAATTGGTTTTCTTGCCAATGCCCCGTGCCCATTGTCCCTACCACTCCCCACTCCCTATTTCCTACTCCCTACTCCCTTTTAGAACACAGAAGTTTTGTTTTCCGTTGTTTGGATAAAACTTTCAAACTGACCGTTAGGAGTCCATTGGATAGCCCCATCCCGCCCAGTAAAGTAAATTTTTGTCTGGCTTTGATTGAGTTGAGAAGAAGCTTTTGAGTCAACATTAGCGCTAGTTGCGATCGCCACTTGTGGTTGTAAGGTTGTCACTAATTCTTTTAAATGCTCACTTGGACACCACAATACTTGCGGACGAGGTAATCCTCCTGTTTGGATGAGCTTGCGTATTTCTGTAGGTTTGATATTATTACCTACTAATACCCAAGATTGACCCTGAATATGCATTTGTAAGATGGGTAATTCGTTATTAATTAATTGTGCAATAGTTGAATCTGTGTTGACGGTTTGACCCACGGGTAATGGTTGATATATTCCTTTTTGGTTTTGGACTTCCTTTTTTATTTCCTGACTGGTGAAAGCATTTTCTGGGTCAGGAGAGTAATCATAGAAAACTTGAATTGGTAAATTTTGTAGTACTTCTAACCAACCATTACTATTATTGTGTTGAAAATCTGAAGCAATTGCCCAATTGATTCGGTTAACTCCTTGTTGTCGTAAAAACGGTATTACTGTGAATCGTCCTATTCCTTCGTCTCCACTATTTATTAAAGTCACCTTTCCTCGGTCTTGAATTACCACAACTGGTTCTTCGCCAGCAGCTAGTAACGTGACGCGAAACAACGTATTTGCAGAATGCCAAACTGGAATTAAAACTAAACCAATTGCAAGAAAACCGGTAAACAACCAGCGTTTCTGCCACCAGCGCACTAGCCAGCTTAATATCAGTAAAGCATAAATTGCCAGCATTTGTGCAACAGATATATTGCCAACAGCGTACTGATTGCCTGGTAAATTAGCGAAGATTTCTGTCAGTTTAATCAGCCAATGTGTAGGATGATATAACATACTAGCTAAAGCGCTTCCAGCTTCAGGGAAAATTAAGCTAGTCAAGGCGCTGACCATTCCACCTATACTAATTATAGAAATAAGTAGACTGGCAAGAATATTTGCTGGCAGACTGTAAACTATCACTACACTAAAAACGTGTAATAGTAGGGGTAAAGTCCAAATTGTTGCAGCAAGGGGAACAGTAATTAAAGAAGCGATCACAGGTGGCAACCATTGCAAACGTTGAGTTAAAGGTGGTACTGTAACTATTAATCCAAACGTTGCTAAGAAACTCAACTGAAATCCTAAATCCCAAATCCAAACAGGATTAAATAGCAATAATAGAACTGCTGCAACTAGTAATGATCCCAACTGTTTAACTTTTCGCTTTAATCCTAGACCAATTAAAGCTGCAAATCCCATAATTACAGCTCTAAGTACCGCAGCTTGGAAACCAGTTAAACATAAAAAAATAATTAAAGCCAAACTACCAAGGGTAATTTGCGTTCCCTTTTTTAAGCGCTTCGTTAACCCTAAGACCACACCCAAAATTAAGGAAGTTTGAAATCCAGACGCCGCCAAAGCATGAGCCAAACCAGCTCGTACAAATACATCACGAGTGTCGTAAGGTAAATCAACAGCTTTACTGCCTAAAACCATTGCACTAACAAGCGGTCCTTCTGGCACACCCAACCAACGAACTTGCGATCGCACAATTCGTTCCCGGACTTGCCACCATCCCCATTGATTTTTGTCCTCATTCACCACATCTACTAAGCGTCCAACTAAACCGGCAAAAGTGCATTCTTGCTGAAGAAATTTCTGAAAGTCGAACGCGCCGGGATTTGATGGTGGTTTAGGTTTGTACAAAATCCCAGTCACAGCAACTTCTTGACCGGGATGCAATCCAGTAGCCTGAAGTATAGGTACTGTTACATACAACTTACCTGTTACACCTTTACTAGCATTTGCCGGTCTCTTATCATTTTTTACCTCATCGAGTTTAGTGGCTTTTAACCAAAACTGTCCTTTCTGACTGCGAGTCAAGCGCGGTGTACTAGTCACCTCACCGCGCACCATAAAAAGTTGTTCTTGATTATTGTTATTCTCTGAAGGGACAAACTTGCTTATATCGTTTGTACCAGGTTGAGGAACCCGCAATTGAAGATATAAAGTTGCCAATAAACCCACCACACCAGCAATTAGCAATACTCTCGGATGAGGGGTAGATTGTAGTAATTGTGGTGCTGTCTTGGTTTTTTGGGGGATTTTTCGTAAGGCTATACGGCGTCTTTGAAAAATAATCGCTCCCACTACACCTAAAAATAACATCCAAACACCACCCCAAGGAACTGCTGTAAACAGCAATCCGAGAATGTAGCCAAGACAGATAATTACACCACTTACTTGAATCATTAACAATTACCCGACGACTAAAGTCGCGGCTACAAAAACAAAGTCCGCCTACACGGACTCTACGGTTTTAGCCTGCCTTGGCAGGCTTTGTTTGTGTAGCCTCAGACTTCTAGTCTGAGGGCATTTATCATCTTTGGCAATAGCTATATCTAAAGAGACAAACCTAACTTCAACCCCAACACCGCATGTACAAACAAAAGACAAAGTGCAGTACTGCCTAAATAAGCATGAAGCATACGTAATCCAGGTTTATTACCGCCAAACTTGCTTAAAGAAATTGCACCATTAATCCCCAGTAATAACAGTACAACTGAACCAGTCCAAAAGTGAGAACTTTCCATAATTGGCTGATGTTGTATTACTAGGGACAACACCCTTGGGAAAAACCTGTCCAAAATTGCCCAGCCTTGGTCACGAGGCGGTGTTTTACCGCTGAAAAAACTGTTTTGAGCGCGGTAAAACCGCCTCGTGACCCCCCTCGCAAAAGCCTATCCTACTTAATTATTTGATGAAGGCTGGGCAATTTTGGATAACTTTATGAAAGCCCCACCCGTGTAACCAAGCGCAATGAATAAAAACATCCACGGTGCGAGTTTACGATGATCGCTGCGACTTTTCATCGCAGTCTCTTTATCTTCAACCAGTCGTCCTCGCCAACCAGCCAAACCAACAAAACTACCCATTACAAAAACAACTATTGCCATCATCGCCGGATGTCCCCACTGCACTATCGGTTCAGGGACTCCCAAACTGCGAAACCAAGCTGCAAGAGGTTCTAAAACTTCACTCAAATTAACCATTTCTATCCCACACCATCACTTTGTTTTCAAATTACCTTACAAATATAGCCCCCCTTTTTAAGGGGGATTGGGGGGATCTGCGCGTCAGAAACAAAGCGCGATCGCATCTCTAAATAAACAATGTGTATTGTGATATCTTGCTTATTCTCGCTTAGCCCAAGATCCCGCCCTAAAATAAGTTTTGGGCTAATACCAGAAGTCAGCTTAAAGCTTACTATAAAAAGGTTTTAACCCATTTTTAATGGGTTGTAGAGACGTGCCATGGCACGTCTCTACATAGCCGGAAATTTATTTCACGGCTTAAAGCTTGCTTCACCACCCACCTGATTCAACAGCGGAAAACCTAACTTCTCCCGTTGTTCTACATACAATTGCGCCACCTTACGGGCTAAATGCCGAATTCTTGCAATGTAGCGAGTTCGTTCCGTCACTGAAATAACTCCTCTCGCATCTAGCAAATTGAACGTATGCGAACACTTCATTATGTAATCGAGACTGGGTAACACCAATCCTCGTTCAGTCAACTGCTGTGCCTCTTGCTCATACATATTAAATAGCGTCAGCAGCATTTCCGGATTTGAGGCTTCAAAATTGTAAACACACTGTTCAATTTCTCCTTGGAGGTGAACATCACCATAGGTAATGTTGTCCGTCCACTGAATTTTAATCATTGCCTCTACGCCTTGCAGGTACATTGCCAATCTTTCCAGTCCGTAGGTAATCTCAATCGAAACCGGACGGCAATCAATACCCCCACACTGCTGGAAGTAGGTAAACTGGGTAATTTCCATTCCATCTAACCATACTTCCCAACCAGTACCCCAAGCGCCTACCGTTGCATCTTCCCAGTTGTCCTCCACAAATCTGATATCGTGGTCTTCCGGACGGATGCCTAAAGCCCGTAAGGAGTCGAGATAAATTTCTTGAATATTATCTGGCGAAGGCTTAATCAAAACTTGGTACTGATAATAATGCTGAAAGCGATTGGGATTTTCGCCGTAGCGTCCATCTGTAGGACGGCGACAAGGTTCAACATAAGCTACAGCCCAAGGTTCCGGCCCCAATGCCCTGAGAAAAGTATGAGGGTTTTTTGTACCTGCTCCCTTTTCAATATCGTAAGGCTGAGCAATTAAACAACCGCGATCGCTCCAAAACTTATGCAATACCGCTATTATCGACTGAAAATTCACAACAACCCTTCCGTTAAGTCAACAGTGCATAACCCATTGTTGCCTAAACTCGCCACTGCCAACAGTTTTCAGACATCAAAAAAACTTTCCAAAAAAAATCTTGCTCAGGAGTTGACACTTTTATATTCACCCGCTACTATAAAAAAGTGCCTTCTGGAGCGGGC
>JBHYDF010000151.1:0-21284 GCA_051861145.1 Nostocaceae cyanobacterium
GGTTTTGGCAAAGGTATTGCGTTGTCCTTTTTAGCTGCTTGTTGTGTCGTTGTAGGTTTATCCTTTTTAGCTGCTTGCTGTGCAGTAGCTTTATCCTTTTTAGCTTCTTGCTGTGCAGTAGCTTTATCCTTTTTCGATGCTTTGAGAAACCTTGGCGCAGTTTCTTGGGGAGGAGCGGCGAGCGCATCAAAACCAAAGACGTTACGCCCTGGTAAAAACTTGGCTTTGATTTCAACAAATACCGGATGACCCTGTTTTTCTTTATCAACCTTGGGATTAAATCTAAAGGGTCTTATAGGTGCATCTTTCCAAATTAAGGGCAGATGGCTAGCCTTCATAAATTTAACCTTTTTGGCAGCCTCTGCCTGCTTAATATATTCCAATCTTTCAGAAGAAAAATTTCTAAACACAGAAATGCAAGGAGTTTGACAAACCGGGATAAACTGCCACAGCCCAGAAAATTTAAACTCTAAGTCTTCTAACTCTCCTGAGACAGCAACTTCAACTCGTCCCCTGTCAAAACCAACTAGCTGAAAAGCAATTTGATGCGGTTGCTCAAAGCGTGGAAAATGAATTACCTTTGGATAAACAACCAGCCTTTGAGTATAGTTGCCAGTAATTTCTATCTCTTTTTTGAGAGCGTCAAATGCTCGACGTTTTTTGGGAATATATAACAGTTGGTATGTATAGCGCCCAATGGTAACAGTAGTATTACCATCTTCGGTGAATTGAACCTTCCCAGTAATAATGCCAACAGCTTGAAATATCGCCGCCGATTCAGAAATCTCTTTTTGGTTCGAGGTATCAGATTTGACTTCTGATTCGGACGATGGGGTTTGAGGTGAAGGAACAACCGACTTTGGTTCAAAAGGTGTAGATTCAGCAAGTGTCATAATTATTGTTATTCTTTTCAAAAAGCGAGAGTTCTTTTAAGCTGATAACACCTGCTCAGCAGTTAGGGTGAGTTCTCTTAAAGTTTGAGAAACAATCTTTTGGTTAGCTGTAAACGGAGTAACTTGATATTCACCATCTACCAACGTCAACACAGAAACTTTTTTCTCTTTTAAATCCACAATCCAATACTCAGGGACACCTAAATTTTTGTACTCTTCCTGCTTGGTGTTGTAGTCGGTTTTTTTAGAACTAGGACTGACTATTTCCACAACCAACAGCGGCGGAGTTTTAGTAACAGCAGCCTGAGTTTCCAACGCTCTAATTGCAGCCCACTGTGCAGAAGTTAAAACAGTTAAATCTGGAGTACGGGAACGCTCTTTTCCGGTTTGAGGATTAACACCCACATATACCCCAACATCACGCTTGACTTTCCAGTTGCCGAGGTGTTGTTGGGGAATTGCAGATGCTATGGCTTCTGCTAATAAATCAATTACGTCCGAATGTTTACCTGTTGGTAGTGGAACCATTACCAATTCCCCATCAACAAGCTCGTAACGGTTATCAGTGCCATCATCGTAAGTAAGATACTCCGAAAATGTTAGTTTTACTGGTGTCTGTGTCATAGCAGCCTCCGGCAACACATAATCCCATAATAAATAGTGTGATGGCAATAATTCCCGTGGAATAGAAACAAGAAAAACTCGCAACAAAGACGCTCGTGATTATTTAACTCATTTTTGATGGTTAGGGTCAGTCCCCAAATGCCTTTCAACCCTCTGTAACTTAGTATTTGTCCAATTAGTGTGCGACCAAATTTCTTGTAAATAGTAGTTGAAAGAGTCAGAAATTTTTACCGGAATCAATTGATTAACAATGAAGAAGAAAAACAAGAAAACAAACCCAGTTCCCAACGCCACAAAACAACCTTTACCTGGTGGTTCAGCGCGAAAAACCTCTTTTTCTATCGTGATGGGTTTGGGAGGGGGAGTGTTTCTCAAGTCTCGGATAACTGTGGTCAACAAGTGAATGTGATTTACTAGTTCGCTCCAGGATTTCTTCAAGTCGGACACTTCGCTCTTTAGCCCTTTCAACTCTAAGCTCTCTAATGTGGTTGAGGACTTGGGCGTACTCTGTAACTGCCCCAGTAAGAGAGTTAATTGCTGCTGATAATCGGCATTGTTCTTCTCGAACTCGCTCCAAGAGCTTGCCTGATTCTTCAACTCGCTCGTCAACAATTCGATAGTCGCCATCGCTTTGCTCAAAAGCTGATTCTGAATTAAATTCGTTTGTGCCCATGCCTGTAACTCCGCCCTATCCCTTTCTCTTTCAGTCTTTTGTGATTGTTTAAAACTTTCAAATTCTTTATATAATCTGCCCAGCGCCGTCTTGACTGAACCTAGTTCGTTGATAGTAGAGAGATGGTCATTTTTGTGGTTGTTGTTCATCAGTTTTTTTTCGCCCCCGACGAGTCTTAGTTTCAGTTACCGCAGGCTCCGCGATGTTAATCACGCTCGAAGATAAAGCTTGATTAATCTCAGATTGATGCAACCCCAAATAAAGACCAGCCTTTTCAAGTTCAGGCTTAGCTTGGTCTAAAAACCCACTCACTAACAGATAATCCCCATAGGGAAACCCATTCTCTTCCGTAGCAGCAGAGTAAGGCAGACCTTTTTCTACCAACATATCAAAAGTCGAGTACTCCAGCTCAGGCATTTCAATTTCTATGCCTTTTAATTCTGCAATAATTGGCTTTGTCTTACTATTGTCCCATCGTTGAAAACCCAAACCCTTATCCCAGCAGAGATTCTTCACCACCACATAATCTACTTGATTGCCGCAAAACTCCATCATCACCTTTAAGCTATTTATCACCGGATAGGTGAGGTTTAGCACAGTCACCATCGTCACCCGATAACCCAAATCAGCAGCAATTTTAAACAGCCCAAACTTTCTGATAATCTCCCTAGTTTTATTGCCACTCGCCCCTGGCATATCCAGCACTACAGTATCGGGAGACATGGCTTTAATTTCAGTAAAAAATCGCTTCGCGGATGCCACTTCCAGAAAGTTTAAAAGCCTTACTCCAGAGCCAAAATTTTGATAATACTCGTACAACTCTGGATTCTCAGTATCAGCATCATAAGCTAGATAATTAACCCCCTCCGAGTGCATTACATCCAGTAGCAAGCGAATGAAAGCTGTTTTCCCCGTCCCCCCTTTTCCTCCTAAAATCATCACAATTCGCTTCATAGGTTACTCCTATCAGTGACGTTAAATTGGGAATGAGTCTTAGCTGCTGCTTTTTTCCCTTTGGTACTTTGAGATTTGGACTCGCCAACTTGAGAACCTGTGTCTGGTGATGAACCATTCGACTCTACTGATGAGACATCATCACCAGTTGGGGTTGATTCCGAAATTGAATCAGACTCTTCTTCAACCGACTTGAAATTGCTTTGCTGATTGGTAGTTGTCGCGACTGCTTTTTTATGAAAACTCTTAATCCCACTGGCGGCCAGGTCAACCCCATGTCCCTTAAACACATCAGAAACATCTTCATAAGAGTAGCCAGCATCCAACATATCCTGGATAGGTTTAGCCAAACTTTTGATTAATTCTTCCAGACTGATAGTTTTGGGAGTAGCCGCCTTCTGTTTGAGAGCAGCTTGAATATCATCAACTTTAGATAAAGGAACAGCTTTAGGTTTACGGGGCATAGATAGTAAAGATAATTTTCCCCATTTTAGAAGAATACCCAGCCTGAGAAATTATAAGTTTTTTGTGCTAGCGTCTGAGGTACTCGATGCCCAGAAAATGGGTTTCAGAAAAAATCTAAAATTGGCAGAAGCGACAAACCCTAGTCTACAACCCCAAATCCAAAAATGGTAGGCGTCAGAATTAGAGAGGGGTGTGTGGGTAGGTGGGGTAAACTATTGTATTGAGGGTGCGATGAAAAAATAAGTTGGTGGAGTAACAAGCGGACAAAAGCAATTGCACGTTGACCCGCTTTTCCCCAGGCTTGCCCACTCCACGACCCCCCCTACCCCACCTGCGTGACATAGGCAAGCAATACGCCTTAACGCCCTTTGGGCTACTTTTGCTCCGCAAAAGAGGCGTGATTGCTTGTTGGGGGTATCCCCCAAACCCCCATTTCCCACATTCATAATTGTTGATTATGACAGAACCAGACCCCCGTACTCAATTAAGTAATCAACTAAAAGAAGCACTAAGTAATCGGTCAATAGAACCGGATTCTAAGCGGGAAATAACCATCACATTTAGGTGTAGCTCTGCCGAGAAAGCAAGGTTAGAGCAACGATGCAGTGGAGTGGTGCAAAGTGACTACATCAGAGCCAGATTATTTGACTACCCTCTACCACATCCCAAGCTGACTATTCCAGAAGTTAACAGACAAGCCATCTATGAACTAAAGAAAATTGGTAATAATCTTAACCAGCAAACCAGAGCGATTAATGAAGCTGTAAAAATTGGTAGACAACCCCTGAATAATGAAGTAGAAGAATATCTGAGAACTATTAAAGAATTGGTAGCACTCTTAGAACAAACTCACTCCAGCTTATCAAAGCCTATATCAACCGAGGAGTAGCGAAATGATTACCAAAGTCAAAGCTAATAAATCATTTCGTGGCACTACTAAATACGTACTTGAGAAAGAAAAAGCCAAAATCATTGGCGGCAATATATACGGTCAAACCACCAATGAACTGGTTGAGCAGTTCACGTTATCAGCACACCTTAACTCCCAACTAAAAGACCCTTGCTATCACTTAATGCTTAGTGTACCTAAAACTGATAGAACTCTAAATGATGACGAATTGGCTAATATCTCTGAACGTCACTTCGCTACTGTGATTGTTTTATCGCGCCTAAAAGGTGACGAAGCTCAAGTAAAACAGCCTGATAAAAGGATAGACGATGCCAAGCTAAAGCAGTTAGTTGACGAATTTATAGAATCAGAACTACCAGCTTATGACTTCTTTATAGCCCGACACTCTGATAAAGAAAACGACCACACCCATATCGTTGCATCCAGGGTCAATAACCTAGACGGGAAATCCATCCGCACCTGGAACAATTACGCCCATTCAGAACACTCAGCCCGACTGCTAGAGCGAGAATTTAACCTAACTCCAGTACAAAGCAGTTGGGAGAGTAAACGTAAAGCAATGACCCGCAATCAACTGGAACGAGTCGAGCGCGATGGACTGCCAGGAGAAGAAATAATGCGACGGGCTATTGAGGAAGTGGCAGTTGATAAACCCACAATGCCCCAACTAATTGAGCGGTTATGGTCAGAACATCAAGTCAAAGCTGTCGTTAGTTATTACAGTCACGGTGGAGTCAGAGGCATTAAGTTTGGCATTGATGTAGGCTCAGTTAATGAAGATGGTTCCCCCCGACTACTTTGGAAACAGGGGGGAAATTTAAATAAATATAAGTGTTCATTTACCAAACTTCAGACAGAATTAGGGGTAAGCTACGACCCCCTACGGGATGACCAAGAAATTAAACGCCTAACAGACCTGCTAGAATCTGCGACAATTAGGGCAATTAATCAGCAAAAAATATCCGAGACATCACTAAAAAATAATCGACAAATATCCACCAATAAACCGTCAACTATAGCAGCAATTAAACCCCCACTAACCCAGAAACAATCAGTAGAGCTATACAACGATTACAGTGCTGGACTTGAGCAAAAATTGGTCACAGACCGAGACAAAGAAGTAGCTGACAGGGCGTTGAAAGATGATAGATCAGCCCTGGAAGTTGAAGAAATCCTAAAAGCAAGCCCAGCCGGATGGACTACTGATGAAGCTAAAGCATTGGTCTTAATCGCCAATAGTAAACTCGTACCACAACAGCCTAAAGCAGAACTTAAACCAGTAGAAAAACAGCATCAAGAGCAGGAATTATTAGCCATAGCAGTGCCTGTTGGTGTTGGGCTAATCAATCACCTACTCAAAGATACTGGTAAAAATAGCCTTAGATTTAAACGAGCTACTCTGACAAAACAGGGTAGAGAATTGGTGTACACCCATGATGAAAGGGGTGAAGTTTTTCGTGTAGCAGTCAATCGAAACTCTCTTGGTAATCTAGAGTATTCTCCAGTTAATGTGGGTGAAGTGTGCGTTGAAGATATTCAGACTTGGCAAAAGGCAAAGCAGATATTGCAAGAATATATGGAACTTCAACAGCAGCAGTCAATCAGCAGAAATAGAGGATTATCCCTGTAAAAAAAGCTTCTGGAGCGGGGAGGCTGGAGAAGAAGAGAGCAGAGAGAGATGTGCAGATATGAGAGCATTTGAATCAAAATTTATTTAAAAAAACTCTCTTTTTTTCTCATACCAATTTACTAAATACCTGAGAAAATTCACTCCCCCAACGAACCCCCGCGCAGCCTGTTGCCGAGCGAGAGCCGAATAAAGCAGCCTCGCTTTTTTCCGTTTTACCAACTTTCGATGATTGGGTATCAGGTAAGATATCCAGCGCAGACATACGGCGAAACTCGACGCAACAAAGGTTAGCTTTACCGCCAGGGCAGCCAGATTTTTATCGTTTTACCAACTTTCGGTTAAAAGTTGGTAATTTAGGGAGTAACCTCGAATGCCTTTGCCCCTTGAAAGCGGTAAATCTCAGTACCGGACACTGCGATTTTCATTTGAAACAAAGTTTCAAAAGGATAGGTTGCGTTTTTTTAAACAGAAAGAACCAACCGATGTCCTATAAAAAACTTTGTTTCGGGGTGTCTTTCGGTATACTTATTTGACTAACTCCTAGAAAATGGGCGAACAGGGAGTAGTTAATTTTCATTAACTACTTACCATTAATTTTTTTCTCGCATTCTGGTGAAGCTGCCTGCCTTATGATATCAGCCACAGCTCTTTGATTCTCTGGTGTTAATGGTGTCTGACTATCATAAGAAATATGGTTTCTTTCTATAATTGCCGAATCATTCCGTATATCTTGGCAATCAACATAAGCCAGTATCGGTTGTGAATATATTATAGTGCCATCTGATGCTTGTGTTGGCACAGAAAGAGTGACCAGAACCTCATTACTTTGTTGATTGTTCTTAGCTGCTTGTGCAGCTGCATCAGATTGTCTAACTTCAGCGCGTACAGCAGTACCAGCCGAAATAGCACTAACAACTGCCGCCCATGCGGCGGGATTTTTTGCTAGTTCTTTTACTGCTGGAGATTTACATCCAAATTGAGTCGATACTAGAATAATTGACAAAACTGCAAAAACCGAAATTTTATTAAGATTCGATAACATATACAGTGTTCTCAAATATTAGTTTTGGTTTATATACACAATTATCTTAAAGGATTTCGGATTTTTCGCTTACTACACACTTGCAATAGCCACAATTAGATATGCTTAATCCCAAATACTAAGAGGAGATAATCCAATAATTATATCCTTAAGGAGCTATTACTATATAAGCTTTTCGGAGTATTTCGTCGCAAGAGTCAGCCATCCGTATTTAGAGGTGTCCTACTGTTACTTTTCATCAAATTTACCTTAAAATAGGGTATGAGCTTTGCCTAATGGTCGCAATAGACACCAGTGCATAGGCGAGGGTCTCTGCCGAGCGCGAAGTTAGGCAGTTAATTTAATATTGTCAGGTTCATAAAACATTAATAAATATGTACATAAAAACAAATCCTTACTTTTTCAATACAGTAATTACTTTGTCTTTAATCATACTAACCACAGCTTGCGGTTCAAATCCTAATTCACCTGTATTAAGACCACAAGTAACACAACAACCTGTAATACCGCCAACTACACCAGCTACGCCAAATGTAAATATATTTACGCCAAATTATAACGAACTTATTTTAGGACGGTGGTATGGTGAACCAGCTTTTACGGAACAAGATATGACCATTGCTTTGAAAGGAACAACAGAATACTTTCCAAATAAAACTTATAATACAGAAGGTTCTTTGTCAATATCTGGAATTCACGAAGGGCAAAATATAACAATCAATTATAATATTTTTATGACGGGAACATGGTTGATTACTAATCAATCTCTGACTGAGACAATTGTAGATGTGAAAAGTTCAATAGATAGTGTTAGTGTAGATGGTATTACATACAGCAGTGAAAGAATACCTGAAGAAGCGATTAATAGTTTTCCTATACCAGAAAATTTCATAGCTAAAGGAACATCTAGTTCAAGTAAGATAATCTCTTTAACATCATCTGAATTGAAAGTTGAAGAACGTGTTAATGATGGTAAAATTTTATCTACTACGTTTTATAAACGCTAACTTCAAAATGTTGTATGGAATTTTCTCGTAACGCTATCCTAATGGGTAAAATCTTGATTTTACATAGGCTGTAAACCGCCCTAAAGTTACGCTATAGGCGATTTAAATGTGGTTTCATGCGCTTATATGTACTCGAAAACAGATTTTTCACCAAAAAGCTTATATAGTTCTAACTTCACGCTGTAAACACTGTCTACAAAGTTATAAAAAACTTATATAGGATTTAACACAGACGCGGCTGTTGCGCTTATTGATACGTTGAAGACTTGTAGGTTTACCCCTAATGTGGGGCGAAAAGTATTAATTTCTCGTGGTTGTGAGCGGCGTCACCAACCTTGGGTGTTTTACCAACAATGGGTCAAAAGTTGGCAATTTAAGGAATAACCTCAAACGCTTTTGTTTTCTGAAGGCGATAAATATAAAAACGCATTGTCGGTTGCAGGACGTTTTGGACGGATATACCGTACCTAATGGGGATTTTGAAACGTCAATGCGGAATAAATATGGCATTCAGGATTGAACTTTCTTCACTAGCCACCCAACATATAGAGGAAGCTTATCTTTGGCAAAGCAGTAAAACCCCCTTGCCGCTTCCAACTGGTTCAACGGCTTAATGATAGCCCTTAATTCCCTCAAGGATTCTCCTCGGCGGTGTTCAAAAAAAGTACCGGATTATTTTCACTGTCCAGGATGAAACTAACACGGTTTATATTCTGGCTGTCCATCACACAGCCCGGAAACCAAAAGAAGGTGGGGACTTGGAAGAAATCCTATAGGCTACGTGGGGGCGGCAGGGGAGCGCTTCGCTAAATGAGAAACGGGCAGGGCGCTCACAAAGCCCCTGGTGAAGCGCCGCCAACCCCTCGCAGCGCCCTGCCCGTACTTCTCATTTTCCCCTGCCTCTTGTGGGTGTGTCAGTTCCCTCAGGCGGTCGCTTATCAACGGGGGTAGAACGAGTGCTGGAGTTTCGTAACGCATGGGCGCTTAAGAAAGCATTTTTACAGTCGCGAGATTTATTTTGAATTGGCGAAAATATAAATCAGCGAAAATATGTATTTTCAACAATTGATATTGGTGACAACATAACTGTTTACAAATAAACCAATACAAATTTCTGCCCTTTCAATAAACTAGATGCATCTGTTTTGGAGTGCAGATCGTGATTATCACCCTTGCTAGTTTTAAAGGAGGTGTAGCGAAGACAACCAGCGCTATTCACCTTGCCTGCTACTTTTCGCAAAAAGGAAGCACATTATTAGTAGATGGCGACCCAAATCGCAGTGCTACGGGATGGGCAAAGCGAGGGATGTTACCGTTTAAAGTTGTGGATTTGGTGCAGGCTCCCATGCACAGCCGTAATTTTGACCATGTGGTTATTGATACGGCAGCCCGACCTAGCCAGGAAGATTTGGAAGCACTCGCTGATGGGTGTAATTTATTAGTCTTGCCCACTACCCCTGATGCCTTAGCGATGGATGCACTGTTGCAGACTGTAGGCACACTCAAATCATTGGGCAGTCAACGCTATCGGATTTTGCTCACAATTATTCCTCCAGCACCTCGTCTGACGGGACAGCAGGCACGGGAGGCATTAGAGGCAGAAGGAATGCCACTGTTTAAACAAGGAATTAGACGATTTGCTGTTTATGAAAAAGCAGCATTAGAGGGACGACCTGTTTATGAAATCAAAGACCGCAACAGCAAAATAGCATGGCGGGAGTATCAAGAGGTGGGTAAGGAGATATTGCGGTGAACAAGCCTAGTCCTTTCAAAAAATTATTTGAAAATCAAGAAGAACCACAACAAAAGCCAGAACAATTGTCAGAAGCAACCAAAGAAAGTAACATAACACAGACTCCACCTCCGTCCCCACCAACACAGAGCCAACCTGAAAAAAGCAAGCGTGGCAGACCTGCAACGGGAAAGCGGTCTGATGATGCTTGGATTGGGCGCACTTACTATGTGAAACGCTCAACAGATTTAGATGTAGAGGAAGAGTTACTCAAACTAAAAAGACGTGGCATAGAGATTGACAAAAGCGAATTGGTAGATTTTCTCATGGCTGTCTGGGTGAAATGGCAACAAGGTGAGAATATAGATTTATTAATTGACGAATTTACGCCAAGACGAAATTCGCGCATCTGATTGAGGTGTTGTTAGTATGCGGATACTTTAGGCCGGCGTCATCTCCGCCCAACTGTTAAGCGTGCCAGCGGGTAATACCTAGACGAAATATTTATGCTTGAGGCTAGTGATTGTGGGAAATGCTACATCGTCATATTTACAAAACTTCACACCAAATCCGCCAAAACGCCTGATATTTCACGCTGCTGTTTCTGGCGTTGACGGTTATCGTCATATTTTCTAATAGTGTCGATGTTGGCGTGACGGCTAAGATTTTGAACCTTGCGGTAGTTCCCATTGCTGTGGTCTAGTGCAGTAGTGATAGAACTGTGCCGTACCCGATGCGGTGACATTTTCTTAGTTATGCCAGCTTTCTTACATAAACCATCGACCAACCGCCGAATCGACTCACCGATTAACCTATCTTCCTTATTGCCTTTGCGGTAAGCCATAGATCCAAACATTGGATCTGTTAGTTTGTTTGCCTTACCGCTAGCTAATAGCCAATCGGTCAAAGCCTCAATTGTTTTGCGGGTAAGTTCAATTGTTACCTTCTGCGTTCCCTTCCCCTTACCCAAAATTTGCAGCATCCCCGCTTGTGGGTTAAAGTCTCCCACATTCAAACTACACACTTCGTTACGTCTTAGTGCATTGTCCCAAAGTAGGCGCAAAATGGCGTAATCTCTCTTGCCCTTAAGTGTGGAACGGTCGATTAGCTTTAAAACTTCTGCGTATTCACCAGCTTCTACACCGGATGTATCCCGGTAAGTCTGCACAGTAAGGGCTTTCACATCTATTAGTGCAAAATGGCACACTCCTAATTTTCTGCCCATTGCCACCATTGATTTTATCGCGGCAAGCTTGCGGTTGATAGTGTTTTCGGCTAGCTTGCGCTCAATCATCAGGTAAGATTTAAACTTGAGGACGACCGCGACCGCGTGACGCTGTTCCAGGTGCAAAAACTCTAACACTAAATCTCTATTGGGTTGCAGCCCGGTTGAGTAGACGAAAAAATCTTTCAAATCTTTCGAGTAGGCGCGGCGCGTTCCAGCGCTACGGGTATCTTTTAATAACTGGTCGATAACATCTGGATCTAATGAGAGTGTGGTGAAACTGTCCCCTATGGTTAGTTTGTAGGTTTGTTCTAAGAAAGAGGTACTAGTAGCCATAGGGACGTAACAAATGTAAATAGAGCGAAAACGTGCATTCTCACTCATTTTACCAAGTTAACCAGATTTTTTTTTCGGGACGATTTTCCCGACCTCTTATGCAGCTAAATCGCTCGTTTTTACCGTGAAAAAAACGGACTCTGACGCGCAACGGGAGCATGGCGGGCGTGCCGCCTCAGAGCGATTTTGGGTCACGGGTTCTCACAAGCGCGCTTCGGGGGAGCGAGCAGTAATCCACGGGAATCATCGCAGCGGGAGCAAGAGCGCGGTGGCGTTTTGTGTAGAAAATAGTGCGTCCCCCACACAGCCGCGCAAGTATCAAATCTGATATCAAAACAATCGCTCACTCAGAGCCACACTCTGAAAGGGCGCGTTTACAGCTTAATTGTTGACAACCGTTTACAATATGTATACGAGATCAGCGTAGACATTAACCAAGGATTATGGCAGCTAACAAAATCATTTCTTTCCGAGTAGACGAAGATTTTACTCAGAAACTAGCTAGTTTTAGCAAAGATGGGGAATCGCTCAACGACACAGCGCGGCGACTGTTAAGCGGCATTGTAGACGGTGCTATCAAGCCCAAGGCAAGCGATATTGACGAGCGCTTCTCTGAATTGTGGACAGTTGTAAACGAATTGCGGGGAAAGCTGACAGCCTGACAGGGACTGCTGTCGGGCATGACTCAGAAGAAATAAACCGCGAACTGGTGGAGCTAAGAAATGAAAACTGGCAACTCTATGAGCAAGTGCGTATCCGAGATGAACAAATACAAATAAACGCTACTATGCCTCGGCTTGCTGAAATCCGCTCACGCACTCTCAACAAGCTCAAGGTAGGGCGGCAGTCCACTGCGGGTAAAGCAATTGACGCATTTATTAGGGAGATGGAAAAAGCCTCTCCCCTTCAAGCGCCGCAGACAGATTCAGGCAACGCAGCCATTAACCTGCTGGTTGATTTAGCTTGCGCTGATTTCGAGAAACACAAAACCGAGAGAATGTTTTTTGATGACTTAAACCGGATTTTGCGACTATGCGGTGTAAGGCTGCTCAGGGATGGGGATAAATACCGCGTAACTGATGACCAGAAATGGGATTTGACCATTATCAGGGTTAGCAATATCAGAGCAGTTGCTGAGTATTTGCGATCGCTTTCGCCTACAAAGGAGGATAAGAAAAATGCCTGACGAGTACGAATACGACGGCGACACAGGACGAACATTCATCAACGGGCGCTGGGTGGGGAGGGGCGAACCGCCGCCAGAATTCGTCCCAACTAGCAAACACCTGCACACCTTCCAAGGGATGCCCGTGTACGACGACGGCGAGGGACACGCCTTCTTTAGCTGCGAATTGCCCATCACCAAACGCGGCGAACTTATTCAGATTGGCAAAACCTACGATACTGACCAGGTGGACAAGGTGACAGTCGTCGGAATGCAATTGCAGCAACGCGGGGAACTGTATGCGTGGCATATCCAGGGATACAGTGATGAATATGGTGAGGACGAATTTCTGGTGTACGAGTTTAAGACGCTGTGTGAATAGCGATCGCTCGGAAGCCAATAAACAACAAAACCCCCATCCAGTAATTAACTGAGTGGGGGTTTAGCGTTAAGGAAAGATTTCCCGTGCGGAAATAGTTTAAAGTTTCTGCGACTCGTACACGCTGCCTAGTTTCCTGATGCGGTAGCGCTGTGCAGCATCCCGCCGTGTGCAAGTGCCGTTGCAGTACAGACCACGGCGAACGTTAGCGCGGCGTTGTTGCCTGCGACCGCTGCCGCGACTCTTGGGACAGCGCACCATATCGCCGCTGCGGTTGATACACCGAGTTTTCCCGACGCGAGTTTGAGCAATTGCAGGGGTAGCAGGAATTAAAAGCAGCGCAAGCAGCGCCACCTTGGCTAATGTATTAATCATGGCTAGAATTCCTTTGAGTATTAACGTTCGTCGGGGCGATCGCGGTGTGGACTGCGATAGCTTTTTTGTCAATCGTTTATTAATCTGAAGGTTTTCTTTTCTTCATCGAGCCACTCGGTAGCTCCCATTTGTGCCAATTCATCAACCCAGCTTGTAACCTCAAACTTGGATGACTTCTTTCCCGCAAAACTCTGAGAACAGCACCAGCGCACCTCAAAATCATTGCTACCGTTCTTTTTTGCTTTTTCTTGCAGCCAAGCGAAAAAGCCTGTAGCAGTTCTGGTCAGTTCCGGTTCTTTCTCGTCTGACTCCTGTTCCTCACCCATGTAGGACTTAGGCGCTGTGAGCATCCTAGTTATTTCTTTTTCGGCCGAGATGCGAATTACGAAGTCTTGGACTTCTACGTTTTGTTCAAGTTCTACATTCTCTAATTCAAATTCAGATCGCCGTATACGCCAGTTTAATTGCTCCATGCGTTTGTATTCGGGTACTAAAGCTTGAGCCATCGCCCAAGTGAGACTCGAACCAAATAGCAGTAATCCAACGCCTAGAGTTTTAATTTCTTGATTTCCAGGAATAACGGCAATTAATTTAGAGCCATCTGGCGGCAATTCGTCAGGACGTAAGTAGAAAGTTTCGCGGTGTGTAACCTTTCGAGGGGACGAGAGTAGAGGGATGCCGGGCAAGCTTTCAGTGTATTTTCTTTCGTACAGTTGCCAGGTGTTCATGTTTTCCGGTGCAGCGAGGACAAGTCCGGCAACAGCGCTCACAAGTCCGATGCCTATGCCCCAATGCTGTGTTACCCAGATTTCTTTATCCATTGTCGCCCCCGGCAGACAGCACACGAGCCATGTAATTCCAAGCCATTACCCCAATTACACCCACTGCCAGGACAATTAGAATTACTGTTAGTGCGGTTGTCCAGTAGTAAATTAGTATCTCTCTGATACCAACAAGCACACCTAACGTGATGGCTAGAAACCGAAAAAACGCGCCCTTAGATTTGCTCCCAAACTCCAGAACGGTGTAAATGATGGTAATTACATAAGCTAGAGCCAGAACAATTTCTAGTTGACGGAAGTACACCGTAGCCAAGGAAAGCCCTAGAGCGCCAGAGAAAAAAGCACTAGCCTCACCAAAATTCTGGATGTGCCTCAATAAATCAGCCTTTGGCGTTGGGATATTATCAATATCATTAGACATACAGCATTCCTTTTTTGATGGTTGTGCCCCTAGCTAGCATTCACTAGGGGCATTTTCTTGTCACTTATTTGTTACGCTTAGGAAGCGGGAAGGTAAGCAGCAGACTTGAGATTGTGTTTCATGTCAGCTAATTGTTGTTTTCTGTCAGCCTTGATTTGCTGTCGCTCCTCTTTAAGATTGGCTTCATACTCTACCGAGGTCTTGCCAAGCTTGGATAGATTGTTTAGCCCCGCCCTAATCGCCTGGCTACGAGCATCACCAATCGACTCAAAGGCAGAGTAGGCAGCATCAATAATCTCGCGCTGCTGATTAACTCGCTTTTCTAGGTTTTGAGCGCTACGCAGGTATCTGTAGTAAGCGACGTATGCCTTAGCTTGGGCTTGGTCAATCTTTTTTTTAGCTTTGCAAGTTTCAAGTACAACCTCAGCTTGAAATTCTGCTTCTGATACCTTGAAGGATAAGAACTTCAACACCGCTGGCATTAGTTCCTTCATGGCTATTAGCTTTTCGTCCAATTCTGCGGCGTACTTCTTAGCTTGAGTAACTTGCTCTGGAGTGAGCTTGCTCAAGTCGGTCAAGTCCACACCCAGTGCTTGTCCGATTTCCCCCATCATGGTCATCATGCCATTGGGGATTACTTGAGACTTGATGCTGTCAGTGTTGATTTTGAAAGCTCCAGCCTTTGAGGTGTACTGCGTTGCCGCGCCTTTTTTATCAGCCTTGGAAATCGCGCTACTGTTTTTCTCGTCGCTCTTGAATTCCATAATTCTCCTGATTGGTTATTTCAACTTTGATTTGGATGTTGCAGCTAATCTGCGGTAAGGCTTTCCAGAAGACTGGAATCGCCAAAGCCAGACCAATAAACACGAGTAGGGAGGCGATCGCGCCCTTGATATCTTCCTCATGCATGGTTAGTTAGATATCGAGTTCGATAGCCCAAGCTTCATCTAGTTCGTCAAAACTGGTGTAAAAAGTCTCTTCTTCCTCTTGCAATTCGTCGTTTAGCTCGTCCCACGCGCCCACCTCCTCTAAGCGCTTAAAAATATTGTGAGCAGCAAAAGAGTTCGCATCATCGTCGATTGCGTTAAGGGCTTCTCTCTCCCCCTGTCCTAATCGCCAAATAATTTTGGAATCCACCTTGTCCACTTCTAACGCTGCTAGAAACTGCCCATGTGCAACTGGATAGGGCGTATCGTCAATATCTGCGTAGAAATCGTACGGACACCAGTCTTGCTCTACCCACTCTCCGTTCTCAAAGTGGTACAGGCTAAAGGTTGTATGCCCTCCTACTAGCATCCCTTTAGCAAAGTCCTCTAACTCTCGCTCGTCGCTAAAGTAATGGTCAGTAATGCTTGTTTCTATGGCGTATTTGGCTGGACTGTTTTTGTAAAGCATCGTAAAATCTCCTTGTTGTTGTATTCGTGTAGCGGCGGATGCACCCAATAGAGGGATGAGGGCGATCGCAGTGATTGAGACTCTATGCGATCGCTCTACTCTTAGAACAAACTTTGTTGTATGGCTTGTCCTACAACCTCAGTCTTACGATTAGCAGTCATACCGGGAACTTCGTAAACTAGCCGTGTTACTTTGTTTTGGTTCAACTCAAGAGTTGCGCTGCGTCCCTGACCCACCAGCGGCTTAAACGTCCATTTTGGGTGGTCAATTCGCGCCCACGGACACTTACCAGTGAAGCGGTACAGCGCCCCGTTAATGTGATAGACCTTGCTCTCTGAGAGCAGCGATGCGTCGTAGATGGGTATTAACTCAGTCATGTCTACTCGCCTCCAATTCACTAGCTACAGCCGTCAGGATGCAAATACCGCCCACTGCAAGACTTGCGCCTGTCGCACCCATCAAAAAGTCACTTGCAGCCATCCAGTCAACCGTCGGCATCATGCGATCGCCTGTAGCTTTGTCCATGTCGCTCACTCCCATACAGACAAAGCTAGATAGTGCCAGGAATCCACTAGCAAAGATTGCCGGAACACCTACCCCTAGGGCAAAATCACGCAGCGCGTGCAGTGGTCTGAATCTGTTTTCGTGCTTAATATGAGCGACAATTGCAGCTTTTTCCTCTGGTTTGGGTGGTTGCCAGGGTTGATAGCCTTGCTCGTAAACCTCATCTATCAACTCATTCAGCCCCTGCAAGCAATCGCCTAGCGCTACATCTGGGTGATATTCAAAATCCTTAAATTCAGGCGATTCCTTAATCTCTCTTAACCACTGCTCTGCAATTTCAAGCCGTTCTTTTTGGTTGAATGTCAGCATAATTCCTCCTGAGTTACCGAAACGTTACCAAGACCTGGGAGAAAATTTTCTCTAAGGTTGTGAGTTACTGCGCGAATCTTCTACAGCTTTTTGAATCACTCGCCTTATCCAGTAATAGGGTTCCATATTTTGCGACTCGGCGATCGCCTTCACCTCATTCACTAATGCCCGTGGAACATCAAAATTCAATCTAGGCGGCTTGTTCGATGCTTGCATTGTCTATTAGTTCCTCTTTTTCAATCTGAATTTGGTTGTGCAAGAATGTACTGAGTTTTTCGGGTTCCAGATAGCCCAAAATTCCTGTAATGCCTACGGTTCCGATATCTTCTGGGAAGACTAAGTTATCCTTGTTGCCTCCAGAATCAATGATTCTTTTTTGGATGATTCCTCTAACTGGAGCAATCGCAAAGCCACCGCCACAAAAGATGATGGGTTTTTGTCTGGAGACAGCGATTAACTCAGACAGAGCGAACTTTGCTGGACTTTCTCTAAGCCAGTTGTGGACGGCTATTTCAATGCGAGAACCGACCTCTTGATCGGCAAAGTCTCTAGCCTTGACCTTGTGTTCCTTCTCATCCCAAGCACTGGATTCTAAGATTGTGCCAGCCTGGGAGTAAGGAACATACTCACTGCTATCCTTGTTAGCTAGGGCTTTGGATACCTCTTCTCTGAGCGACACAATACCGCCGCCGCCATAGTAAGAATCAGCAGAGCGCTTGGCGGGTAACTTCCCTTGAATGTCAAACTCGGCTATCTGAAATGTTCCGAACCCAAGGTCAGCTACTACAACTGATTGCAACTCAGGAAATCTGCTTTTCCCAAGCACAGCAGCGCCATGCCCCTCATAAAAAGAATGAGCGTTAGAGGTGAAGTTGAGGCGGTACTTGATGCCCTTGACGATGATATACTTGCAAGTTTTAAGCTTTTTTCTCAGTTCCCACCCGTTAGCAATAGATAGCGTTGCCAGGTCGATTGTGAGGGTACGAGACTTTTTCGATTTACCTGTGCTTAACGATTCAAGGTTATTAGTACTCGCAATTACACCCATTAACAAGATGTGAAAGTAGTCAACCTTAGCGCCTTCCTTGCCCTTGTCGGTCAGATAGAAGTGTCCTGGATAAGTAGAAGCGCGATCTCCTACTATCCAGTGTTCCTCCACCTTTTTCTTTTTGGGTTTATTGCCCTCTTTGACAATCTGCCCAAGGTCGTCGGTTTCAAATTCTTCTAGCACCAAGGTAAAGCTACCATAGTCCCCATTAGGCGGGCTATTCAGTCTTGCTATACACGATGTCAGTTTGTTTACTTTCACTCTCATCCTCCTTTAAGTAAACAAAGAATTTACAAGAACTTCGACCCAAGTCCGCAACAAGCAGAAAAGGCTTGTAAGGCTCCTTTTGACTTTGCCTCTTAGGTTTAGCCGTGTCTGCGGATGTTTCTGTAGTTGTTTCCGATACATCAGATACCACGTCAGCAGTAGCGTCAAAGTCTTGCTCTTTTGGCAAGTCCTCAACAGATTGTTTAGCCTGTTTTCTAGGCATTTTTTTTAGCCTCCTTAGATAAAAGGTGAAAATCGGCATCGATACTGGCACACACTCCTACGTACGTATGTAGGTGTGTTGCAATACGCAATCAGCAATATTGGACTGTAGAAATAGTTCACGGCGGTCAGCCAAAGTTTTGCACCTGTTGCAGGCTTGTTGCAGTCTGTTGCACTTGTTGCACCTGTTGCAACAGACTGCAACAGCACTATATAAATGCAACAATGCAACAACAAGGGCAGGTGCAACAGGCATATTAATAGTGAATTACCGCAGTACTATTAATTACTAATAATAAACGCTCAAGTACAAAAATACTGTGACAGTATCGACAGAGATTTTATTTGTCAATTTGCAGGCTTGCAACAATGGCAAAGACTTCTACAAGTGATTCATGTAATTGAGACAAATCTTTTAGCGTGTCTCTTCGCTTGACTGTATCCTGGGTTTCACTTGCTTTAGTAGTAGCTAAATTAACTTCAACCAGTAGCGTTTTGATGCCGTCTATAATTGCTTGCTTAGAACCTGTTGGTTTTTGTACGACGGTCAAGGCGTTCTGTTTATCCATGTTTTACCTCACTCGACTAATAACAGCCGTTTTTGGGCTGTTGAAAGCCGAGGGGTTATGACCTTACTCTCATTTCCTGCTGTGTACCCTCACGCCCAGGCTTTGACTATCCACCCAGTTCGTTACCTCTCAAGCAGTCACTTTGATTTCAGTTTTCAAAGTTCAGAGCTGCACTTCGGTAGACCAACGCGCTTGTTTGCGCGGTCGCTTGCAGATATGCCGTGTAAGTTAAATCTTTTGGTTGATTGACGCTCTCTTTAACTGCCCGCAGGACTTACGTCTTTCTCGATTGCGCCGATAATGCTATATTAACGCATAGGATTCGCTGCGTCAAGCAGTGATTAAGCAGTGGTACTTAACAGGCTATATGCGAATAAGCTAAGATTAGCTGACAGTCGCAGTATAGAAAATGTCTAAGAGGTTCACGTTTGTATTGCCTGATGCGATCGCCCAAGATTTAGAGAATTGGGCGACTGAAGAGGGACGGGCGACAGCTAACTTAATTGCTTTTCTCATAGAGCAAGCAGTAAGAGTGAAGCATCCAGGTAAATACCCCCCACCCATTAAAAGAAAGGATGAGGACAAATGACCGACACTGCCGAAACACCAGAAAACCGATGCTTACCGAATTGAGAGGATTTTGGCAACCACCGCATCCGTCGCAGCAACAAGCGTTCCACTGCCGCGATAAGCGAATTTTCCCGAAAAAAGCGTAAAAAATGCAACAGTTTTCTTTGTTCCTGCTAATGTTTTAGAAAAAGCATAAAAAAAAGGAGCCACTCAGCGGACGTTCAATAACAATCAGTGAATGGAACTCCCAAAATCATCAATAAATAATCTATTTCAATAATACTTCTAAATATATCTTCATAGTTTAAAGATATATAAAAGTAAAACAGCAAACCAGAGAATCAGGGTGAGTTGATTGAGGGAAGTGCCAGAAAAACGCTCGGAAAGTGGCTCCAATAAACAATAAGGAGCGAAACTTATGGCAATGGCAATCCAAGATATACAGCGAACAAGCAGCACATACGAGAGCAGCAAATCTACGTATGAACGCGATTTTACACAAACATCGGTAAATAAACTAACATCCGTAAGCAAAGCTGCACCCTGCCCCCATTGCGGGAAACCTGATTGGTGCTACGGAATTGGTTCCCTAACGGTCTGTAACCGTGATGCAAAACCAGCACTCTTGTGGGAACAAACCTCAAAAACTGATCGCAACGGCAAACCCTACTACGCCCCAGCAACACCTAAAAAACAACCACGCCCCAAAGCTAAAACCGAATACGTTTACCGCGATCGCTCAGGGCAACCCCTAATCAAAGTAACCAGAGTAGACGACGGTAACGGAAAACGGAGATTTTACCAAAATCATTGGGATGGGACAAATTGGGTCAAAAAAGTGCCCAATGATTTTCGTAACAGATGCCCTATATATAGATATGCCGAGGTCAAAGAGGCAATCGCACGGGGTGAAACCATATTTCTGGTAGAGGGTGAGGGGGTAGCAGATACCCTCTGGGAACTGGGAATAGCAGCTACAACTTTTATTGGTGGCAGCAGTGGGTACGTACCCCACAAGTACCAATTAGACTTAAAAGACGCGAAACTGGTTTTGTGTCCAGACAGGGATGAGCCAGGAGTCAAATTTATGGATGAAGTTTTTAAGGAGTTTTCGGAAGCTAAATGGTTATACGCTCCACCTAATGAATTCTACTGGAGCCATCTGCCCAAGTTTGGGGGATTAGATATTGTTGACTGGATTAACGACGGCGCAACAGTTGACGATATTTTACAAGCCATCTCTGACAGGCGGGTTGTCGTTGACACGCTCAACGAATCGTTAAATCTTGAGGCAGACCGTGAACGGCCTGCAAAATCGAAGTACAAACAATTGAAAAATTTAATTAGGGCCCATTGGGGCAGTAGGCTGAGATGGAATATATTGAAAAAGCAAGTAGAGCTTGACTCAAAGCGGTTGCTACTGGACGGCATCAAAGACAAAATTTGCGACACTTTTGACCTGGATGTGACGACAGAGGATGCAAAAGGAGTAGTCCTAGCGTTAGCAAAAGAACACTCCTACAACCCGGTTGTTGAATTTTTGAACACCGCCGCCGCCGCCCACCCCGACGCTCCTCCGAACCTGCTCGACCAAATTGCACCCAAATACCTCGGCACAGAAGATCCACTGCACGTAGCAATAATTAAACGCACCCTCATCGCAGCTGTAGCACGGGCATTTGAACCCGGCTGTAAACACGACACAATCTGCATCCTTCAAGGCGTTC
>JBHYDF010000152.1:0-21009 GCA_051861145.1 Nostocaceae cyanobacterium
GACTAATGACTAATGACTAATGACTAATGACTAATGACTAATGACTAATGACTTTTTTGGAGTAAATTATGGCTTTTAATATTACTGTACTGAAACTACCTGTTCTCAAACTTGGCTCTCAGGGAGCATATGTAAGTGCTTGGCAAAGCTTTTTAAAAGATGCAGAATATCCAATTGGGGTTGTTGATGGCGATTTTGGCAACACTACTGATAAAGCCACACGTAGCTATCAACAAAGAAACGGCTTACAAGCTGATGGAGTTGTAGGTAATGGCACTTATAGTAAGGCAGCTAGCCAAGGTTTTATTTTTAAATTATCTAATATTTCAGCTAGCACTTTGCTGAGTTATCTAAATTTTGGTGAAACAGAGGTTAAAGATTTACAAAAGTGTTTGAATGAAGTAGCGCAATTAAATCCATTATTAAAAGTAGATGGTGACTTTGGTTTTACAAGTAGCAAAGGCTTAGCTGAAGCTTATAAAAAAAGAGATGTACGCTTGCGTAGCGAACTGGAAGAAGCTTTAAGTAATACTACTAAACAAAAACTGGGAAATGATTTTTCTTTAGCATTAGATATTTTTAATACCTATGCGAAAAAGCAGAGATTTCGCCTCAGTGGTGGACATTGGGTTGATAGTTTTCCTACAAGTAAATTAATTGCTGATTTAGCTTCACCATTTCGACAAAAAGTAGAAGCATTTCAAAAAGCATTAATTGACGCAGGTTGTCAGGTAATTGTTACTGCTACTCATCGTCCCAAAGAACGTGCTTACTTGATGCACTACGCTGCTAGAATTTGTCGAGGAGAAATTGGTGCAAAATTTGTACCACCTATGAGCGGAGTTGATATTGAGTGGGAACATTACACTAATGCTGGTTCAGTGCAAGCCGCTCAAAATATGTTAGATACTTATGGTATCGGTGGGAATCCCGTATCTTTGAATTCTCGACACATTCAAAGGCTAGCAATTGACTGGAATGTTACCTGGCAAGGCAAGATAAATATTAGGGATGCGAATGGAAAAATGATTACTATTAGTGACCCTCCAAATGCTGCTTTAAATAAAGCTTTATGGAAGGTTGGCGAATCCTATGGAGTATATAAACTGGCTAATGATCCTCCCCATTGGTCAGTCGATGGCAATTAATTAAAAGCTTGTAGTGAGCGCTTAAGCGCTCATTACAAACTGCTCTAAATCTTATATGTATCTAGCAACAATTCACTATTTGCTTGATTAGACTTTACAGAACCATTTCCTACAGAACCATTATTTAAGGTAGAACCATTATTTAAGATAGGTTTACGAGTGTTCAAATCGAATTTGTATCCATGCGGCAAAATATGAAGTCTTGCTCCACAAAATGCTAAAGGCTCATCCTTTAAAATATTTTCAACATTGCAATGTACCACCTCTGATTCGTCTACAACAGTAATACAGCCTTCCCCAATCACTTCAAATTGGTTATCCGTAACAACCATAGCTGTATTCTCATCAATACCAAATCCTAAGACAGCAGGTTGCTGTGCTAAAGCTGAAATTAATCTTCCTAATCGTCCGCGTTGTGAGAAATGTTGGTCAATTACCACCCCAGGTAGAAAACCTAAACCAGGCCCCATTTCTACTATTTCCAAGCGCGGATTTGTCTCCCCATCGCCTTCAATAATCATTACATCTGGCATCATAGCAGCTCCTGCGCTTGTACCTGCCACCACCACACCTTCAGAGAAGCGTTTATGAATAGTTTCGTCTATATCTGTATCTTTGAGAATGCTAATAATACGAGCTTGATCCCCTCCAGTAAAAAATATCCCAGTTGCCTTATTAATTGCTTCTAAACCAGTCGATGAAGAAGCATCTTCGCGGGTTTCTGTATCAACTATACGCACATCATCTACACCCAAACGCTCGAAAATTCTAATATAATTGTCTCCTACTTCTCTTGGTAATTCTGTTGCTGCTGTCATAATCACAATTCGCGCTTTCGTACCTCCAGCACGACGCACAAATTCTCGCAGTACTTGGCAATCATTCTCCTTATCTTCTGCTCCACCAATAATTACCAACTGCCGTTTATTTCCACTCCCTGCCATAATTCCTCCTGATTTGAGTTAAGAAATTTCAACAGTCTATTTCGACGCAAATCTGACATTTTTATCTGCGACTGTAAGTATCTTGAATTCTCCGTTTAATTAACTATGTCTATTTATTATATTTTCATGACTTTTATGTTTTGCACCTCATTCTCTTGGTACATTTTTTTATAAAAATAATGGAAATCAAAAACGGACATTGCTGATTTTAGATATGAAAAGTCTCACGCAAAGGCAAGCCAGCGCCGTGGGTGGGTTTCCCGACTTGAGGCGACTGGCGCGCAAAGACGCTAAGAAAATCTTTGCGCCTTTGCGCCTTTGCGTGAGATTCAAAAAACAATTCATACTCGAATTCAGCAGCGCCAAAAAATGAGAGTAAAATCTGATGAATTTTTACTCAATTACAAGCGCTATTTTTTATCTCTACAGCTAGGCTGTAAAAAAAATTAATTATCTTGAGTATTGAAAAGTAGATTAACTAAAAAAGAGTGTGCCTCTTCTAAGGAAAAATGCCTAGGCTTACCTTGGAAGACAATTTGATACTCATTGATATCCGGGCCATCTCCATAACCAGAAATCAACTTGCGGTGAAAAGCTTCCTCAGCAAGATGACGAATTTCATTTCTTAGAGTATCTTTTGGGACACTCATACTTTGTTGTTTCCTAAATGTGTTATTTGTATTTATTATAAAATATGGGGATCACATTACACCTTTCAATGGTTATATATAGTATAGTTGATGCTTAATATGCATTGTGATAGAAGACAACCTAATGTGGCTGAATTATTCTCTCAGGTAGCTGAAAATTTTTAGCAATAGAGTTAAGATAAACTAGATAAATTGCGTTTATAGCCATAGCTTTATAATCAGAAAATCGAATAATTTACAAGTAGTAGCTTTGGGTAAACGCAATTAAGTATCCAGACATTAGGGTGTTTCGTCAAAGGTATATAATCAATGGTTCAAGATAAAAGCACCGATGCAGTTCGCATCAATGCTAGAAAAACTGATGCCTTCGACATTTTCAACTTTAAGTATTACATTGGCTCAAATCCCTATTTAGATAGGGGAGCATTAGTATTTGATTTTGCTCATACTGAGAATTGGCGATCGCGACCTTTAGAGGAATATGTATCCAAGATTGGCGATCGCTATCCGCAACTGAGTGACGAAACATACGAATCTTATGCCCAATTATTTGCCCGTACGGTGTCAGAAGTGGGAAAATTGGACATGGATTTGCACTTTCATCATTGGAGTATCAAACCCTATCGCAGATTTACGAGAATTGCCGTACATTCTTTGCACGCAGATACAACTAAAGCTGTAGTTTACTTAGTCTGGGATTGGTTTGAAGCAATTACTCAAAACAAAGATATTAACTTTAAGGAACAGTTGCGCAATTTACAACAAATATTCCGTAAATCTGTCTATGGCGGTCCGACAAATTACGCCTTGTTGCGAACAGCCTACAAAAAAAATATTCCGACCTTTTACCTATGGGAGGAAGGATTAACACAATACGGGTATGGTAAAAAACAGGTTCGCGGTGCAGCAACAACATTTGACCGTGATAGCCATCTGGACTCAGATTTTACTACCCGTAAAGACGACTGCAAAGACTTTTTGAATAACTTGGGCTTTCCAGTACCAGAAGGTGATATTGTCTTATCAGAAAGAGAAGCCTTTGCGGTAGCAAGAGAAATTGGCTTTCCAGTAGCGGTCAAGCCTGTATCCGGTCACAAAGGTAACGGTGTAACGGCTGATGTAAAACACTTGGATGAACTGGAATTTGCTTATACGAAGGCAGTTCAAGCAATTCCAGAAAACGAGCCAATACGGGTAATAGTTGAAAAAAGTATTACCGGTACAGACTACCGCTTGTTGTGTGTCAATGGTAAATTTGTCGCTGCAATTGAACGTCGTCCAGCATCGGTTGTGGGTGATGGTTACTCAACTGTTGACGAGTTAATTGACGAAGAAAACAGTAAACCCGCACGTCTGGACACTCCCACCTCACCCATGACGCAAATTCAGCGCGACGAGGCGATGGAACTGTATTTAGAACAGCAGGGTTTATCATTAGACAGTGTGATTAAAAAAGGCCGTACTGTCTATCTTCGCAAAGTCGCTAATCTCTCAGCAGGGGGTGTAAGCATTGACGCCACACGCAATATTCACCCAGATAATATTATCTTGGCACAAGATATCGCCCAGCACTTCCACTTGGTTTGCCTTGGTATAGATGTCATTGCCGAAAATCTTGCTCAATCTTGGAAGAAAGGTAACTTTGCCATTCTGGAAATCAATGCTGCACCTGGCATTATGATGCATCTTAACCCAGCCGTTGGTGAATGTGTCGATGTGCCTGGGCGTATTTTAGAAACTTTCTTTGATACGGGTGCAGATGCCAGAATACCAATTATCACCTTTAACAGAATTTCAGTTGCCGAACTTCAAGAAATTATTGATCACATCCTTTTACAACATCCTAACTGGACAGTTGGCGCTGTTTGTCGTGATGCTGTTTTCGTCAACAAATCAGAAAAAATTTTGAATCGGGACTATAACAGCAACGTCCAATCTTTACTGCGTAATCCCAAACTTGATTTGTTAATTGCCGAGTACGATGAAGATATCTTGAACGAAGAGGGAATGTTTTTCAACGGTAGCAATATCGTAGTTCTGAAAAATCCCACGGAAACGGAAATGATGTTAGTACGGGATATCTTCGATAACTCTACTGTGGTGGTCAAGAAAGGAGAAAATATTTCTATCAACCGTCAGGGTTTAATTGAAGAACATTCTCTGAGGGAAGATGAACCTTTTACAAGGGTTTATTTGCAAGAAATCGACACAATTTTGTAATTTTTGAAACGCAGAGGGACGCAGAGGTAAAACGCAGAGGTACGCAAAGTAATTTTTTTGCTAGGCGGTGTGTTTTAAAATTTCATTAGACTTATTGCAAAAATTAGGGTCTAAGTTAATTACGACCACAGATAAACACAGATAAACACAGATTTTATCTGTGTCCATCTGTGGTTATTTTTTAATAGAATGATTACAAAAGTTCTATTACTGCCAAACAAAGACTTTGGCTTCGTAAGGGCCGATGTCAATCATAATGCCATCATCACCAGCTTCTACATCGTAATCCCCTGTCCATTCGTGCCATTTACCAGCACCAGGGAAGTTAGAAACTTGATAGCCAGCTAGGAAATTTTCAGAGAAGTTGGCGACAACAACCACACGCGAACCTTCATCATTCCAGCGGCTGTAAGCTAACACTTTTGCCTCTGGATTTTCGTGGATAAAGTCGATGTTTTCTGTATACAAGGCGTGATTGTTTTTGCGCAGGTTAATTAATCCTTTGTAGTATTCAAATAAGCCGCGATTTAAATCATTACCTAGTAGTGACCAATCGATTTTAGCTGATTCTGGTGTTTTGGGTTTATACTCGCCAAATTCTTCACCCATCCACACTAAAGGTACACCAATAGATGTCATCAAAATCGCCACGCCTAATTTAATGCGTCTAAAGGCTTCTTCGTCAAAAATTTGGCGATCGCCCAATTCCACCATCAAATGATTATGGTCATGGTTTGTCAAGTAATTGACAACATTTGTAGCACCCAAAAAGCCTTGGCGCTTACAATCTATTACATCTTTGAGGCGTTCTAAATCAAAGGTGTCACCGCAGATATGCTCTAGAATACAGTGATAGAAACTATCGTGCCAGCAACCATCCATCGGACCGTCAACATTGGTGATGCTGGTAGTTTCTGGAATATGTTCAGCAACGTTGTAAAATGGTTTAGAACCAGCAGTTTTTTTCGCTTCTTGTACAATCCAATGCATGAAGTCATAATTGGCAATTTGCCGCGCTGCATCGTAGCGAATACCATCTATATGATATTCTTCAATCCAAAAACGGATTGTATCACCAATAAATCTCCGCGCCGGATAAGTCTCTAAATTTTCGTCATAGTGTTCGTAATTAAACTCTGGTCCCCAGTTATTATCAGGGTCACGGGGAGAATGATAATACCAATAATCGTGGTCAATTTGTGTTAAAGGAGCAGATGCTTCTGAGTGATTGTAAATTCCGTCCATAATGACGCGAATTCCTCTACCATGACACTCATCTATTAACTCTTTCAACTCAGCAGTAGGACCATAACTTGATTCAGTTGCAAAGAAGTGCCGAGGATTGTAACCCCAACTATGCTCACCAGGATATTCTTTAACTGGCATTAACTCAATAGCGTTTATTCCCAGTTCACACAAATAATCTAATTTTTCAATAACATGCTTGTATTTTCCTCGCGCGTAAGGGTCTGCTTCACCGCCAGAAAAATCGCCAACGTGAAGTTCGTAAATTACTAATTCGTGGTCAGCAGGTAGGGGTTTGTCGTCATTTTTCCAAACGTATGTATCGACTATTCTTTGCCCGTCTTTGATTCGTACAACCCCGTTATCATTACCACCTATTTCATCAATATCAGTGGCGTAAGGGTCTGTCACATCAACGCTTTGTTCTGGTTCAAAAAACCATGAATTTGACTGAACACGAAATTTATATTGATAAACTCCGTCTTCTATCTCAACGGTTGTACGAAAATAACCATCTTCACCTTTTTCCATAGGAATTTCTTTCCAATCGGAAAAAGAACCTACTAATGCCACTCCTTTGTTGTAGGGAGCAAATAAGTTAAATTCAATTGGCTTTGCCATATAATTATTAAGTATTTTGAAGCAATAATGTGTGTACAACTATTCTCTAAGTTTTACAAAACTTAGCCAATCTTTCTGTAGAAATAATTAAATAATCCCTACCTCTACCTTAAGTTATAAATTTTTAATAATAAATAAAGTAAAAATAATTTATTAGAAAATATTATAGTAGCCTGAATCATGAATTCAGAAACCCGGTTTCTCAAAGAAACCGGGTTTCTTGATACCAGCCAATCTCATAATTTATCTAGAATTGCTATATCTTGCACCAGCCGTAAAAAGCCTGGAAATTAGCTCGTAGTAAGCGCTGTCTTTGCTAAAGCGCTTACTACATACCTTTAATTACAGGACTTACACAAGATGTAACCGAAAATCTGATTCTGACTTGAAAAAACCCCACCCCCCTACCCCCTCCCCGCAAGCAAGGAGGGGGATTAAGAGAAATTTTTCATGCGTCCTAGTGTACGTAGTTCATGACGGCTACTTAGTTCATGACTATTAACTATTAACCATTAACCATTAACTCTTAAAATTAGCTGCTAGTTTGTTGCATATAACTTAATAACCAATTCGCTGCCGTTGCCCTCCGAGTTTGCCGAGGACCAAATTCACCAATCTTGTAACCTTTAAATCCTAGCTTTTCTTTCAGTATTTGTTTATTCTCTGGCGGGATGGAACGAGTCAGCTTGACTGTTGCAGGACGACTGTCAATAAAATCTGGCGGTTCTGGGTATTCATCCCGCCACTCGGTCGACACCCCTTTATTATCCCACTTTTCTATTGCCGGATCGTAGCGATAGCCTAAGTAGTACCATACTAATTGGTTGACTGTGGCATCATCAATTTCTTCGTTGAGAATTGCCCAAATGGTTTCTGTATTTAGTGGTGGCAAATTAGACATAAGTAATTCAAAATTCAATTTCGGCTAAAAGTTGGTATAGTAAAAGGATGGGGAAAAAATCTGAGTTTCAAAAGTTGCCTCTACTTTTAGATTTAAGCTGAGTGACTTTTGATTTTATCCCTATTTACGTCTGTTGGAAGAGCCATCCCGCTAAAACTATAGAACAAACTACAAGTGTTATCACTTTTTCAGGTAAATTCTCCACGAATTTAGGAGGAAAGTTATGGAACTTGGCGATTTGTTCCGCAGAGTAACTGGTGGCAAGCAGAAACGAGATGATGAAGACCGCGAATACCGCGATCGCGAGTCCAGAAGACGCCGCGATGATGACGATGAAGACCGCGAGTACAGATATCGCGGTGACGACGATAATGATGAAGACCGCGAGTACAGATATCGCGGTGACGATGATGAAGACCGCGAAAAAAGAAGATATCGCGATGACGATGACGACGATGACGACCGCAAGTACAGGTCTCGCAGGCGCGATCGCGACGACGATGACGACGATGACGACGATGACGATGACTGAGAATAAAATCCTCAGTTCCAATTAAAAGGGGAGTAGTGCATCTATAAAACAGTTAGACTGGAAATCATAGAGAATAATATCCAGTCAACTAAAAATACCATACAGATGACGCAGCTAATCCGCGCCCATTTATACATTTCTGGAAGAGTCCAAGGCGTAGGCTATCGCTTCGCCACTGTCGATACTGCTAGCCAGTTAGGATTATGCGGTTGGGTGCGAAATCTCCCCGATGGCCGTGTGGAAGCAGTTTTTGAAGGTGTGCAAGAGGTTGTAGAAGATATGATTCGCTGGTGTCATCAAGGCCCACCTGCGGCTATGGTTAAAGATGTGGTGGTGGAGTACGAGGAACCAGAGGGGTTACGGAGGTTTGAAGTTAGGCGGGTTGAGTAGTTAGTCATTAGTCATTTGTTGGTTGTTCATGGTTCATAGTTCATGGTTCATGGCTATTAACTATTAACCATTAACCATTAACCATTAACCATTAACCACTAATCAACAACCAACACAGCAGAACCTTCAATTTTACCACTGCGAAGGGCATCTAAAGCTTCATTTGCTTCAGTTAGAGGAAAGATATTTACCTCTGTACGGATGGGTACTTTGGGGGCGATCGCTAAAAATTCTTCTCCATCTTGGCGAGTCAAGTTAGCGACAGATCGCAATACCCTTTCTTCCCAAAGTATTTCGTAGGGGAAGGAGGGAATATCACTCATATGAATACCAGCACAAACCACCACACCACCTTTAGCAACTGCACGCAAAGCCGCAGGTACTAATTTTCCTACCGGTGCGAAAATAATCGCTGCATCTAATGGTTGTGGTGGTAAATCTTCAGAAGCACCCGCCCATATTGCACCCAACTGGCGTGCAAATTCTTGTCCTTGAGTATCACCTGAACGGGTAAAGGCATAAACTTGACGCCCTTGATAACGCGCCAGTTGAATTAAAATATGAGCGGCTGAACCAAAACCATAAAAACCGATTTTTTCAGCATCACCAGTCATTCTATAAGCACGATAGCCAATAAGCCCACCACACAACAACGGTGCAGCTTGCAAGTCTGGATAGTCTTCTGGGATGGGAAAACAAAAATGGTAATCAGCGACGGTGTATTCTGCATAGCCACCATCAAGGTTGTAACCTGTAAACTGGGCATAATCGCAAAGATTCTCACGATGAGAAAGACAGTAGCGACAGTGGTTGCAAGTATAACCCAACCAAGGAACACCAACACGTTGCCCAACACTAAATTTTTCCACACTTTTCCCTAGTGCTTCCACAGTACCAACAATCTGATGTCCAGGCACTAAAGGAAGTTTCGGATGTGTCAATTCTCCATCTACAATATGCAAATCAGTACGGCATACAGCACAAGCGTGAATGCGAATCAAAACTTGCTCTGGATTCGGTTTTGGTATTGGCAAGTCAGCTAATCGCAATCTTTGGCGCGGTGCTTCTAATATCATTGCACGCATAACTAATGCAGATTATTGCTCGTTCATTTCTTTTAATGTAGCTAATGCAGAAGGCGACAAGCGACTGAGATAACGGAATATCCAATATTTAAATATAGTATCTAAAATTACAGGAAATGTAGCAATAAATAAAGATATCATACTTGTATTTGCTGCCAGTCCTAAATGTTCTGCAAAGCCTTCTAGAATCACCTCCCACCCGTGGGGTGAGTGAAATCCGACAAATATATCTGTAAACAAAATAATTAAAAAAGCCTTAGCGCTATCGCTAAGGCCGTAGATAACATCATCAATGAAGGCTTTGACAATTACAATTTCTCTTTTGCTAAAAACTATTACTAACGCAAAAGCAACCAGTGAGAACACATCAGCAAAAATATTACTGATAGCGTTATTACTTTTACTATGAAATTCTTCAGCTATTTCAAATGCTTTGTGTTTGATTTTTTCTTCTATTGTCTCTGGAGACAGTGAGGGAGCTTTATGAACTAGGCTTTGGAATTTCAGTTGCTCCTCAAACATTTTTAATTCGTGAAGTGCTTCTTCCTCCATTTCCGCATTGAGGAAAATTTGAGATTTATTGTCAGCACGAATACGCTCTACTATAGGACTTATCAAGAAGTGCTTAGATAATTGTTGAGTTAAAAGCGGTATAAGTACTAACAGCAGAAAAAATCTGATCGCCGTCCTTGTTCTTTTTCTCGAAATTTGATAATTTCTCTGAAACTGTTCTTCTGCTTGTGGAGAAAAATCCGCTTTAATTCTATTAATAGTTCTGCCTATAGACCTTGGAAAAAGACCTGTTTTTTGAGAAACAGACGGTACTTTCATCTCGTCATCATTATATGGTTCTGATGTCTCGTTAGTTTCGTTGTTTTTCATTTGTAGCCTTGAAGAAATAGGTTCTAAACTACTAGAGCTAATTGTAGAACTAATTTGTTCAGCTTGTGGGGTATAATTAGCTATTACTTAATAGTGTTAATGGTTAATGGTTAATGGTTAATGGTTAAGAAGATATCTGAAAAATTTTCAATTAGTCATATTTATTACCCAAAATCATTTAGATCCCCCTAAATACCCCTTAAAAAGGGGGACTTTGAATATTTAGTTCTCCCCTAAAAAAGGGGGGTTAGGGGGGATATGTAAGAACTTTATGTGTTATGTGAGACTTTCCAATCATCCTCTAATAACCATTAACCATTAACTATTAACTATTAACCATTAACCACTAACAATCACCAAACAAAATGGCTAATGGGTAATTTGTAAATTTATTACCCATTAGCCATTATTTATCAAATACAATCTTTATTGTGAATGCACGCTAATGAGGGGGTTAGGTACAGGAAATGGTCGGTTATCGAGTAATTTAAATTCACCTGTACTGGCGTCGTATGCAAAAACTTCTCCACTCTCAATCTCATAAATCCAAGCATGAAGAGTAAGTTTACCGCCGTGCAATTTAGAACGAATAGCTGGGTAAGTCTCTAAGTTTTCTATTTGCGTAAGGACGTTTTGTTCAATCGCAATTTTTAATTGTTTATCGCTAGGATAATCTTGATAGTTATCCAAAACAAGGCGGCGAGTAGGCTCAGCATATTGCCTTAACCAGTCATAAACTAAAGGCATTTGTTGAGCAAGATTACCAATTTGTAATAAACCTTTCATGGCTCCACAGTGGGAATGACCGCAGACAACTATATCTTTAATTCCCAAGGCTTGTACAGCATATTCTATACCAGCAGCTTCACCACTATTAGGGGTTCCATAAGCAGGAATAATATTACCAACATTACGTATAACAAATAATTCTCCCGGCTGACTTTGAGTAATTAAACAAGGATCAATCCGCGAGTCAGAGCAAGTGATAAATAATACTTCTGGATTCTGAGCGTGAGACAATTGCTCAAATAACTCCCGGTGAGTGACGAAGTAGTTGTCGTGAAACTCGCTTAGACCTGCAATAATGCGTTTTATAGGCACGGTCAATTCCTCTCACCAAAAAATATCAAAAATATGTTTAGTCTTAGACTTCACAATTCTTAACCGATTTTCCGCAAAAAATCTATCACAAGTTAGACGAAGAGAAATTCTATCTTTGAATAATTTGGTTTGGGCGGGCGAGACGCCCACCCCACAAGATTTATCTCATGTCCGATTTATTAGCTATAATTCTCACCTAAACTGCACCCCACCCCTTAATCCCCTCCCCGCAAGCGGGGAGGGGAGGTGAAGCGTAGCTTTACCGGGGTGGGGTTCTTGGTGAAGGGAAATCCTATCTTTGAATAGTTTAGTTTGGGCGGGCGAGACGCCCACCCCACAAGATTTATCTCATGTCCGATTTATTAGCTATAATTCTCACCTAAACTGCACCCCACCCCTTAATCCCCTCCCCGCAAGCGGGGAGGGGAGGTGAAGCGTAGCTTTACCGGGGTGGGGTTCTTGGTGAATGATAAAAGCTACTAAAATCGCCACGCTAGAAAACATTTCCTAGCATGGCGATCGCCTTCATACTACTTTAGATTTTGGATTGTAAAATCTTGGTAGAGCCTATGCACTGATTGTTGGTTTATACAACAAGTTGCGAGTTGCTACCATGCCTGTAACTAAACGCTCCATATCTTCCTCAGTATGCAGAGCATTAACAGTAATCCGAATTCGGGGTTTGGCAACAAACCAAATCGGAGATACCCAGATACCATAGTCTTGCATGAGTTGTCTGCCGAAAATCTTCGGATTAATCTCTGTAGGTAAAATTACCGGTATAACATTTGTTTCGCCGATCGCAAAAAATCCATGCTCAATTAAGCGCGATCGCAAGTAACAAGTATTTTCCTGAAGTTTTTTCACTAGTTCGGGATGTTTGCGAACCTGGCGGATACTCTCTAACGCCGCAGCAGTGGTTGGAGGTGGTAAAGAAATTGTGCCAATTGAAGTGGGAGAAACGTTTAACAGAGGTTTTAACTCTGCTACGTGGGTACTAATTGCTGCTCCCGCTGAGGCGGCAAATTTAGAGAAGGTAGTCATTATCAACGGCACTACACCCCTGGCGATCGCATCAGATGGCAAGATATTAAAATGTTCGTAAATCCCTCTTCCAGTTGCGCCAATAGAACCGCTGGCATGAGCTTCATCCATTACCAGCACGCTGCCTTCGTAATTTTGCAGCACATCTAGCATATCTGGCAAGGGTGCGATATCACCGTCCATTGAAAATACGGCATCAGAGATAACCATAATCCGCTCGTTAGAGCGTGCATACCGAGCTAGTTTGCGAGCTAAATCTTTTACATCACAATGGCGGTAAGCTTTAACTCGGACGCGGGGACTATGACTAAATGCTTTACCAGAACGAGTTCCGGCATTGACCACCGCTGAGACAATACAACCATGATTGAGGACATCGGTGAGAATCAAAGTTTCTCGATTATTCTCAAATCCTGGTACTGGAATTGCCAAGTGACAAAAAGCATCCATCAATGCTTGCATTGCCATCCAAGCATTAATGAATAGCTGCGTGTGAGGTAAATGCTTAAAAGCGGAAATCTCGTCCTCTAATTGTTGATGTAGGCCAATACGACCGCTCAAGACAGAACAAGAACTATTAGAAGTTCCATACTTAAGAATGGCATCAATAGCAGCTTGCTTGACATTTTCTTCTTGAACTAACCCTAAAACATCGTTGGTGCAGAAGCTAAGAACTGTACGGCGCTCACCAGTTGCCGTTTCTTGTATCTCAACTAAATTTCCTTGTTTTTGATAACAAATATACTCGTCTGGATCGAGTCCACTCTCGTACCAGCGCCGGACATATTCTTTGATTATTTCCACAAGTTCACTCCTTGAGCCTTGTCCCAGATGGTTGATCGCCTCTGCCTCAACAGCATACTTTCACGGATTTATATTAATTCGCTTCTTGCGTGAGACTGGAAATGTAGTATTATTATTGATTGCGTTTTTGCCATCAATTTGTCATACAAGTTGCGAATATTTACATCTTTCCTAGAAAAATGGAATATTTTTCTAGAAAACCTTTTTTCGATGCAACCCTGACTGGACGTGCTACTACACCACACCACTAAAAATATTTTTAGAGAAAAAACACAATTTGTCTAGCTAATATGCTTCTTAACTCATTGCATATACTCATTCAAATTTTCGGTATATTCTACCCTGTTTTTTTTAATTTATCTAGCTTGAAATAGGGAGTAGGGAGTGGGGATAGCCCCAGGTTTTAACCTGGGGAGGGAGTGGGGGAAGAAAACTTTTTTGTGCAAGGTTTGTGGGATTTTCCTGTGATTGATTAGCATGAAAATGCACTAATATAATATGGTTGATTTAATTTTTATTTGATTTTTTTGTTAGCTCATGTGAAAATGATGCGATCGCCAACAGAATTGGAGACGGGCTTTTTTAACTCAGGGTTCCCATTCGATTGCATTTGTTGAGTATTTTTGCATAAATTTTTCGTATTGCTGGATAATCAGCCGTTGTAAGGCAATGATAGCAGGATTGATTTCTACATAACGCCTGTCTCGATTGGCAAGGTAGGTCTGCTGTTCACTCTCAATCATTTCTATATCTTGAACGATAAATTTCATAAACAAGAAACGGCGGATGAAGTTTGCTAACAGTGGCGCTGTCGGTCGAAGTATCCAATTGGGGAGGCGAACTTTGAGAAAGAAATAGCTAAACGAACGGGTTTCGGTTGGATTTACTGGCAAGCGCATCAGGTACAATGAAGAGACACCCTCTAGTGAGGTGTGATAGTGAGGGTAGTGGTAATGAATTGAGACGGTGCGGGTTGTGACTGTATCGCCTTTTTCGTTCAATCCTAAAAATTTTGTTAAGGCACCTTTATAGGAGACTTTGTAATCAGCGCAAACTGATGTTTCCGTGACCTGCAAGTTAGTGAGAACTGGATTAAACCAGCCTTGTAACTCTTGATGTAAAAATCCATGAAAGACATCCATTGTATTTTCATTACAGATGGAAAAATGAGCTTGGAAGTGGGTAGGAATTGGCACCATTAACCAATTAGGATCGGCAAATTCTGGGACATCGGGCAACTGACAGTTTTCTGACAAAGCGCGATCGCCCGGAAAAACCCAAATTAAATTATATTTTTCCTGGACTGGATAACTGCGGGCTTGAGCGTAAGGCAATTTTTGCTCTTTGGGAAGGTAGGGAATGTTAATGCATTCACCACTACCATTAAATTCCCAACCGTGATACGCACAAGCGAGGTTACACCCAGTTACTTTGCCCTTGTGTAAGGCTACACCCTTGTGCGGACAAGCATCTTCCAAAGCATGTACTTGACCATTAGTATCGCGAAAAACAGCGATCGCCTGTTGCCAAATCATCACAGGTATTATTTCTCCTACCTTGAGTTGATTGGCCCAACCAACCGGATACCAATAATTCGGGTTAATGCCCACCTCGCGGACACGGTTTTGAACTGTCTGGCTGTTTAGGGTCGTGGCTAGTTCCATCGGCTCGAACTTTTGCTGCCTTGATTATTCCGTAAAAACATTAAGCCTTTTAGAAACTCTTAAGTCAATGATTGTAGTCAAGATATATACTGCTAGTCTGCCCATTTTTCACTGAACTTTATCTGTCGCTTAAGTTATATTTACAAAAGGTAAAAGGTGTCTCATTAATGTTACGCGATCGCAAGCTAATAGTAGTTTTGCTAGCAGGCTCGCTGACCACAATGGCGGGGGGGGTAATTGCTCCCATTTTGCCAGAGATGGTGCAACAACTCCACCTCGACCGAGGCTTGGCAGCCAATTTGGTGAGCGCCCATTGCTTAACAATTGCCCTGTTCAGCCCTTTGCTAGGAATTTTGGCAGACCGAGTGGGTCGGTTGCGAGTACTGGTAATTTCGCTGATTTTCTACGCGATATTTGGTACAGTCCAAGCCTGGATACCAGATATCTGGTCTTTACTAGTGATGCGCTATTTGCTTGGTGTAACCTGTGGTGGAATTGCCGCAGCTAGTATGGGCTTGCTGGGGAGTATGTATGAAGGTGAAGCGCGATCGCAAGCTTTAGGCTACGCAACCAGTACCCTAACAATCACCGGGATTCTTTACCCGCTTTTAGGAGGCTGGATTGGCGCAAGTAACTGGCGATTTACATTTTATCTCTACGGGTTGGGATTACCGCTAGCAATTTTAGCTGCTTTAGTTCTCAAACAAAAAAAGCACTCTTCTTTAAATACCAAGCCAACAGCAGGTACTCATAACCAGAAACTGAGAAAAATTTTGCTTCATCCCCATGCTTTGCTGTTGTTATTGAGCCTTGGTTTAGCATCGATAGCGATGTATGCTGTAGTGATTTATGCACCCCTCTACCTCAAGGCAACTCTTGGTTTAGGGTCAGCTTTAAACGGTATTGTTTTAGCATCAAGAGCAGTAGGAGCAGCAATTGTATCAGCATTTGTAACTAGACGGCTGTCGCAGAGACTAGGTATGACTAAAACTTGTGCCTTGGGATTTGGACTGATGGCTTTAATGTTGCTGACAATCCCCTTCCTACGTCAACTAAATTTGATTTTGGTAGCAGCAGTGTTTTTTGGGGCAGGATTTGGCGTTGTCATGCCTAGCCTTTACGGTGCTTTAGCTGATTTAGCGCCTGCAAAATCCCGGTCTACTGTTTTAGCAGCAGGAACGGGAGCAGGTTTTTTGGGACAGTTCCTTTCCCCAATTCTGCTTGCTCCCCTTTTAGCTCACAGCGGCTTGCCTGGTGTATTTTATGGTGCAGCAGCTGTGGCAATGGTAACAGGACTTTTGCTACTTGTGGAGGGAAAAATCAAAAAATTGGTTAATCCACATCCTCCGGTAGTCTGATTTCTTGCTCTATTCTCAATCCAGCGAGAAAATTTCGGTCTTCGCTAATGTGGGGAAATTTCAGTTGAGAATCAGGAATTCCCCTTTGTAATTGGCGTTGACGAACAATGGCAAAGCTTCCCGCCTCAAGAATCCGCAGTCTCGGCGCAGGAACTTGATCCGGGCGCTTAGCAGCGTAGGACGGGTTAGCTTCTTGCAGCTTGCGGTCAAAACTAGCCAAAAAGGCTTGGGGATTACTAAGTGTCTGACCGGGAGCGAGTTCTATATTTACCAAATAGTGAGCGGGAAACTCATTTTCAGACAAAGTAATACAAAAATCTTCCAAAAAGAAGTTAAATTCTTGTTGTAAGTTTTGCATCACATCAGTTGCGTGAGATTCCGTAGTCTTTTCAGTAGTAGAAGACAGCAGTCCACCGCGACGATGACGGAATACAATCAAGGGAGCTTGTTCGTAAAAGCCGAGAACTTCAATCACATCGCCAATATCGTAACGGTAAAAGCCACTGTAGTTAGTCATGAGGATGCGGTAGAGTTTTCCCGGCTTAACTTCAGTGGCGAGTACAGTTTTGGGATGTTCTGCTTGCCATTGTTCTTCGGGAATAAACTCAAAAAAGCCAGTTTCAATCGCCAGGATACTACCATCGCTGTCGAGGTCAGGGTAAATACTGAAAGTGCCTTCCGCCGTGGCGAAAACCGCACCAAAAACAGGGATATTGTCTAGGTAATGGGGAAAGCGTTGAAAGTAAAAATCTGAGGTTCCCCCTCGGGCAGTGCCGATAAAAGATAATTCAGTCCAAACTAATTTAGGGGTAAGCCGTCCCTCTGACTTTAAAATCTGCCGCAGTTGGGCTGCACGTGTTGGAAATGCTGACCATTTTCGCTCTAAAATGGTGCGAATTTCTGGCTCTAATTTCAAGTGGTTAGCAATAGTACCTGTCTCTAAATCTTGGATCAAGTCTTCCGCATAACGTTCTAGATAATTGCAGATCCGTAGAATCAGCATGGGAAAGTTTGCCCCTATCCCACGCATCGACAAATCCCGTAAAGCAAATAAGATGCAGAGATAATGACGTGTAGGGCTATCAGCTACCTTCAGCGTTTCATAAGGATGGGCAAATAGTTGTTCGTAGAAGAAACTGCCCATCCGCAGAACTCCCGCACCAGCTGGCCCGTAGTCAATTCCCCCGCTCGTGCGTCCTCCCTGTTGCGCGGAATAGGTAGTTAATAATTTACCAAATTTTTGCTGTCGCGCACGCAGCGCTTCAATTAAAAAGCCGATGGAAATTAGGTTAGGTTGTCCCAAGGAGTTTTGAAAGCGCCGAGTTACCGGAATTAATTTTTGTTTACCTGTTGAACCACTGGTAGTATTTAGGTAAACAACTGGGTCGGGCGTTAAAATGTTCTTTTCGCCTTTGGCGATGCGCTCGGTGTAAGATTCGTAGCTACTGTAAGGTAAAATGGGAATTTGCTGTTGAAATTGTTCAATGGTTTTGATGTCTCTGAGTCCATATTTTCGACCTAATTCGGTATCTTTATGAAATTGTAAAAGTTTACGTAAAAATTGCTCTTGTACGGCATCTGTTTGACGAGTTTTCTGAATAAAAATTTCCCTAGCACGTTCAGCAGCAATAGATAAAAGTGGTAGCAGAAAATTGGTCATGAAATTTTTATCCAGCTATAAATAATATTCAATAAATATCTCACGCAAAGCCGCAAAGGCGCAAAGTTTTTCTTGATGTCTTTGCGTGAGGTTAAAATAACAATTCATCCGCGAATTATGTAACGCTTAATTGAGCTAAGTAACCATGCAATTCCTGGTATCCCTATTGATACTGTAGATGCTGGTTCTGGTAATGATTCAGGCTGATTGGATTTTAACTTTTCTAAGACTAGATTTGACAAGATTGCATGGGCTTTGGTTGTTGGGTGGATGTTGTCCCAGAATAAATAGTGGTTGGGGTTATTACAGGTTTGTAAAGTGGCTTCATCTAAACACGCTTCAGTTACATTCGTGAAACCGAATTTGGCTGGATTGGCGATCGCTTCTGCAAATATGGCATTAACATCAAAGGGTATTAAGTTGACGCCAGGGAGTGTCTGACTTAATTTGTTAAGGCTGGTAGCTAAACTGGTGTTATACACTTGACTCAACTGGGTGAGATTATTAGCAGTATCGGAATCAAGGTTGCGAGCAAAGGGAGTCTTTCCCAAGTCTGGCACGTTCAACACGATAATGTTTCGAGCGCCAGCTTCAAATAGTGAGGTTACTCCTTTAGATACATTTTCTGCAAATACACTACCACTTAAGTTGCCAAACCTATAATCATTGGAACCAGCAGCCCAGATAATATAAAGAGCTTCCGGATCAGCAAACTGCTTGTTAACTGAAAGGTCATCAGTAAAGGTTTGTATCTGTTTTAACAGTCCTGGAAAAGGAGAATCACTGGCGTGTTCCAAACCAGATGTAGCACCACCAAAGGCAAAGTTAACGCTTTGGTTGCTAGTAGCACCATGAAATAAAAAGTTAACTCCTATTTCATTGTTAGAAGTAATAGTTATGGGAGAATCTACAGCCAAGTCAGTAGAAGGAATTAGGTTTACTCCCAAATTATTTGCAAGATAGTCTACCCAGACAAGACCATTGCTAGAACGTCCTTGAAAGTACGGTGGATTGGGAGGAACGATTGGTATAGTAGAATCTAACCGATTTTGTGCTTTAGTGACATTAAATACATTGCCAGAATCGGAAAGGCTGTCACCAAAGACATACATTCTATCGAAAGTTGTTACTGAAGCTACAAGTGGCAACATTAAAGGTAAAAGGGTAATTCCTATCGATAAAATTGTGTGTTTCATATTTTTCTTCGTGTATTGATAGTTTTGTTACTTCTTAATGCTGCATTCTTAAAATCTTAAATATCTCTTAAAAAGTATTTTTTTATTTACTTAAAGAACTAAATATGGTATTCCTATTTGCAAAGCGAAAAAGCTTTTAATAAATGAACCACAGAGATGCAAATAAAACAGAGACAGAGAAAAGGGAGAGTTTTAGGAATGATTTAGGATTACTATAGCAATCCTATTTTATTTTTGAAATACACGTAGGTGGGGCTATGCCCTACATATCCGGGTTTTGTAGGGCATAGGGCGTGTTTTCAAACTACTCTTTACGCTATTAGTTGAGGTTGTGATCCCCCTAAATCCCCCGCGCTTCTTGGGGGACTTTGAAAATATTTCCCCCCTTTTTTAAGGGGGGGTAGGGGGGGATCTCACAGTTTGAAAACACGCCCTAGCCCCACCTACTTAGAGATTTTTCAACATTGATTTAGGTTTACTATATATAAATAAAAATATAAATATAGCTATGGACATGAAATCTACCAATTATGAATCAGAATTGTACAGCCTGATTAATGCCATACCAAGGGTTGACGTATCATCCCTAACACCAGAGATATTTTTTGAAAGATATCGAAAAACTGGCAAGCCAGTTGTGATTACAGGAATGCTCAAAGATGAGGCGGAGTGGAATCTAGATTATTTATGTGAAAAATTAGGCGATCGCCAGTTTTTCTTAAGAAATTACGGAAGCGAAAGATATAAGCACGATAAACGCAATTGGTCAACTATCGGTAGTGGTGTTGAACTACAAAGTCATCCCTTTAATGAGTATGCCGAAATGTTGCGTAATCGCCAAGCTCACGAAAATCACATTTTCCTAGGAAAAGGTTCTATCACAAATACCCCGCTTGCTGATACACCCTCTTTCAAATATCTTGGAGAGAAATTGGGTTTAACTAAGCATACTACCGGCTTCAATCTGTATATGGGACCAGGAGGACATGTTACAAATTTACATTATGACATCGCAGACGGTACGCTAATGCAGTTATACGGTGCGAAAAAAGTAGTGCTTTTTCCACCTTCTGCAACATCCAATCTTTATCCATTTCCGATATATACTCATTTACGCCACGGTTTGAAATTGCGTTGTTGGTATAGTCAAGTAGATATCGAAAAACCAGACTTGCAATCATTCCCAAAATTCAAACAAGCACTTCAACATCAACAAGAAGTAATACTGAATCAAGGTGAAACTCTTTATATACCAGCATACTGGTGGCATGAAGTCACAAGTTTAGGTGAAGATATGGTGTGTTCAGTCAATCGATTCTGGAGAGTATATCCTACTTCCAGAGCCATATTTTCATGGAATTTAGGTCGGGCAATTTTGGGAAATATGTGCGCATTACCATATTTTTTCATGAATTTAGCCACTGCCATATTCAGCAGCAACAAAAAACAAAAACTCAATAAGGTTTTGTATAAAATATGACAATCAATGGTATAGTAGGTGTGGAATCGTTAGAGGATGTCTGAAAAGTTTTTAATTAATCATATTTATTACCCAAAATCGTTT
>JBHYDF010000153.1:0-6044 GCA_051861145.1 Nostocaceae cyanobacterium
GTGAGTCTTCTGTTGCAGGCGACTCTGTTGCAACAGGAGTTGGCTGCTCTACTGGGTGAGCGTACGCACCACTAGAGTCCAAACCGCTTGCCTCATCAGTAGCCGGTTGTGCAACGGGAGAATCACCCGGTGGTTGTTCTTCTGGGTGGGCGTACGCACCACTAGAGTCCAAACCGCTTGCCTCATCAGATGGTGTTTGTCCAACGGGAGAATCTTTGGCCTGAAGTTCTGGTGGATGAGCGATCGCCTCTCCACTGGATGCTGGCGTTACAGGTGTTTCACCATCAATCCGGTTTGCTTGCTGGTTCTGGTCTGCTGAGGACTGAAAAGTGTGTTCAGTTGTCGGTTGTTCAAGTTCTTGATTTTCTTCGAGCTTTTTTGAGTTCTCAATCAGTTGATTTAATGCCGTTCTTTTACGCCGTCCGTTGCCGTTGGTAGTAGCCATCTTGCACCTTCCGAAATTCTTGCTCAACGTCAATCTTCAAATACTCAAATATTTTTTCGAGTTGTCCTGCCGCTTTTAATACACGGTACATCTTGCGTGTGTGGTAGCCCATACGAGCGTACAGAAATAGTTTTAGCTTCAGTAACTCTTTGACAGCTTCCCAGGTCAGTTTTGCGCGAGGAAGTTCCAGAGTATCTAAATACCCATTGATGGTTCTGCGGTGTCGTATGCCTAGTATCTCTTGAACCTGTTTCTTGCTAAAAAATTCCTGTCCATCAACGTAATAACTGTGGACGTAATAAATAGGCGTGGATATTTTCACCCCCTCAAGTGTTCACCCTTGAACACACCCCCTTGCCAACAGGTGTGTGTAGCCCTGAACGCTTTAATACTATGTTAGCTATGTCGTGCCATCGTGTCAATAGTCGTGACAGCACGAGTATGACAGCACGAAAAAAATAATGGAAAATAGATGTGTTGTATGCTTATTAACTCAATGGTTGACAAAAGGCGAAGCGGTGACTATCGCCAGATTAGCGGACACATCCCTATAGCCCTATACCGAAAATTTAAGGCTATATGTGGCGAATATGAAATTGCACAAAGTGATGGATTAGAACAAGCCATCACCTCATGGGTGCAATTTATGGAAGGACAGCCTATGGCAACTATTGAACATGAGCCTAAAACAATAGCTGATTTAGTTCGGCTTAATCTACCAAAAATCAAAAAAACCAACCTTGGAATCAAAAATTTGAATGCGATCGCCAATGGGGAAGTACTACCAACCAAACCCGATTTCATCAAAATAGCGGCTGCAATCGGACTTGATGAATCGCAACAAAAGAAATTTTGGGCACAAGCCTTCGATTCCTCAAGTCAATCAGAGGAAATTTCAAATGGACATGCTTAAACTGCTCCCATCAGTCAACTCAATTCAAAATTCAAAATTCTTTATGGCAAAATTACAATCAATGGGGGCAAGTAAGCGCCACGCAATTGTTGACCACCAAATCTGAGATTCTGGTGGGGGCAATGACCTTGAAGGATTATTAAATTCACAATTATTTCTTAATCTTCAATGGGTGCGGGCGTTGAATGCGTGAATTTTGAATTCAAAAATGGTCAGGATAAACCTGTACCAAATCCTGACTAAAACAATTCACGCATTCAAAATTCACTTCCTACCTCTGCTCAACAATGATTATTTCTGGTTGTCCAGTTGCCGCCATATCTCGACAACAATCCGCATGGTTGGCAAGATTTATGGCTGTTTGATACTTGCCTTGTGTTAACGCTATTACACGTAGGTTCTCTGCTTTTTTGGCAAGAGCCAGCCATCGGTTGCCAGAGTTAAATTGCTCCATTGTTGCCTCCCCTAAATCAGTTATCAGTTATCAGTAAACAGTTATCAATTCGTAAACTCTTCACTCCAAAACTGATAACTGATAACTGTTTTCATGGCGTCCTTTTTTCGTTACTCCTCATCAAAATCAAAATCATTACGATAAATCGGGTCTGTGTGATTTAAAACTCTCTCATCAGCTTGAATGCTGTACCTCTCTCCACATGAATGCACGTTATGCTCCAACTCAGGTTTAGAGTAATTATTCTTGGCTGATATTTCTTCGACCTCTTCAAACTTCCTGTCAATTTCTTTGGTGTTGTTGTAATAACCGTCAAATTCCCAACTAGAAACTGTAATTTTAGCCATATTGAACCTTAGAAACTGAGATTTACAAAAAAACGGGGTGTCGGGTGTCGGGTGTCGGGTGTCGGGTATAAATAAAAACATGCATTTACTGGGTAACAGCCACGTTTAAAAGAAGAACAAACAGGATGCGTAGCACTCTTGTATAAAGCGTCCTTGTCTCAATCCCACGACAAGTGCGCGTGGGTTCCCTACACCCTACACCCTACCCCCTACACCCTCTGAATTCTTTGGAGCGATAAACAATCAGGATCGGGCGCTTAGGAGCGGGATCACCATCAAGGGATCACGAGTGCGAAGCGCATTCAAACAAAGTGGTTGCGGGGTTTAACCGCTTTGCCCAGCCTTCCCTCGATGCTAGGTTCCACTCAAATCAGTTATCAGTTATCAGTAAACAGTTATCAGTCGTTGTTTCGGTTTGGGTCTACCCACTATATGGCGCGTTAACTGATAACTGATAACTGATAACTGATAAAGAGTTCACCATCGCGCTAGCAATTACCACCTTGTGTTGAGGGCGTGCTTCCTGAACAAACGTTATTCAATTTTTCTGGTTCAGAACACAACAAATCGTCTCAAATGCAGAGTTAGAGTCTGCTTTGAGTCAATGTAAAGCTATGTGAATGAAATGTGCTAATCCATCGAATTTTTTGGGCTAGCGCGATACGCGAAGCGTTAAGCAGTCTTGCTTATCGCATTCACCGAGAGCTTTTTCGTGAGTGCTTGTGCTGTGGTTATTTATCCTGAGTTGATTTTATGTATTGAGAATAAGAAAAATTGTCCGCATATTCACTCTCTCCCAGTTTGGCTTCTAATACCTTATAACCAAGCCTCATCCCCTCATAAATCAGTTTTCCTAGTACCCAAGCTTGATATTTATTCACTCCGGCTCTTGTGTAAGCTTTATCACCCACTTTCGGGTAGTTCTGGTAAAAGCCGTCTACATAAAGTCCAGCTAAGTTGTGATAGGTGTTAAGCGTCTGCCTAGAAATACGAAGGTTTTGAGCGGCGTTGTACTTTTGTGGTTGTTTCATCCAGGTGTTCTAATCTGAAATCTAGGAGCGGCAGGGTTTGTGTCAATCCTTTTTACCTCCTGTTGGTTAACAGTTGACAGGCTGTCATTTGGCTATTGGTTGTCTGTTCCTGCACCAATCAACCATTTAAACCTGATGTCCACTTGTCAGACTTGACTTTTGTTTTCTGTTTAATATGGTATCTCTAGGTGACGACACCTGTCAACACCCACTGTAATTTTTGCAAAAAGGAGCGAAAATATTGCTTGTTGATGACACTTTTAACATGCCGTCGAATAAGCCTAGAATTACGATTCGAGTCTCACAAGAGGAGTTAGATGAATTACAAAAAGCTGCTGACGAAGAATACCGTACAGTTCCCTCGTTAGTTCTCACGCTTGTAAAGAAATTCTTAGATGAGCGTCGGGCGTCAACTGAGCCTCCGAAAAAAATGACTGACCAACCTAACTAATTAAACAAACATGCAGACAACACTGACTACAAGAGCGCCAGATACTAATCGAGAATCAGAAAATGATTCTTAGTACGTACTCACTATCTTCTAGTTTGGCGCTACAACATCTTGTAACCAACACCCCTATACACCGTTGACATTTTACTCTTATGGTTATTTCACTCAGGACGTCGATCGCTCGCTACGAATGAAAAACTTGCTTCGACACAAAAGTATCCTCACAAAGCGATCGCTCGAATGCGCCTGGTGGGGGACGCACGCTTTCTACACAAAACGCGCTCCCGACACTCAAAACGAGCGGGCTTACTGCGATGTAAGAAGTGGATTACTGCGAAAAAACCGCGATCGCGTGAGAACCCTTACCCAAAATCGCTCTCGGCAAGGCAATAAGCCATGCATGGTTGCGGAAAAGCGCGCAGGTTTTTTCCACGGGGCAGCCCGTCGCTGCGGTCGAGCGACACACCAAAGAATGCCATCCGGTGTAAGCCGCGATCTCATTCCCTATGGATGTAAAGAAACATTTCTGTGCCGTAAGAAAATGGAAGGCTTCAATGACACGCTTAACTGTGAAACGGCTGTCAGGTGTGTGTATTTGACATTTACTTGTCGCTTTTGACTCTTGGGTTACGTTTACTCTCATGGGGAGTTCCATTTCCTTCAAAGTGTGTTTTCACACTTTGAGTTTTCGTATTTCAGCAGTGAAGGTTTATGTCTATAACAATAAAATTGCATCTACTGGAGGCGATACATCTTTGTGTCCCCACTTGTAGAAAATAATTTCAATAAAAAAAGCCACCCACTTGAGATACCTGATGGCGACAAGCCAGAAGGCTATACGCAGAGCGTATAGCTCACGAATAGGAAAAAAAGAAAACTCACCTATACAACCTAAAACCCTTGTCAAAAATAGCATTGCTTCAAATCGAGTCGCCGCATAAAAATGAGCGAATCAGCCATAAGGGAGTTCGATGCTTATTAAGTATAAGTAGTCCCACATATGGGTATCAAGTTTCGCAGTTCTGGTGGTAATTTATTCGGGTACTTAGGAAGAATACCTGCCTTGATCAAAGTCTTGACTCTGGAATAAACTTTTTGCTTTGTAAGTTCACCAGGGGTACGTCTATTTTTTTCGTTGTTATTTGGATTGTAGGATGCCAAGGTTTTGAAAGAAATATCAAGCATTATCGAAGCTTTTGATGTTGTCCAACCAAAGGCGTCTCTGGCGTCATAGGGATGCAATTCTCCTTGGTCAAAAAGTTCTGCAATCAGCTCTACGTCTGGATCAACGGTTTAGAGCCAACAGACGACATAAACGCAGCTACGCTTCTAAAATTATTTGCTTCTGGTAAACGCCCTAGCGATGCCAAACTCCTTGCAGTGGCTAACGAAGCAGGAATTGAAGTACAACAACTTTGGCGATTACGCGATCGCCTATTCCCACAACCTAAGAAGACGAGCAATAAAACTACTTGAAGTTTTTAAGAAAAACAATCACAATATGACTAACTCAGAACCCAGCCGATTAGATCGGATTGAAGCTACACAAGCAGTTCATAACCAAATCCGATGGCGAAAAGCGCGATCGCACACAGAGAGGCGCGCCGAGTTCAGCACGCGCTCCAAGCCTCACGGCAGCAACTTTGCCTAGACCGCCACTCCGGAAGCACTCAGCAGAGAGCGAAAATTCTGTTAATCGCCAACAAGAAACTTTAGACAGGCACGAAGTAACACTAGCCCGAATAGAGAGAAGCATCATCAGCGCTCACTACTTCTACTACCGAGACAATACAACTTGTAGCACAACAAGCTGTACAATCAGAACGCGATCGCGCCTTCTTGGCAAGAGGATCGCGCCTTCTTGGCAAGCAGAAATTCGCCGCATCACCGGAGCATTTGGAGCGTCAAACGGGCAATGGCAATGGTCGAGGGGAGGGATGACGAGTGAAAAGTTTCGATGTCCCTAAAGAATTGCTATAAGTGAGCGCCTACATCTGTTTATAGAGTTGAGCAACTGTTCGGTTTTTATGATTGTCCAGCATTTTGGAGAACGACAATGTTTTACGAACTAAGTACACGTCACCGTAAAAAGGGGTCGGAAATAAAGGAAGATAGTTTCCGTAGGATGAGATAGAGAATCAGATATGCAAGGACGCATCTCCAGTATCCAGATTGAACTGACTTATTTCTTGCCAAGAGAGTTTGTTGATGACTCGAAGTCGTAAAATTTTTTTTAGAGGACAGGAGGCAGAATCCCTTCAGCATAGATGCCTCCTGCCCTCTGCCTTTCCTTGTAATACGCTCGAATACTCGCATTCAATTCAATTGCTTTTTTGTAATTAATAAGTGCTTATTCATTGCGTTCTAATTTCTCTAGTAGCCGACCGCGTTCTTCCCAAAACC
>JBHYDF010000153.1:6144-20567 GCA_051861145.1 Nostocaceae cyanobacterium
AGGGATAATCTGGCTTCAATTCAATTGCTTTGTTGTAATTAATAAGTGCTTCTTCATTGCGTTCTAATTTCTCTAGTAGCCGACCGCGTTCTTCCCAAAACCAGGGATAATCTGGCTTCAATTCAATTGCTTTGTTGTAATTAATAAGTGCTTCTTCCCACCGTTCCAGTCGATTGAGTACAATACCTCGACCAACCCAAAGCGAGAGTTCATCAGGTTTTAATTCAATTGCCTTGTTGTAATTGATGAGCGCTTCTTCATAGCGTTTTAATATATTTAGGACCCAACCCCGATTTTTCCAAAAGTAGACATCATCTGGCATCAATTCAATTGCTTTGTTGTAATTGATGAGCGCTTCTTCCCACTGTTTCAGTTGCTGCTGCACAATACCTCGATTAATCCAAACCTGCCCATGAGTCCAAGATTGGGCATTTGGTGCCCATTCAATTGCCTTATCGTAAGCAACGAGTGCCATCTTATTAATTTGCAGGCTAGATAACACATCACCAAGAAAATGCCATACACTCTGTGGCTGACGAATCAGGGTAACAATGCCAACTGCACCCAAGAACGAGGCACAATACCAGCGGTTGAAAAGCTCAAATCCAGCCAAGAACAATGTTTCTGGAACGCCAAACATTTGAGTCACCGCAAAGGCTAGTTTACCTATAAATAGACCAAATGGCGGAATCAGCCAGGGCAATATGTAAATGGCAATGAGTCCCACGAGAGCAAAATTTCTCAACCGGGCTTGCATATTCTGACTGGGAATCCAAGCTTCGATAATGCCGTAGCCGTCTAGTGGAGGAAAGGGCATTAAGTTGAATAGAACAAAGAAAAAGTGCAGGCTAATGAAAAAAGCCAAAGCAGCTGATAGCCAGTATGGAAAATTCCAAGACAAGCTAACCTGGAAAAAAACAATTAGTAATAGGGTGATGAGAAAACTAGCCAATGGTCCTGCGGCTGAAACTGCACTTTGCCACCAGCGATTGCGTAATTGTTGGCGTTCAATATAAACCGCTGCCCCTGGCAAGGGAAAGCCACCTATAAGGAAGAACAAACCAGGCAAAATGATACTCACAAACGGGTTGATGTACTTAAGGGGATTGAGGCTTAAATATCCTTTTTGTTTGACTGATTTATCTCCACCCCAGTAAGCAACAATCGCGTGCCCAAATTCGTGCAAACTAATTGAAATTATCCAAACTAAACATAAAAGAACGGAAACAAACAGATTAATTTGGAATCTTTGTTCTGTACTGTACATATTGAGTACATTCTTAGCCTTTAGACGATCCCAATTTTTTTTAGCTTCTGCATCATTGGGATTAATTCGCAAGGCTTGGGTGTAGTCCTCAATCGCTTCTTGATAGTCTTTCAAACGAGCGCGAGCATATCCCCGCCCGCGATAGTCAATTGCACTGTTAGGATTAATTCGTAAGGCTTGAGTATAATCCTCTACTGCCCCCTTTTGGTCTCCCAAGCTGACACGGGCATCTCCACGCCCACCATAAGCGATTGAATTGTTGGGATTGATTCGTAAAGCTTGTGTATAGTCCACAATTGCCGCTTTGTAATCTCCTAAGCTGGCACGGGTAATTCCTCGTTGAGTGTAGGCATAATCATAGTTGGGATTAATTCGCAAGGCTTGAGTATAATCCTCTATTGCTCCTTGATAGTCTTTCAAACGATAGCGAGTATCCCCCCGCCCGCCATAGTCAATTGCACTGTTAGGATTAATTCGTAAGGCTGAAGTTTGTTTATATGGTTTATCTGGTACTTCTACTCCAGAAACAGCCGTGAAAACAGGATCATTTTTCTGTTTTTGCTTCAGAATCAGCTTTGGATCGAGATATTGACTACTGCTTGGCTTTGCAACTTTCAGAGTAATCTTAGTTACCTCATTTGAATTGTGTGCTATCGTTAATTGTGGATGAACCAGTACAATTAATATACCAACCGATATTGCAATGAGAGCGTGGTAAAATTTCACGATTTTCATTTGTTGTAAGCAGGTCAAATTAGTGCGTCCCCTTTCTACTTTCTTGTCGCATATCTTACACCTGATATTCTGCAATATGTTACAGAAGTTCATAGCTGGATCTGGTGAATGATCACAATGTGTTATTTCAGACTATGACTGGATCAGCTTGGAAAATTTCTATTGTTTATTGATTTCCTGAACAGGTATTGATTTTAAAGATACATCAACTTCACATTCTGAGATTCTTTGTTTTAGCCAGTTAGAAAATAAGTCGGAGAGAATTTTTAAGTAAAGTGTCTCATCTAATTGAGGCAGAATTATTTGCTCAACAAAAATCAAGTGTACTCCCTTTGAAGTAATAATTGGCTTGAGGATTTGGGGTGGAGTAGCAGCAAATACGGCAGCAGAAATTTCTGGTTTGAAATCGGAGCGAGTCTGCATTCCTTGATAGCCGCCATAGCGACGTAGTTCAGTATCCTGAATGTATTGATGAGCAACTTCAGGAAAACTTATCTTCAGTAAACCAAAAAGTTTTTTCAAAAGGGTGATTCTCTAAAAATTTTGTATTCTCTGATACTTTTTGCCCCAAATTTTTTTCACCAGCAGAGTTAGTATCTATCAGGAATACTTATATCTGTCTTGTTGTAAATCGTTGATATTAACCCTTGGGAAAAACCTGTCCAAAATGCAAGCGCCTTGGTCACGAGGCGGTGTTTTACCGCTGAAAAAATTGTTTTGAGCGCGGTAAAACCGCCTCGTGACCCCCCTCGCACTCATGCTATCCTACTTAATTATTTGATGAAGGCGCTTGCATTTTGGATAACTTTATGAAAGCCCAATGGAAGATAAATACCTTCAACAACTTGATATTTACGTTCAACAACCTGGCATAAAAACGCCAACATCTGTTTGAACCCAAAAAGTTTACGATAAATTAATCGACAACCTCGCCTTTTTCGACTAATTTTGAGCCAAAGTAGATTCACCCAAATATTAACGAGAAGAAAAGATATACCAACAAATAGCAATCTCAAAACTGGATTTTTATTATTAGTTCTAAGAGGATGTCTGAAAAGTAAGAAAGCTCACGTAACGGTATCCTGTCAGTAGAAAAGATACTTAAGTATGACAGCGTTACGAGAGCCATGAATCCATCGTACCCAAGTAATTTGACCAAAGAGCAGTGGGAACTGCTATCAGGACTAATTCCAGCAGCTAAAAAAGGCGGTAGAAAACGCAGTCTTGACATGGAAGCAGTAGTGAATGCAATCCTTTACATCTTGTGTGCAGGTTGTGCATGGCGTATGCTTCCCCACGACTTCCCAAAGTGGAAAACCGTTTACCATTATTTTCGGCAATGGCGCAAGGACGGGACATGGCAACAAATCCATGAACGCCTGCGTTTATGGGTACGTGTAAGCCAAAACCGAGAACCATCGCCATCCGAGGCAATTATGGCACGAGTCTTTCGGTTGAGACGGCAACAATGGTATCCAAGGAAGTTGGGTATGACCAAAACAATTCAAAATTCAACCGAGCAAAATTCAAAATTGAAGATTAAGAAACAAACAATTTTGAATTAATAAATTTAGGTTTAAAGCACCATTATTTATTTATGGAAAATATAAAATATATAAGCCGAAATACGAAGTATGAGGCTTATGGCGTCCACAGTCTAAGGCCCCTAAATTTATTTATGGGGATTGTAATGCGTGAATTTTGAATTTTGAATTTTGAATTCGAGCGAAGCGAGTGACTCAGGAAAGAAGATCAAGGGACGTAAGCGGCACATCCTTATCGATACCTTGGGCTTGCTGATCGTTGTTGTCATTACTGCCGCAGACGTGAGTGAACAAGCAGGTGCAAAACAAGTTTTGTCTAAACTTGATCAAGTACGCGATCGCGTTGGTAGATTGATTCGGATTTGGGTTGACGGTGGTTATCGCGGTAAGGATTTTGCTCATTGGGTTATCGATGTTTATCGCTGGCTCTGGAGTGTAGTTACGCGACACGAACAACACAAAGGATTTGTTGTACTCCCCAAACGTTGGCTTGTTGAAAGAACTTTTGGTTGGTTCAACTGGTGTCGTAGACTCAGTAAGGACTATGAAATTTTACCTGAAACGACAGAGGCTTTTATTTATGTCGCGATGATTCGTTTAATGTTAAAGCAGCTTGCGTAGTCAAAATGACTTCCTCAAAACTTTTCAGACATCCTCTAAGGACGCTTGACAGATGTGCCCAATATTATTGTTATCCCAACCCATTTGACCATGAAGTTTGCCTTCATTAAACTGCTCCTTGTTAAACTCTGTTGTTACAAGGTTTAAATAATCAGACCAACGATATTGAGACTTGATGAATTCCATTTTCAAACCTCTTCATAATTCATAATTAAGGTTATTTGTTGGCATTTTTTTATCCAAATATTCGTTTGCACGCAAGTGTGCTTTTGCACTCCAACTATCACACTATACGATAATTATTATTAATAAATAAATCGCATATCACGTATTGAAGCATAAACTGGCTATCTACGTTGTGAAGCATATGTTGAGCTTTTTGCTCAATTAATGGTCAAAGTCACAGGTCTTTCGAGGTGCGACACTTGCTGCTGTTCCTATGCATGATGCAAGTCACCGCGAGAGATGAAAAGATGCTCAAATACTACAATTTCACTTTTTGCAATTGCTTCTCAATAGTACTTAACCGTTCTTTCAGTATTTCACAAGTCTCTCTAAAAGTGTTGGCTATATCACAATCGGGGATGCAACGACAATTGTGATTGGCTTCATCGCAAAGTAAACAAGTTTACCTTCCGTTTCCCAACCAGTGGGAGCAGGATGATTACTCAACTCCTCTAGTTGCTGTTGCCAGGAGCGATCGCCTCCTTTTGGATTACAATGCCGCAAAGCAGTATTAATCGCCCCCTGGATCAGAATTTTGCGCGAAATTACAACTAATCAAGGAAAAATCTACAAAATCGGAGTAACTACTAGACCAGTTTCCGAGAGAGTCGCAGAAGTCAAAAGAGATTTACTCGCACACAAACAAAGCTGTTGCTATTCAAGTATTAGGAATTTGTCATCACGCCCGGTAATGTAGAGAAATATTTCTTTCCATCGCTATCGAAATTTCAATTACCCCATTGGCAATTTGACTGAATACTACAAATTCAATTCTGATAATCTCAAAACCGTGTTGTCTGATTTACAACAGATGAAACCCAAAGTTCTCTCTGGCACAGAAATAGATATTCTTGATGATGACCCCGCCAGAGAGCGATCGCTCCTCAACATCACCCCCAAATCTAGGGATGAGCTTGAGCCAAGTACACAAAACCTCAAGACTGGTGTACGACCACCCAGCTACTAACGATAGGCATAGAAAGATGCTTCTAGCCAAAAAACAAGAAGCATCCTACTACATGAGTGTTTTAACTTTGGCGACTTCACCGTTGACAGTACGATTGTACTATCAAGGGCGATCGCTCTTGTCTAAGTTATGCGTCCGAGCAAAGCGATCGCGCCACCACGAAGTGCCAACTTTTAATCAACAGCTATAAGCAGACAAAACAAAGTTCAGCTCAGTTGTCGTCGAGCGATCGCCGCAAAACACAGCGCATTTTAGCTTCCGTGGGTCAAATCTCAATCGACTTGCTTAAAGTGTTGTTCATCAAAAAAGCGATCGCCCTTTGAGGAATACCAAGAGCAATACCCTCCCAAAGCGCCCTTGCAATCAATCTGATGGGTTAGATGGGGCGTAAGCACACAGGATGCTTCTGTCTGCTCTTGGGTGGAGAAAAGAAGCTCTAGAACGGACAAGATTCTGATATAACTGTATAAACAAAAATCGATAAAAGCGCATTGTAGAGCAAAAAAAGCTTAAGTTCAATCTGAAAATCATGATTTTCACTTGAATCGACATTTTCTTTCTGAGAGGATTTTTAAGAAAATATTTTCATCAGCCCTTCACCGACTGTTGGCTGCCCGCGAGGTGCATCTTCTGAAAGTTTTAAGTCTGCCTGAGTCCACCACAAACCGGGTTTAACCTAGGGTGTTAGTTGGCGCTCTACGTTAAGAATGGCTACCCACAAAGCGTGAGATACGCGAATCCTAAGATTTGTAAAAAAGTGAATATAATCTCAAATCACAATGTAAGTTTACTGTTTTAAGAGGTCAGAATATCAACACACTAATTGCTCTCAAGTAAGCAGCAATCAAATATATTCATAGCGTCCGAAAGCAGCTCAAAACTCAAAGCTCATTAAAACAATTCTTGGAAACTACCAGAGTAACTAATGAATCAGCCACATGAGCAAAAGCTATCTCAAAAAGAATTTGTACTGCTGTCAGCCGAACGAGTGGCAGCTTATAGAGCGCTGGAAAGCAAAAGAAGCGATCGCCTTAAGAGTACAAAATTATTGACCCTTATTCAACAAAGGTTATGCCTAATTTTAATCTTAAAGGTACGGTATATCTGTGTTAATAACACTATCTTATATTTACGTAAGCTTTAATATTTTTATACTCATTTTTCAATGTGAAAATCTTTCATTGCATATATTTATCTTTTAATCGTTCTCTGTTCAACACTACTGCTTCCGCCTATACTTGCAGCTCTCGATTGGTTTATCAGAAGCATTGATACTTCAACAGATTCATAAATGTTTGTCAAATCTCGAAACACATAATTTGAAGATGGCAAGCGTTGGCGCGTGGAAGACGCGAGGGCGACTGGGGTCAAACACGAAAAGAATCGCTCAATAGAGAAGCCATTTGAGGAACGATAAGCCTCCGGCTTAAGGGCTTCGCCCTATCGCACGAGCTTTACCTGTCAAAGACAATCTTCCATGAAGACTGCCTAATAAGAACTTTAGTTCCTGGTGTTTACTCCTCAACAATTATTATTTTGTTTCGTTTTTCTACAAAAATATATTTCTTGATGTTGCTTTAGGCTATATTTCTTAATCAAGTCAATTCCTAAATCTCTCACATAGCCATCGACTGTTACTACAAAGCCTGATTCCTCTAGCCTATCTCGATAGTCGCGCCCATATATTCTTACATGGTCATGTTGTCCGAAGATGCGTGTTCTATCTTCGGGCGTTGTTATACAGGGGTCTTCAAACGTTTTATTCCGTTTCAAGTCAATTGGCACTTGTAAAATTGCCCAACCATCTGGCTTGAGAACTCTGAAAAGTTCTCTCATAGCCTTTCGATCATCTAGAATATGTTCTAGAACGTGAACGCACAAAATAACATCGAAAGAATTAGCTTCATAGAAGATATTTGTAATATCTATTTTGACCATAGCTCGGGATGACTTAATGTCACCACTTATATAATCCAGATTGGGCATAGCTCTAAAAGCTTTTTGAAAGACATCTTCTGGAGCAATATGCAAAACTTTGAGATTTTCAGAAAATAAATTAGTTCTATTTTGAAGATACAGCCATAGCAAGCGGTGTCTTTCCAAAGAGCCACAATTGGGACACCGAGCGTTTGGTCTGTGTTTAACTCCATGTGGTAAGAATTCATGGAAATGACCATTACAACAAGGGCAAACAAAATGGCCCATTTTTTCCTCCTTACTAAATGAAAATATGACGATAGAGTTGCCTGCCAGTTCAGAAGCTTTCATTTATCCAGCAATGCTACGGATAACGATCAAGTCGGTGGCGTAAATCAGAACTTCTTAGACATCCTCTTAGGTGAAGAACACGAAGTCGATACCAGCACAGCGGGTGATCGCCATTTTTATATTAGTGGGATAGGTTCATGGTTGTTGCACCTTTAATGTCATGTCCACTTGATTCTGTAGATAACTCTCGTGTTACAGAATCAGATTTCTGAATTGGTGCTAACTGCAATTTACACTTTGGCAACATTTTCGCATAGCGGTTAGTCAGAAAACGATTAAATTTCCGATCCAGTTTTTTCAGCATTCTCTTCAACGGCTTATTTTCATTCCCAAAGCTAAGACGACGCACCAAAGGTTTAATAATGGTCGCAACTCGTCTTATTCCTAACTTTTTGTACTTACTTTTGAAGTAACCATCCTCCGACAAATCCCACTTTTCACGAATACGTTCTAAACTCGCTAAAGTCCAAGCATCACTCCAACGCAACATATAAAAATGTAAATCACTCCATTCTAGAGGAGGTCCTGGAACATAAGTAACGAGACTATCAGGCTCAAAATAAATTGTTCCCCCTGTTTGTGCCACCATCATACAGAAATCTAGATGTTCTTTCGTATTCAGCATGGCTTCATCTAAATAGCCAATATGCTCAAATATTTCCATGCGGACTAGAGTGCAATGAAATTCTGCTAATTCTGTCTCAGTTCTTTGCAGTTGAGGTCGTAATTCTGCTACTTGCTGACCCTGCTTATACATCTTCTCACGCAGATGTCGTCTGCCTTTAACATCAACAACAACATGGCTTTCTCCACCTGCAAAATGCACACGTTGATGGATAGGTTGCTTCTCACACATCAACGGACCAACGACAGTTGCACCTGTTTCCTCTGCACAGTTTACCAAAGCTGTTAACCAACCTGGTGAAACGATAACATCATTATCAACAAACACGAGGTATTTCGTATCAACTTGATTCAAGCCAATATTACGAGCATGGTTGGGAGAAAGGTAATAATCTGTGCGAATAATTTTGAATTTTTTTTCTTGGGCTTTTGCTTCAAGATAACGGCGGACTTTTGCCGGAGAATTTCCATCTACATAAATTAACTTGAAAGGAATTTTTGTGTGTTCGTAAATACTTTCTAATGAGTCTTGAGTGCAGCTAAAACGCTCGCGAGGGACAACAACAATTGTTACGATTAGTTCTGTCATTGTAAGTAGCTCCATTTTGATATTTCCTTGATTTTTCACAGGTAATAGCGTTGTTAAATGTGAAAAAAAATAGTACAAACTATGTTCTTGAAAACAATCAAATACATCTGTTGGTAAATAGTAACTAAAATCGATTAAAGGCTTGCCGAAAGAAAATTTTCAAGTATTTTTGAGCTTATTACCCAACAAGTCTATTTTTGACAAATTGCCAGTTCATGCAGAGTTAATCATCTCGTACAGACAGGAACTGAAATCAGAAAATTTGAAATGCAGCCTGCATCTGGCTGAGAGGAAATTGAAGTATATGCTAGAGTCAATGTAATTATGAGGGCTAATCATTCGCCTCTGTTTTTGACACATCAAAGTGCATCTCCAATACTTCAATTTTTGGCATTTGTCTTAAATAAAACAAGATTTAGGTTAGTAGGGAGGAGACTTGTGAATCGACATATACGGGTTGCTGTCGCAAATTTTGCTTAGGCAATTGATAATTCACTACTTGTTGATAAACTTCTACTAATTTATCATTAAGTTTATCCATGTCATAATTAGCTTCCACCCGCGTACGTCCAGCTCTACCCATTGCTGACCAAGCGTCGGAATGCTGAATCAAATAAGTTAATCTCTCTGCAATGGCATCAGCATCTCTTTCTGGTACTAAAAATCCTGAAACTCCATCTTCTACTAATTCCGGAATTCCACCATGTAAAGTACTAATTACAGGTAATCCCATAGCCATTGCTTCTTTTAAAGTATTCACAGGTGCATCTTGATTCCCATCAGCACCAGTGACACTCGGAGCCACAAAAATATGACATTTGTCGAGAATATCAATAATCTCTCGCTGTTGTTTCCAACCCAAAAGTTTCACAATCTCACCAATATTTAATTCAGCAATCAGATTTTCAAAATGCTCCTTTAATTCCCCATCACCGATAATGCTGTATTCCAAATTAGGATAAGTATGAGCTACTTGAGCAACTGCTCTAATTACATATTCTATTCCCTTCTTTTCTACTAACCTTCCTGTGGTGGCAATTCTGACTTTACCACCAGCAGGAAAATAACGCGGCTGAAAAGCAAACTTACCACAATCTATTCCCGAACCATGAACTAGAATCTTACTTTTTTCACAGCCTAAAGCAATAGCTTTATTACCAAAGAATTCGCAGTTAGCTAAGAAAAAATCTGTTTCCTGGAAGAGTTCCTCATAAGTTTTTTTACCCCACCTGGGGAGAAACTTACTAATATCAGAACCGCGAAATGTTGAAATCAACTTTCCTTCTAACAAACCAAGTTGGCGAAACCAAACACCAAACACACCCAAAGTACTAAACTGACAGTGGATAATGTCGTAGGATTTCTTTGCACCGAGAAAAGGTATAGCACGGTAGAGCAATTTTAATGATTTAGCTTGACTACCGTATCGAGATTTATTCAACAGTTGTAGACAAATTGAGGGGTTTTTGGAAAAATTTGTCAGCAACAAAACCCAGGCTTTGAAATTCCGCCATAACTCATTATTTGGTCGAGTTGGTGCGTAGTACGTGCGCCCAAGTAGTTGATATTCTTCTACCAATGGATGCACCTTAAATGTATCAGCTGGAGGCCCATCTAGGGAGTAAATATCAACTTCGTGTCCCCGTTGGATTGTTCCTACAATTTGATTTAAAATAAATGGCTCTGACAGTACTGGAAAATGTGCAACAAAGAATGCTACTTTCATGTTTTTAAAGAGTGTATTTTTAAATGCAGGTTAATTCTTTTTGTAGATGTGGTGTTTGGTGCTGAGGTAATGCTGAATTCAGTATTTGTTGATAAATTGCTACTAACTCATCATTGAGTTTATTCATGTCGTATTTCTCTTCCACTCGCGCACGTCCAGCTTTACCCATCGCTGACCAAATCTCGGAATTTTGCATGAGTAAATTCAATTTATCTGCAATAGCATCCGCATCTCTTTCTGGTACTAAAAATCCTGAAACTCTATTTTCTACTAATTCCGGAATTCCACCATGTAAAGTACTAATTACAGGTAATCCCATTGCCATTGCTTCTTTTAATGTATTCACAGGTGCATCTTGATTTCCATCTACTGCTGTGACACTGGGAGCAACAAAAATATGGCAGGTATCGAGAATTTCAATGATTTCTTTTTGTTGTCTCCAACCCAAAAGTTTCACAACATGACCAACATTTAATTCAGCAATTAGCTGCTCAAAAGTTTGCTTTAATTCTCCATCACCGATAATGTTGTATTCAAAATTTGGGTTAGTTTCTGCTAGTTTAGCAACTGCACGAATACCATACTCAATTCCTTTCTTTTCTACTAAACGTCCTGTGGTAGCAATTCTGACTTTACCATCACCAGGAAAATAACGTGGTTTAAAAGCAAACTTACTACAATCAAGTCCCGAACCGTGAACAACAATTCGATTTTGGGGACAGCCTAATTTTATAGCTCTATTCCCAAAAAACTCACAGTTTGCTAAGAAGAATTCGCCTTCTCTAAAGAGTTGCTCATAAACATCCTCACCTTGCTCTTGCACGTATTTACTAATGTCAATACCACGAAAAGTAGTAATCAATTTACCTTTGATAATTCCAGCATCTCGGTAAGCAAGAGCAATGGGTGCTAAAGTACCAAATTGACAGTGGATAATATCATATTCTCCATCATTAAGTAGGGCAGCAGTTCTGTAAAAAGTCTTTAATGTGGCAACTTCATGACCATACTTTTCCAGATTAAGTAATTGCAAAGTTTGTAAAGAACCTTTGTCAAGCTTTTTCAAGACTAAGCCTATACTTTTGAAAAAACGTAACAAGATATTTTTTGGTAGAGTTGGTGGGTAATAAGTGTGTTCTAGTAGTTTGTATTCTTCGACAACGGGATGCACTTTGCCTGTATAGTTTTTTGGCAAGCCGTTGACAGGATGAATATGAACTTCATGTCCACGGTCAATTAAACCAGTAATTTGATTGAGGATAAACGCCTCTGATAGCACTGGAAAACGCCAAACTATGAATGCTATTTTCATATTTTTAAAAGGGGTAATGCTTGAAAAAATAATTAGCAATTGTTATTTTTTTGGGATTTTTCGTTTGGAGTTAATTGTTCATTTATGGACTATTAGCTATTAACTAATCGTAATTTTTGAGTAGCTATGGGAATGCACAAATCAATTCTTTTTGGTCAGCAGATAAATTGAGTGCTTGCAAAATCGGAGGACTTCGGACAATCTCTGTGCTACGAACTAAATGACCCATACCACTCAGGTATTGGCAGTAAAACATGATTTTTTTCATTAAGTCTACTAATGACTAGCAACTAGTTGTTGTTGATAAACTTTGCTAAGTTGTCGAAGCGAAACCCTTGAAGCATGGGTGAACCGGACAAAAGTAAGATTGAAAGTCCGGGAATTTCCTGTAGCAGATGCTCGCAAATAGCTAACATTCTGCGCATGTTACCCAAACCGAACGCATCGTGAGAATACACCATCAGTTTCATGTTTTCTATACCTCAAATTGATGTTAGATTTGGGTAGGCCTCTGAATATCAAACGAGGGCGTGGCAAAGCCGTGCCAAGGTCAATTGTGCTAGTTGCGTAAGTCCTGTAGGTTTTGAGCTATAAGTAAAAAGGCGCAAAAAACAGAAGTATATAACGAAAAGTAAAGTTAGCTTAAACCCTCTGACCTTGAGGTGAGTATTTATACCTTTTGCTACGGCTTCTACTTAGCGTGTATCACTTTCACCTGTAGGTAGGGCAGGGGTTCCCACAGCAATGAAGAGAATCTCTCCATGGAAAAGACCAACACCTAAATCAGTGGTGAACTCTAGTCTGCCTGCTTCCATAGCAGATTGCATGATTTCTGCGAGTCCTGGTTTAGAAATGGGAGATTGACCAGACTGCATGAGAACAACTTTGTCAGCGTTATTATCTACGCAAATAGCTTGATGTTCGATTTGTGCCAAGCAAGCTCCGGTCACAAGACCGATATATCCTGTACCAATAACGCAAACACACATGGGAGCTATTTCTCAACTCAGGTGAACTTTTGACAGCAATGAAATTTTGTGTTTTTGTTTTACCTGCTATACACAGGTTCACATTTGTTTATGAGGTGGACATGAGAATTTGATGAGATGTTTCTCATCAAAACTCCCGGTTCGCCCATTTTTTTTTCGGAGACACGGCTCCTGCATAATCACCCGTCACTCGCTTCGCTCGAATTCAAAATTCAAAATTCTTTATGGCAAAATTACAATCCCCATAAATAAATTTAGGGGCCTGCCGACTGTGGACGCCATAAGCCTCATACTTCGTATTTCGGCTTATATATTTTATATTTTCCATAAATAAATTTAGGGGCTTTAAACCTAAATTTATTTATTCAACAGCAGTTTGTTTCTTAATCTTCAATTTTGAATTTTGCTCGGTTGAATTTTGAATTTTTTTGGTAACGGATGTGTAAGTAATACAACTAACGTTCAACACCTGCATCTGCTGCCAAAAGTGCTTTCCTAATTTGATATCCTTTACAGAGAGTATTCCTAAATTGATCGCATTTGATCAGGAGTTGTTAGATAGCTATCAAGATGTTGAACAATGCGATCGCTTTGGATAATTGCGATCACCAAAGTGTTTTGTGCTTGGTGAAAGCGATAGGGCTTTTCCCGCGGCTCATAAAGGCTTATCGCACAAGCGCATATACGTACCCCTTGTAATACTGAATTTTTACGTTTAATTTTGTGCCCACTCTAGGTTTGCCCGAAATTAGTGCTTTCGTCTCAAGTTGGTTCATGACACTGCTCCACAACGCGCATTTTCTAATAGCTTCCAATTAATAGACTTGTCGCTTAATAAGGTAAAGTTAAGTATCAGCGGCTGGAATGAGACAGGAAAATGCTAGATATCAATCGGGTGCGCCAAAGTTGACCGCCTACTGAGGGCATTTACTGGGCTAAACCGCAAGGCATTCGATGAACTGTCACAAATGTTTAAAATTGTACTCAATCAGGAGGCGATCGCCTCATCAAAAAAAAAGCCACGGAAACGTTCTGTGGGAGGGGGCACAAAGGCGCTTATTGCAACGAGTAGAAGACAAGCTATTTTTCATATTGAGTGTGTTGTTGAAACCACAGCCCTGGACAGAGAAACTAGCTCACATCTTTTTTACACCTGCCATAATCAGATTTATTGCCTCTTGTGTATGTTCATCTAGCCTTTTTTGGGAAAACATTTGTTGATCTGCTTATGTTGTGATCGGTGCCAATGAGATGGATGAGCGCCCTGAGGCCGATACGATTTACAGCAGTTTGTTGTTTTTTGGACGGGATGGGTGATTTTTGGGACGGCATCGGAAACTAGCACCGACCCACCAAGAAAAAACTAGCCATCTCATGACATATGGTTCCTGTCAGTCATATTTTTTAATACACTCATTTGCAGACCAAGACGCCAAATCATAAGTCTTTTGTCGCAAGTCGGACTTCAATTCGTTATGTATACGCTCCTTGGGAGAGGCAGTATTATGAGTTCATCCGAGTAGAGCGATACGCAAGCCCCAGGGCGTAATCGCAGA